>JAJDXW010000142.1 GCA_022823045.1 Gammaproteobacteria bacterium
TTCCACGGCAGGTCGTAGTTGACCATCAGATGGGCGCGCTGGAGGTTGACGCCTTCGCCGGCTGCGTCATTCGCCACCATCACCACGACGCTCGGATCGTGCATGAACGCTTCCATGGCCTTCCGCCGCTCCCGCCGTCCGACCCCGCCATGGATCACCACCACCGCCTCGGGCCGGCCGAGGCGGGTGCGCACCTTTTCGGCGAGGTACTCCAGCGTGTCGCGGGGCTCGGTGAAGACGATGAGCTTGCGCCGGTCGCCGCCGGAATCGGTCATCAGGGGATGATCGAGGATGCTCGCGAGCTGAAGCCATTTGGTGTCCGTGCCATCCCGCCTCAGCATCTGCGCCGTGGCTTCGAGACGCTTCAGGGTCTCGATCTCGGCATCAAGCTCGGCGATGGTTTGCGCCGTCGTGGCGCGGCCGAGCACGCGGGCCTCGGTTCGCTCGATGTCTTCTTCGGAAGCATCTTCGAGTTCATCGAAGTCGACATCGGATACGGGAGCAGAATCGGGGAACGGGATGTCGAGACGGCGGCCCCTTCCATCCGCCTTGACCCGAGAGAGACGGTCTTCCAGCCGCTCCCGGCGGCGGCGAAGGCTCTCGTGAATCGCCGCGGGAGAGGAGGCGAGTCGGCGCTGGAGAATTTGCAAGGCGAAGCCGACGTTCTGGCGGCGTGCCTCGTCGCGTGCCGCGAAGCGCTCCGCGCGGTCCATCTCTTCGCGCACGTAGGTGGTGACTGCCGCATAGAGATCGGCCTCACCTTCGCTCAACTCGTACTGAGCGGTGTGCGCCCGTCGCTCCGGGAACAGCGGGCGCCCGTCGAACCGGAGCAGCTCCTCCTTGGTCAGCCGCCGCAGCATGTCGCTCGCGTCGCACTGGTGTACGCGGTCGCGAAAGCGTCCCTCGAATCGGTCGGAGTCAAGCAAGGACATGAAGAGCTGGAAGTCTTCCTCCTTGCCGTTGTGCGGCGTCGCGGTCATGAGCAGGAAGTGGCGGCAACGAGCGCCGAGAAGCTGGCCGAGCCGATAGCGCCTGGTGTACTTGATCTCCGCGCCGAAGAAGCTCGCCGACATTCGGTGCGCTTCGTCGCATACGACGAGATCCCACTCCCTCGCCGTCTCGAGAAGGCGCTGGAGGTCTGCATCGCGGCTCAACATGTCGAGCCGGGCGATCAACCGACTGGACTCTTCGAAGGGATTGTCGGGGCGAGCGGTCTCGATCCGCTCGCGTGTAAGGACATCGAAGTGCAGCCCGAACTTCGAAGCGAGCTCGTCCTGCCACTGCTCGACGAGGCTGCCGGGTGCGACGACAAGACAGCGCTCCAGATCACTGCGAATCAGGAGCTCCTTGATGAGCAGGCCGGCCATGATGGTCTTGCCGGCACCGGGATCATCGGCGAGCAGAAAGCGCAACGGCTGGCGGGGAAGCATCTCCCCGTAGACGGCGGTGATCTGGTGCGGCAAGGGTTCGATGCGAGAGGCGTGGACCGCGGAAAAGGGATCGAAGAGATGAGCAAGCCGGATGCGATCGGCTTCCGCAACCAGCCGCAGCAGGCCGCCGTCCGCGCCGAAGAAACGGCTCGGCTCGTGGCTGGACTTCTTCACTTGCCCCCTCGGCGAGGTGATTGCCACGGAAACCGTCTCGACAACACCGTCGATGCTTGGCGAGCGAAAGTTCCCGGACGGTTGTCGAACGCGCTACTCACGGCACTGATGGTCAACCAAGCTCGATGAAATGGGTACGGCGCACACGGCTCCAGGAGCGGCGACGGCCGACGGAGCGGTCATGGGCCCGAGCACAAGTCTCGAACGGGAGGAATCGACCGAACGACGGGTTCGACACCGCAAGTCGTTCCGCGTCCATTTGCCAAGCAAGCGAACGGCCTCATGCGGAAGACCGTTCAATCCGGCAAGGTTTCCAGTTCCTGGTCCAATGCTCGTCGGTCTGGACGTGGCCGGGCCGAACGCTCTTGCAGACGTTGACTGGAAATTCCTCTGCCGGAAACCCCCGCGCCAAGCGCAGCACAACGCCCTCACGCTCGCCGCCCAGCACGGAGGGTTCGCCTTGGGCGCAGTCCACGAACGTACGTAGCTCGGAAATCGATGCGAAGCAACCCCTGAACAGGACCGGCGCGACCGGAATCCTCCGTTGCGTGGCGTACGCTTCGAGCTCGCCAAAGGATGCGAACGTACCCCTCGCGTCTCGTAGAGCAAAGGCATGAAAAGTCTTGTCCTCCGGCACCGGACCATACTCGATACTGTGGACCCCGTAGATGTCCTCGCCGTAGAGCCAGGCATCGGGCTCCGTCACCTTCCACGCATGGTGCTTCTTCACCATCGCCATCCACTTGCCCTCACTCGGAGCTGCGACGCTACGCCCGTAGACCTTGCCTGCATGCAGGAGGGTGTTACCACCGTCCAGCTTCTCCGTCACCACCACGGATTCCCCAACGAATCGGTCCGGGTCCGGATGCACTCCGTCACCCCGTCCGATGGACGGGGACCAAGGCCAGTACGGGGTCTTGGGATACTTGGTATCCGGTCGCATCTCGATGCAACTCCCTTGCCGGAGGACGGCGCTTTCTCGTGCGACTCATCCCGTAGTCGACTTCGATTGGAGCGACTCGCGTCCCTCGAACTACTGTACCGGGTCCCTGTAGCGGCAATGCCGGGCAGCGACCCGACGGACGGGCACAGCGAGAGAGCCGAGCCCCTGCGCTCGCCGTTGCGCGGGTGAAGCAACCTTCCAGAGGTGTGTTGTGCGTGGCTGCGTCTGTCCGGACCCTGCCTGCAAACTCGCCGCGTCCGGGGCACGTTCCGGCCGAACTCTTCGAGCCGGGACGCGGGTGGCCCGGTGGGTCGCAAGGCAACCCTCGGCGGGGAAGGTCAGTCGGCGGCGGCGCTCGCGGTGCGGCGGCGGGCGCGGACCGCGGCGGCGAGGCGCTCGAGGAGGGGCTCGGTGTCCTCCCAGCCGAGGCAAGCGTCGGTGATGCTCTGCCCGTACACGCGGGGCCCGCCGGGCTTCACGTCCTGCCGGCCGGCCACGAGGTTGCTCTCGATCATCACCCCGACGATGCGGCGGTCGCCGCCCGCGATCTGGCCCGCCACGTCCTCGCCGACCAGCACCTGGCGCTCGTGCTGCTTGGAGCTGTTGGCATGGCTGAAGTCGATCATGACGCGAGCGGGGAGCTTTGCCGCCTCAAGCAGCGCACTCGTCTTCGCGACGTCCTCCGCCCCATAGTTCGGGCGGTCCCCGCCGCGAAGGATGACGTGGCAGTCGAGGTTCCCGGTGGTGCGGAAGATCCCCGCGTGCCCCTCCTTCGTGACCCCGAGGAAGTGATGGGGGGAACGCGCGGCGCCGATTGCGTCGACCGCGATCTTGACGTTGCCGGCAGTACCGTTCTTGAATCCGACCGGGCAGGAGAGTCCGGACGCGAGCTGCCGGTGCAACTGGCTCTCGGTCGTCCGCGCGCCGATCGCCCCCCACGCCACGAGGTCGGCGAAGTACTGGGGCGTGAACACGTCGAGGAACTCGACCCCCGAGGGAATGCCCAGCCCGCCCAGTTCGAGCAGCAGGCGGCGTGCCACCCGGAGCCCTTCGTTGATCCGGAACGTGTCGTCGAGACCCGGGTCGTTGATGAGCCCCTTCCAGCCGACGGTGGTCCGGGGCTTCTCGAAGTAGACGCGCATGACGACCTCGAGGTCGGCCGCCAGCCGTTCGCGAACCGCGGCAAGCCGCCCGCCATAGTCGAGGGCGGCCTCCGGATCATGGATCGAGCAGGGCCCCACGACGACGACCGCCCGATCGTCCTCGCCTTCGAGCACCCGCCGGATCGCTTCGCGGGTCTCGAACGTGGTGCGGGCCGCGGACTCCGTCACCGGGAGCTCGTTCAGCACCTCCTGCGGCGACGCGACGGCAAATTCGTCTTCGATGCGCACGTCGTCGATCCGGCCGGCGGGTTTGTCTGTCACGTCTGCTCCATTCCCGGAATGCTCTGCGGCCCGGCGTCCATCCCGGCCTCCGCCCATCGGAAGGCCGGCGCGCCGGGCGCGCGTGAAACGCTGAACGCGCAATTATAAGGGGTTGCGGCGAGAATTCACGGTGCTTTCTCTTCGCCGCCGGGCTCGGGGGGGATCTCCACGACCCGGATCATGTTCGTCGTCCCCGAGGTGCCGAACGGCACCCCGGCCGCAATGACGAGCCGGTCACCGGGCTTCGCCGCCCCCTCGCGCACCGCCACCTCGCACGCGACCTCCACCATCTCGTGCTCGTCCGCGACGTCGCGGACCCGGACCGGGTGCACCCCCCACACGAGGGCGAGCCGGCGGGCGGTCTCCAGGTGGGGGGTGAGGGCGAGGATGGGGACCACGGGACGTTCGCGCGCGGCCCGCTCGGCGGAGAAGCCCGAGGCGGTATAGGCGGCCACCGCGGGAGTGGACAGCACCCGGGCGGTGCTCTCCAGCGAGTAGCAGATGGCGTCCGCGACCGTCGGCTCGGGGTTGCTGCGCTCGCCCTCGATACCGGCCCGGTAGTACTCGTCCCCCTCGATCTGTTCGATGATCCGGTTCATCATCCGGACCGACTCGACCGGATGCTGGCCCGCCGCGGTCTCCGCCGAGAGCATCACCACGTCCGCGCCCTCGTACACCGCGGTCGCGACGTCCGACGCCTCCGCCCGGGTCGGGACCGGAGAGCCCACCATCGACTCGAGCATCTGGGTCGCGACCACCACCGGCTTGCCGGTCCCCCGGCAGGCGCGCACGATCCGGCGTTGCGCGGTGGGAATCGTCTCCGGCGGCATCTCGACCCCGAGGTCCCCCCGCGCGACCATCACCGCGTCGAAGGCGTTCACGATCGAGTCGAGGGCCGCGAGCGCGGCCGGCTTCTCGAGCTTCGCCATCACCCGGCACCGGCTGCCGACGAGCCTTCGAAGCTCGCCCGCGTCCTCGGGCCGCTGCACGAACGAGAGCGCGATCCAGTCCACCCCGAGCTCGAGCCCGAGCGCCGCGTCGCGGCGGTCCTTGTCGGTCATCGCCGACAGGTTCAGGAACACCCCCGGCAGGTTCACCCCCTTGCGGTCGGAGAGCTCGCCGCCGACCGCGACCTCGGTCTCTGCGAAGTCCGCGCCGTGCGCGGTGACGGTGAGGCGCAGGCGCCCGTCGTCCACGAGCAGCGAGCTGCCGGGAAGGAGGACGGGGAAGAGCTCGGGATGCGGGAACGTCACCCGCGTCGCGTCACCGGGGCGCTCGTCGAGATCGAGGCGGAAGGGCTCCCCGGGTTGCACCTCCACCGGTCCGCCCCCCCCGAAGGTCCCGAGCCGGAACTTCGGCCCCTGGAGGTCGAGGAGGATCCCGATCGGGCGTCCCTCCTCCTCCTCGACGGAGCGGATGATCTCGACCCGGCGGCGGTGGTCCGCCGCCTCTCCGTGGCTGAAGTTGAGGCGGAAGAGATCCGCACCGGCCCGGAACAGGCTCGCGATGATCTCGCGATCGTCGCTCGCCGGCCCGAGGGTGGCCATGATCTTGGCCTTGCGTGAACGCCGCATGGTTCTCTCTCCGCCGCGCCGGCGCGCTCGAGTCCTCGCGAGGCTCAAGGGTCCCGGGTGGCGATCGCGATCGCCCGGAAGTCGTTGACGTTGGTGAGGGTGGGGCCGGTCTCGACGAGTGCCCCGAGCGCCGCGAAGAACCCGTAGCCGTCGTTGGCGTCGAGGGCGGCCCGCGGATCGAGGCCGAGGGCGCGCGCCTTCGCGACGAGGCCGGGCCGATAGAGCGCGCCCGCGTTCGACTCCGTCCCGTCGATCCCGTCGGTGTCGGCGGCGAGCGCGAAGACCCCGGGGAGGTCGTCGAGGGCCGCCGCGAGGGCGAGCAGGAACTCGGCGTTGCGCCCGCCTCGCCCGCCGCCGCGCACCGTCACCGTGGTCTCCCCGCCGGAGAGGAGCACGCAGGGGGGGCGGACCGGCTGCCCGCGGCGGTGCGACTGGCGGGCGATGCCCGCGTGCACGAGCGCCACGTCGCGCGCCTCGCCCTTGAGGGCGTCGCCGAGGATGAGCGGCTCGTAGCCCGCGTCGCGCGCCACACGGGCCGCCGCCTCGAGGGCCTGCTGGGCGTTCGCCACCACCTCCACCGTGCTCCGGGCAAGACGGGGGTCGCCCGGTTTCGGCGACTCCGCCTCGGGGCGCTCCCACCAGGCGGAGACGGAAGCGGGAATCGGCACGCCGAAGCGCTCCGCGACCGCGCGGGCGTCCGCCACGGTGGTCGGGTCGGCGACCGTCGGCCCGGAGGCGATGGTGGCCGGGTCATCGCCCGGAACGTCGGAGAGGAGGACGGCGTGGCAGCGCGCGGGGTGGCTCGCGGCGGCGAGCCGGCCGCCCTTGATCCGCGAGAGGTGCTTTCGGACCGTGTTCATCTCCGTGATGTTCGCCCCGCTCGCGAGGAGCGCCCGGTTGACGGCCTGCTTCTCGTCGAGGCTCACCCCGGAAGCGGGTGCGACGAGGAGGGCCGAGCCGCCCCCGGAGACCAGGCAGAGCAGGAGGTCCTCGGGCCCGAGGCCGTCCGCGAGCCCGAGGATCCGGTTTGCCGCCTCGCGGCCGGCCGCATCGGGCACAGGATGGGCCGCTTCGATGACCTCGATGTGACGGCAGTCGACGGCGTGCCCGTACCGGGTGACGACGACCCCCCGGGGAGGCGAGTGCCCGCGCGCGCTCCATTCGCGTTCCACCGTCCGGGCCATCGCGGCCGCCGCCTTGCCGGCGCCGACCACCACCGTGCGGCCGCCGGCGGGGTCCGGGAGGGCGGGCGGGACGCAGTTCTCCGCGCCGACCGCGTCGACGGCGGCGGCGAACATGCGCCGCAGGAGCGCCTCGGGGTCGGCGCCGCGCTCGGGTCGCCCTCTCCCTCCCCCCGCTCCGTCGGGGGCGCCCTCGGCCGCACGCACGGGGGTCGGCCCGGCAGCGGCGGCGGCGGTCGCGTCCGTGTCGTGTTCCGGCTCCATCGCGCGGCGGCCGGGGGCGAACCCGCTCAGTTCCGCGGCACGACCGGGAGGCTCGAATCGACGAGCCGGAGCCGCAGGAGGTTCAGAAGAGCGATGACCGCGTACTGCCGGATCCGCTCGCGGTCGCCGGGGAGGCGCACCTCGTGGGCCTCGCTCTCGCCGTCGCGATGCAGACCGAGGAAGACGGTTCCCGGCGCATGCCCCTCCTGGCGGTCGGGGCCGGCCACCCCGGTGGTCGCGAGCCCGATGTCCGCTCCGAGCCGCCGTGCCGCCCCGGCGGCCATGGCCCGCGCCGCGTCGAGGGAGACCACCGGGCCCCGCGGGACGTCGATGACGCCGTGCTTCACCTCGCTCGCGTAGGCGACCACCCCGCCGCGGAACACCGCACTCGCTCCGGGGACCGCAGTGAGACGCATCGCGACCATCCCCCCGGTCACCGACTCCGCGACGGCGAGGGTGAGACCGCGCGCCTCGAGCAGGGCGAGGACGACCTTCTCCATCGACTCGTCGTCCACCCCGAACACGAGGTCCCCGAGGATGCCGCGAAGCTCCGCCTCCTCCTCGTCGAGCACCCCCGCGACCGCCTCCTCGCTCTCCGCCTTGGCGGTCACCCGCACCTTGAGCCCTTCGATGCCGCTCGCGAGGAAGGCGATGGTGGCCCGGCCGTTACGCTCGAGCGTGTCGAGGCGATCCGCGCAGAGCTCCCCCAGGCGCGCCTCCGACGTGCCCCAGGTACGAAGGGTGCGGCTGCGAATGACGGAGGAGACGCCGGCCCGGCGCTTCAGATCCGGGATGACCGTCCCCTCCAGCATGATGCGCATCTCGTAGGGGACCCCCGGCACCGCGTAGACGACCTTCTCGCCGTGGGGGCAGACGAGCCCGGGCGCGGTGCCCGGCATCTCGGGGATGCGGC
Source organism: Gammaproteobacteria bacterium (assembly GCA_022823045.1). Taxonomy (GTDB): domain Bacteria; phylum Pseudomonadota; class Gammaproteobacteria; order HK1; family HK1; genus JAJDXW01. The sequence goes on from JAJDXW010000142.1 coordinate 7,904, forward strand.
TCGCGCCGGCCGGGACGTCCGCCTGCCGGAGGTTGCTGAGCGGCAT
>JAJDXW010000424.1 GCA_022823045.1 Gammaproteobacteria bacterium
TACCTCGGGATCCGGACTCGCAAGTTCGAGGAGGTGGCGGGCAAGGGGGCGAAGCAGATTACCTTCGACCAGGTCCCGCTCGAGGAGGCCGGACCGTACGCCGCGGAAGACGCGGAGGTGACCCTTCGCCTGCACGCCTTCTTCACCCCGCGGCTCGCGGATCGTTCGGGGCTCGAGCGCGTCTATCGGGAGATCGAGATGCCCCTCGTGCCGGTCCTCTCCGCGATTGAGCGGCGCGGGGTGCGGGTCGACACCGAGCGGCTCCGGGCGCTGAGCGAGGAGCTCGCGGTGCGGATGGATGCCCTCGAGCGCGAGGCCCACGCGGAGGCCGGCGGCCCGTTCAACCTCCAGTCGCCGAAGCAGATCCAGGCGATCCTGTTCGACCCGGACCGGCTCGGGCTGCCGGTCCGGACGAAGACCCCGACCGGCCAGCCGTCCACCGCGGACGCGGTGCTCCAGGAGCTCGCCCGGGAGTACGCCCTGCCCCGCGTCATCCTCGACCACCGGGCCCTGTCGAAGCTCCGCTCGACCTACGCGGTCGCGCTCCGGGAGAGCGTGAACGCGACGACCGGGCGGGTGCACACCAGCTATCACCAGGCGGTCGCCTCCACCGGGCGGCTCTCGTCGTCGGCCCCGAACCTCCAGAACATCCCCGTGCGCACCGCCGAGGGGCGGCGCATCCGCCAGGCGTTCATCGCCCCGCCCGGCTGCCGGCTTCTCTCCGCCGACTACTCCCAGATCGAGCTTCGCATCATGGCCCACCTGTCGGGCGATGAGGGCCTGCTCCGGGCATTCGCGGCCGGGCGCGACATCCACCGGGCGACCGCCGCCGAAGTGGGGGGCATCGACGAGGCGGCGGTGGACGGCGAGATGCGCCGGCGCGCGAAGGCGGTCAACTTCGGCCTCATCTACGGGATGTCCGCCTTCGGACTCGCGCGCCAGCTCGGCATCGAGCGCGGGGAGGCTCAGGGCTACATCGAGCGCTACTTCGAGCGCTACCCGGGGGTGCGCGCGTACATGGACGAGACCCGGGAACGGGCCCGCGACCGGGGCTACGTCGAGACCGTGTTCGGCCGGCGGTTGCACCTTCCCGAGATCAAGTCGCGGAACGCCGCCCGCCGGCAGTACGCGGAGCGCACCGCGATCAACGCGCCGATGCAGGGCACCGCCGCCGACGTCATCAAGCGGGCCATGGTGTCCCTGCACGACTGGACGCGCGGCCGCGAGGACGAGGTGCGGATGATCATGCAGGTGCACGACGAGCTCGTGTTCGAGGTCGCGGAGGGCGCAGCGGCGGAGGCGAGCGCCGCCATCTCGGAGCGGATGGCGCGGGCCGCCGACGAGCTCGCGGAACGGATGGGTGCCGGCCGTCTCCGGGTTCCGCTCGAGGTCGACGCCGGCAGCGGATTGAACTGGGACGAGGCTCACTGACCGATGCTCCTGATTCCGTCGATCGACATCAAGGACGGCAAGTGCGTACGGCTCCGCCAGGGCCGGATGGACGAGGTGACGGTGTTCGACGACGACCCCCGGGACGCGGCCCGCCGCTGGGTGGACGCGGGGGCGCGGCGCCTGCACCTCGTGGACCTCGACGGGGCGGTCGAGGGGGCGCCCCGGAACGGGGAGATCATCCGCGCCCTCGTCTCCGAGTTCCCGGACATCGACGTCCAGGTGGGGGGCGGGATCCGCGACGACGACACCATCGAAGGCTACCTCGCGACCGGCGCGCGCTACGTCATCCTCGGGACCCGGGCGGTGACCACGCCCGGCTTCGTGGCCGACGCGTGCGTCGAGTTTCCGGGGCACATCATCGTCGGCCTCGACGCCCGCGACGGACGGCTCGCGGTGGACGGCTGGTCCAAGCTCACCCGCTTCCAGGTCGACGACTTCGCGCGGCGCGTCGAGGACTGCGGGGTGGAGGCGATCATCCACACCGACATCGGGCGCGACGGGATGCTCGAGGGCGTGAACGTCGAGGCGACCGAGCGCCTCGCCCGCGACGTCAACGTCCCCGTGTTCGCGTCGGGCGGGGTCCGCGACCTCGACGACATCCGGGCCATCTGCGCCGCGGCCGACGCCGGGATCGCGGGCGCGATCGTGGGACGCGCGCTCTACGAGGGCACCCTCGACTTCGCGGCCGCGGCGGAGCTCGCGAACGAGCTCGGCGGCGAGTCCTGGGGCCTCTAGGCCCCGGCCTCTTCCCGGTCCACCGACTCGATTCGACCGGCCGATGGGGCTCGCGGCACGCATCATCCCGTGTCTTGACGTGGACGCGGGACGGGTGGTGAAGGGCGTCAGGTTCGTCGACATCGTGGACGCCGGGGACCCGGTGGAGGTCGCGCGGCGCTACGACGAGCAAGGGGCCGACGAGCTCGCCTTTCTCGACATTACCGCCTCCTCCGACGAGCGCGACACCCTCGTCCACGTCGTCGAGGCGGTGGCGAGCGAGGTGTTCATCCCCCTTACCGTGGGGGGCGGCGTGCGCGAGCTCGGGCACATCCGGCGGCTCCTCAACGCAGGCGCGGACAAGGTCTCCATCAACACCGCGGCGGTCGCGAACCCCCGCCTCGTCGCGGACGCGGCGGCCAAGGTCGGCTCCCAGTGCATCGTGGTCGCGGTCGACGCGCGGCGGCGCGACGGGGACTGCGGCGACGCCGAGGAGCGCGGGTGGGAGGTCTACACCCACGGCGGCCGGCGCCCGACCGGCCTCGACGCGGTCGAGTGGTGCGCGCGGATGGAGTCCCTCGGGGCGGGCGAGATCCTCCTCACGAGCATGGACCGGGACGGGACCCGGGACGGCTTCGACCTTGCCCTGACGAGGGCGGTCTCCGACTCGGTCGGGATCCCGGTCATCGCCTCGGGGGGGGTCGGAACCCTCGACCACCTCGCCGACGGCGTCCTCGAGGGGCGGGCGGACGCGGTGCTCGCGGCCAGCATCTTCCACTTCGGCGACCACACCGTCGGGGAGGCGAAGGCCCGCCTCGCGGCCCGCGGCATCGAGGTCCGCCTCGGTCCCCGGTGAGCCGGTTCCGGATCCGGTTCCGGAGGACGGGAAGCACTCCACCGGCGCGCCGGTGACCGCCGCCCGTCCGGCCGCCCCCGGCGGCGCCCGGCCGGCTCGCTCCGCATCGGCGGATGCCGCCTGCTAACCTTCCGCGCTTCCCGCCGCACCCCGCCCCCGGGGCCGGAGCGGCGGCTCGTTCCGATCTCTCGCACCAGCAGGAAGCAACTCGATGAACGGTCCCCTCGACGGCCTCGTCGTCTTCGACCTCACCCGCATTCTCGCCGGCCCGAGCTGCACCCAGATCCTGGGCGACCTCGGGGCGGAGGTCATCAAGATCGAACGGCCGGGAGCGGGCGACGACACCCGCAACTTCGCCCCGCCGTACCTGCCCCGGGCGGACGGCGGGGACAGCTCCGAGAGCGCGTACTTCGCGGGGACGAACCGCAACAAGCGCTCCGTCACCCTCAACCTCGGTCACCCGGAGGGCCAGGCCCTCGCCCGCCGGCTCATCGCGGGGTGCGACATCCTCGCGGAGAACTTCAAGACCGGGACCCTCGCGAAGTACGGCCTCGGGTACGACGATCTGAGGGACGAGCTCCCGGGGCTCATCTACTGCTCGGTGACCGGCTTCGGGCATACCGGGCCGTACGCGGCGAGACCCGCCTACGACGCGCTCATCCAGGCGATGGGCGGGGTCATGAGCATCACCGGGGAGCCGGACGGAGAGCCGATGAAGGTGGGGGTCTCGATCGCCGACCTGATGTCGGGGATGTACGCGGCGGTCGCGATCCTCGCCGCGGTGCGCCACCGGCACCTGACCGGAGACGGCCAGCACGTCGACATCTCCATGCTCGACGCTCACGTCGCGTGGCTCGCGAACCAGGGCATGAACTACCTCGCGACCGGCGAGAACCCGCCCCGGCTCGGCAACCAGCACCCGAACATCGTCCCCTACCAGGTGATGCCGGCCGCGGACGGGTACTTCGTGCTGTCGGTCGCGAACGACCCCGCCTTCGAGCGCTTCTGCGAGGCGGCGGACTGCCGGCGCCTGCTCGAGGACGAGCGGTTCGCGACCGCCGTCGAGCGGGTCCGGAACCGCGACGAGGTGACGGAAACCCTGAACGGGATCACCCGCGCCCGGCCCGTCGCGTGGTGGCTCGAGCGCCTCGAGGCGGCCGGGGTCGGCTACGGCTCGATCAACACCCTGGAGGAGGTGTTCGCGGACCCGCAGGTGAAGGCCCGGGAGATGGTGGTCGAGATGGACCACCCCGCGACCGGGGGCCGGCCCGCGAAGCTCATCGCGAGCCCCATCAAGCTGTCGGGGACCCCGGTCACCTACCGCCAGGCGCCGCCGACCCTCGGCCAGCACACCGACGAGGTGCTCGGCGAGCGCCTCGGCCTCGGCGGCGAGGCGCTCCGCGACCTCCGCGACCGCGGCATCATCTGACCGCACGCCGGAACAACTACGGTGCGGCGTCCAACCTCCACCCATCATATGGCTAGTCGACCGCGCCTCCCCCTTGACATGAAGATTGCCTCAACCACCAAGATGGGCGCGCGCCCACCCGACCTTCACCAGATGAACGGTTGCCCCGGAGCGGGACGGGCGCTACACTCATTCGCATCAAAATCAGCCGCGCCGTGCGCTACAATTCAAGAGGGCTTCGGCTCCGCGCGCGGTTGCGGCGCCTCTCCTTCCTGATTCTCTTCATCATGCGTCCGCGAAGCTACGCCATACTGATTGATGCCGGCTTCCTGAAAGAAAAGCTGGCGTCACGCGAGCGGCCCCTCACGGCTGACGCGACCCGTCACTTCATTGAACGACTCGCCGGACGTCCTGAACTCGCCGGCCTCCACCTTCACCGGGCCTACTTCTATGACGCGCCGCCCCTCACGTCCAGCAAGAGAAAGCCACTTGCAGGCGGGCGAGTGGCATTCGGCGACACGGAGCTTGCTCGACACAACCAACGCCTGCACGAAGAGCTTCGGAACGTCCCGTACCTGGCACTCAGAATGGGCGACCTGCGTTTTCGGGGTTGGACCCTGAACATGAGACGGTTACCGGACGATGAGCCGCAGGTTGAAATCACGGCAGACGACTTGCGCCCCAACGTGCACCAGAAGGGAGTCGATATGCGAATTGGGCTGGATATCGCGTCACTGACCTTGAAGAAACAGGTTGAAGTCATTGTGTTGGTAACCAGCGACAGCGACTTCGTGCCGGCAATGAAGTTCGCTCGCCGCGAAGGGGCGCAGCTATTTCTCGTCGCGTTGGGTAGTCGAGTGACTGATGAGGTGCGGGAGCACGCTGGCCTTATGCTGACTCTACCGCCCCCACATTGGGGCTGACCTGGATAGATTCCCGCGCAAGGCAGTCGACGGCGCCGAGAAGCCGGGCACCACCCCGCGGGAGGCAAGGGTGTACTGGCCCTCCTGCAACTTCACAAGTCCGGCTACCAATCGAACTCCTGATTCCTGTCGGAGACCGGTAATCACCGCGCTGAAGCCGCAATCGGTTTACGAGAGGTTCAGTAGGTCCAGTCCTCGTGGGCGAGGGGGGCCTGGTTCAGCTCGTCGCGGTGAGTGCGCCACTGCGGCATGAGGTCGTCCATCAGGCATCGAAACCGGTCGTTGTGGGTGCGCTCGATGAGGTGAACCATCTCGTGCACCAGATGGTTGTTGCCGGGGATTTTCCAGTCGATGAGCCAGACAGTGATGGTCTGCTCACCCACCTCCGGTTTGACCTTCACGCCGTAGCGGAGCTGGTCGTAGACCTCGCGGTTCACGTCATAGAGTCCCCTGCTGCCGCTGATCGCGGCCGCTCGTCTCAGTTCGTGGAGCGCCCTCGTGACGATTCCCTCGCCGTGGCCTTGTCGCCTCAGCCACTCCCCAAGCAAGATTTCCTCGACATTCCGGTTATCCGAGCGGTCCTGCCAATGCCCGAGATAGTCGTAGCCGAGGGCGTCCCGGAAGAAGCGGACCACCCGCTGTTGCGTACGGGTCTCGCGCTCGCCGACCGCCGTCACGCCTT
>JAJDXW010000213.1 GCA_022823045.1 Gammaproteobacteria bacterium
CCTCGCGCGTTTCGTCCATGAAATCGCACTGCAGGCTTGACTCGACCATGAGCTTCCGAGCCGCTCGAGGAGTCTGGGCGACGTGGGCGGCGTAGAAGAACGGATCCGGGCGGGCGCGCTCACGCGACACGGGGCGTATTCCGGGGAGGACCTCGCCCGCGCGGCGGAGACGGTCGCCGCGGTCGAGGCCGAGGGGATCGAGACCGTCCGCATGGTCTTCGCCGATCCCCACGGCATATTGCGCGGCAAGACGATCACCGCGGAAGCGCTGATCGACGCCTTCGCCTCCGGCATTCGCGCCACTTCCACCCTGCTCCTCAAGGACGTCTCTCACCGGACGGTATTTCCGGTCTGGTCCGACACCGGGGATGCGCCGATGCGCGGGGCAAGCGATCTCCTGCTGGTGCCCGTGCCGGGCACCTTCCGCCGGCTGCCCTGGTCCCCGCACTCCGCGCTCATCCATTGCGACGTGGCCATGCCTTCGGGCGAGGCGATCCCCTTCGCCTCGCGCCGGATCCTCCGCGCCGCCTGCGACCGGCTTGCCGAACGGGACATGCGGGCGGTCATGGGACTCGAAGTGGAGTTCCAGGTCTACGAGGTCACCGATCCGGCGCGCGAGCACGCCGACACCACCATGCCGGCCCGCCCTCCGGCGACTCGCGCGCTGAACCAGGGGTACCAGTACCTGACCGAGACCCGCTATGGCGAGTCAGAGGCGATTCTCGATGCGCTCCGGCGCGCCACGCAGTCCATGGGCATGCCGGTTCGCAGCGTCGAGATCGAGATGGGGCCGAGCCAGTTCGAGTTCACCTTCGCCCCCGGCGATCCAATGACGATTGCGGACATGGCGGTCAACTTCCGAACGATGGTCAGGGAGGTCTGCCACCGAGAGGGGCTCCTCGCCTCGTTCATGGCGAGGCCGAGGCTCCCCAACGCGGCGAGCAACGGCTGGCATATCCACCAGTCGGTGACCGATGCTGACGGACGGAACCTCTTCACCTCCGGGGCGGACGGCGAGCTGACCCCCACCGCCGGCGGCTGGATTGCAGGGCTCCTGCGTCATGCCGCGGCCTCCTGCATCGCGACGACGCCGACCGTGAACGGCTACAAGCGCTACACCGCCTATCAGTTGGCGCCCAACCGCATCGGCTGGGGCGAGGACAATCGGGGCGCAATGCTGCGTGCGCTCCTCGCGCCCGGCGACCCGGCGAGCCGGGTGGAGAACCGCGCGCCCGACAGCACCGCGAATCCCTACTTCGCGCTCGCCTTCCAGATCCTCTCGGGGCTCGACGGCCTGGAGAACCGCCTCACCCCGCCGCCGCCCCTTGCCAATCCCTATGACGACGACGCCGAGCTCCTGCCCCGCAGCCTGCTCGCCGCCATCGAGCGTTTCGAGGGGTCGGAGATGTACCGCACCGCCCTCGGGGACGAGTTCGTGTCCTATCTCACCCGGCTCAAGCGCGCCGAGTGGGACCGTTACCTCATGACCGTCTCGGAATGGGAGCACATGGAGTACTTCACCGCCTTCTGACCGGCCCCGGCCTGCCGAGGCCCGCAGCCGGGCCAGGAGGCGGAACCGGGTCACGTTGCCACTGACTACGCCGTCGGTGAAGGGTCGTCCTTCGTGCTCACCTCGTGGTGCCGCCCAATCGCCCCCAAGGCGGCGTCCATCCGGTCGAGTCGAGAGCGATGACGGACGTCGAGCACGCGATCGACCTGCGGCAGGTGCCAGCCGAGACGGCGGGCGAGTTCCGCCTTGCCGATCCCCTGGTCTCTCATTCCCTGGTAGAGAACCACCTTGATCGCGGTCAGGGTCGGCAGCGTCGCGCGATTGTCGCCGGGAGAGGGCGAAGGGATCTCCCGACCCCGGTGGATGCGGGCCGCGATTGCTTCCTCGAGGGCGTCCGCAGCGCGAGCCAATGCCTCGACCCGATCGTCGCCAAAGGTGGTGAGCTCCGGAAAGTCGCGGGAGGTGGTCAGCACGGCCCCGTCGTCGTCTTCGAGCTTGATTGGATACGACAGCATCAGGTCAACCCCACACCGCGAGAGCCATGCCGTCGCGACCGGGGTCGGCCCCGCCCTCCCAGCCGCCCGCCGCGGTGCGTCGCAGGGCGTGGACACCCGCGAAGCTGAAGCTGAGCGGCGACCGCCGAACCGGGTAGCCGAGGTCGCGGAGCGCCCGCTCCGTCCGGCGCAGGATCCGGTTGGTGACGTCGATGGTGTCGGAGGTCGTGCAGAAGCGCGGGGCAGCGACCGATTCCTGCGCGCTCATCCCGAAGTCGACCGCGTTGAGGATGCTCTGCAGCACCCCCATCGTGATGAAGGTGCCGCCCGGTGCGCCGACGACGTACCAGGGGCCCTCCTCGTCGAAGAGGATCGTCGGGCACATCGCGGTGAACCGCGCCTTGCCGGGGGCGAGAGAGCCCGCCCGCCCCGGCCGGGGATCGAACACGCCCATGCAGCCGTTGTACATGAAGCCGAGCCCCTCGGTGACCACCCCCGACGGACGCCCGAGGGAATGGGTGAGGGAAACGCAGTTCCCCTGCCCGTCCACCACGCAGACGTGGGTGGTCCCCTTCGACTCGCCGCCGGCGGCGTTGAGCCGCGGCACGTGGGTCTTCTCGCCGCCGCGGATGCGCTCCGCCATCCGCGCCCCGTACTCCTTCGAAGTGAGCTCCGCAACGGGCGTCTCGAAGTGGCGGGGGTCTCCGATCCTCGTGTCCTTGTCCACGGTCGCGATCTTCATCGCCTCGGAGACGACCGCGATGTACTCGGGCGAGTTGTGACCCATCGCGGCGAGGTCGAAGTTCTCGAGAATGTTGAGCATCTCAAGGACCATGACGCCGCCCCCGGGGGGACGGTTGGTCGAGACGCGGTGGCCGCGGTAGGTTCCCCACAGCGGCTCGGTCTCCTCGGGGGCGGCCCGCGCGAGGTCCTCGGCCGAAAGCAGGCCGCCTCCCCGCTCGAGGTCCGCGACGATCCGGGCCGCGATGCCGCCCGTGTAGAAGTCCTCCGCCCCGTGTTCCGCGAGCCGGCGGTACGTCCGACCCATGTCGGGGTTGCGTACCGCATCGCCCACTCCGGGGACCCGCCCGTCCGGCCGGAGATAGACCTTCCGGGTCGCCTCGAAACGGGTGAGGTACTCGGTGTGGGCGATGCGCCCCCACACCGGACCCTCGTTCCAGTACGCGCTGACGTGGGGCCGGACCTGGAATCCGTCCTCGCAGTACTCGATCGCGGGCGGCAGGAGGTCGGAGAGCCGTCTGTTTCCATACCGCCCGAGCGCGGTGTCCAGGGCGCGGAGCGTCATCGGGGTCGTGATCGACTGGTACCCGATCTCGTTGACCGCCCCTTCGAGCAGGAAGCCGAATCCGTCCTCGGCCTCCCCCCGCACCAGATCCGCCCACATGTCCTCGCGGACTGCGAGCGGGGCGCGTCCGTGGAAGTCGAGCACCCGGTGCGAGCCCGAACCCTCGCCCGAAGCCCCGCCCGCGCCTGAGCCCGCGCCCGTGTCCACACCCGGCAGGAAGACGTGCATCGTCCCGAAGCCGGCGACCCCGCACATCAGCGGGTCGACCGCGGTCTGGACGAGCGCGCAGGCGACCGCCGCGTCGACCGCGTTTCCGCCCCCCCGCAGCACGTCCGCCCCCGCCTCCGCCGCCTCCGGCTGCGGGGCGCTGATGACGCCCCTCATAGCGTGTCGTCGTCCAGGTTGCCGAGGTCCCAGTAGACCCCTGCCATCAGCCCGAGCGCCTCCCGGCAGAGCGGCAGCAGGATGTGCTCGTCGGGGGTGTGCTGGAGGCAGGAGGTGTAGGAATGCGGGATCCAGATCGAGGGCAGGCCGAGGATGTCGGTGAAGACGTCGTTGCAGATCGAGCCCCCCATCTGGGGGATGATCGCGGGCCGGCGGCCGGACGTCCGTTCGATGGACCGGAGCACCCGCCGCGCCCACGGGTCGTCGAGGTCCGTCCGGCTCGCCGCGAATCCGGCCGCGTTGTCGGGCGGAGGCGGGAGGACTTCGACCTCCTCGAAGCCGTGTTCGTCGAGGTGGCGGCGAAGGGCCGGAACGACGTTCTCGACATCCGTCCCCGCGATGTAGCGGAGCTGGCAATGCGCCCGGGCGAAGGGCTGGATCGCGTTCGCGGGGGCGGCCGGGTCGCCGGTCACCATCGTGAGCACCGCGAACGAGTTCCAGGCGTAGACGTTCTCGGCCGGGGTGAGCCCCGGCTCCCCCCAGTCCGGGTCCACCGCCGGCCCGTCCGGCCCGCCGTCGAGCTCGACGTCCGCGAGCGCCATGCGAACGGAGTTGGGGATCGGTCCCGGGAGCCATTCCTTGACCTTGATCTGCCCCCTCGGCCCGACGATGGCCCCGATTGCGTGGGTGAGGACCGTCCCGGGGTCGGGGAGCGCACCGCCCCAGTTCCCGGAGTGGTGGCCGCCCTCGTGGAGGTGGCAGAGGAGGTCGAAGTTGATCGCCCCCCGCGCTCCGAGCGAGACGGTGGGCCGGTCGACCCGCACCCGCGGGCCGTCCGAAGCGACGAAGGCGTCGGCCGCGAATGCCTCCCGGTTCGCCCGGACCACGTCGTGGACCCCGGCCGAGCCGTTCTCCTCGCCGGTCTCGATCATGAACTTGGCGTTGAAGCCGAGTCGCCCCCGGGTCTCGAGCACCGCGCGCATCGCCGCCATGTTGATGGTGTGCTGGCCCTTGTTGTCAGCCGTACCGCGCCCGTAGAGGCGTTCGCCCTCGCGCGCCGTTTTCCACGGGCCGGCCCCCCGGGTCCAGCGCTCTTCCATTCCGCGGACGGTGTCGCCGTGGCCATAGCCGAGCACGGTCGGGAGCGCATCGTCCTCGATCCGGGTCGCGAGGAGGATGGGGCCGGCCCGCTCGACCGGGTTCGTGAAGGTCTCGCACTCGAACCCCATCGCCTCGAAGGCGGGGGCCATCTCCTCGGCGAGATAGCGGGCGCAGTGCGGCAGGTCTTCCATGGTCTGGCTCTCCGAGGGGATCGCAACCCGGCGGGCGAGGTCGGACTCGAACTCGCCGCTGTCGAAGTAGTCGGTGGCGAGGGTCATGGCGTCGTCGCGGCTCGGCATCGGTTCGCAAGCGCTCCGTGTTTCGTACCGGGGTACGGAATGGCGGGTGCGACGGGCGCCCGGACCGGTCCGGGGCGAAGCCGCCGCCGGCCGGCTGCTGGTCTCCGGCTTCCGGCGGTCCGTCGCGCTCCGATTATGGCCGATTCCGTCCCGTCGGCGCGCCGCTACACTAGCGCTCGCTCCGCGCCGGTGGCGCCCGCCGCCCCGGTGGAGCCGGATCTCGATCCCCGCCACGAAACCGGAGAGACGGATGAAGATCGCCCGCGTCGACACCATCCCCCTTGCCATCCCCCACGACCACGGCGGCCCGGCGCCGGCCTGGGGCGGGCGGGCGTGGAGCGCGCTCAATATCCTCCTCGTCCGGGTCGAGGCCGACGACGGCACCGTCGGCTGGGGCGAGGCGTTCAGCTACAACTGCATGCCGGCCGTCCGGGCGATGGTCGACGCGACGGTCGCTCCGGTCGTCACCGGGCGCGACGCGACCGACATCGCTGCCCTCATGCGCGAGCTCCAGCAGGCGATGCACCTCTTCGGCCGCTACGGCATCACCATCTTCGCCCTCTCCGCAATCGACATCGCGCTCTGGGACCTCGCGGCGAAGCGGGCGGGGATGCCGCTCGGCCGCCTCCTTGGCGGGCCGGCGACCCCGCCTCTCATCCCCGGGTACGCGAGCCTGCTCAAGTACCGGGACCCGGAGCTCGTGGCGGAGAAGGTGCGGGAAGCTCTCGACGAGGGCTACCCGGCCATCAAGCTTCATGAGACCGAGGAGCCCGAGGTGGCCGCCGCGCGCGCCGCGATGGGGGAGGGGGTGCCGCTCTGCGTGGACACGAACTGCCCCTGGACTCCCGCCGAGGCGCGGGAGATGGCGGCCCGGCTCGCCCCCTACGACCTCCACTGGCTCGAGGAGCCGATCTTCCCGCCGGAGGACTTCGACACCCTTGCGCATCTGCAGCACGAGTCCGGCATCGACCTCGCCTGCGGCGAGAACGCCTGCACCGCCTTCGAGTTCCGGAACATGCTCGACGCGGGCGCGGTCCGCTACGCGCAGCCGAGCGTGACCAAGGTGGGTGGGGTGACCGAGTTCCGCAAGGTGGAGGCGCTCGCCGAGGCACGGGGGGTGACCGTGATGCCCCACTCGCCGTACTTCGGGCCGGGGTGGCTCGCGACCCTCCAGCTCCTCGCCGCGATGCCCCTCACCGGTCGCCCCGGAGGGAGCTGGACGGAGCGCTTCTACACCCGGCTCGAGGCGACGCTCTACCCCGACTTCGTCTCCCCGGTGGAAGGCGGCCGGTTCCGGGTGCCGACCGGCCCCGGCCTCGGAGCCGAGCCCGACCCCGACGTCATCCGCGACTACCGGGTCGGCGACTGACCGGTCCCGCGCCCTCCCGGCCCGCGCGCGCATCGCCGTCCGAAGCGCCCTTCGCGGGCGGGATGCCCGCGCTCCGGGGAGAGCGCCGCCCGCCCCGCCGGTCGGAGGCGCCGCCTCGTCAGGCCTCGCTCTCGTACTCGACGCCCGCGGCGTCCAGCACGCTGCGAATGACGCTCGCGTGCACCGCGAGCCCGGTGTTTAGGAACTGGTGCTCCACCTGCCCCTCCCGTCCCCCGGGCACCGGCGGCCGGAACCCGAGGGAGTGGTGCATGGTGTGAGACTGGATCCCCCACACGACCGCCTTCGCGTCGAAGACCGGCCCGCCCATCTGCCCGATGAGGCTCGGCGTTGAGGTTTCGATGAAGAGGCTCGGGTCCGTGTCCCGGTCTGTGCTTCCCGGTACCCGGGTGTTGACGATCCGGGTGAACATCCCGTCCAGTGGCAGCGCCGGCAGCGGGACCGATCCCGGGGGCAGGGTGAACGTGTTCGCCGCCTCGTCGAACACGGGCTCGATGCGGTGCAGGGGATAGCCCAGCTTGCACAGGCTCCGGCCTGGCGCATAGCCGCGGGAAGGGTCCTTCAGCACCGGGTACCGGGCAACGGATGCCGGGTCGAAGGGCTCGAGGCGCCCGAAGGCGAGATCCGCCGCGGGCACGATCTTCGCTTCGACGAGGCCGGTGCCGTCGGCGCCCCACCACACCGAGTGGTCGCGGACCGTAGTCTCAGCCGGCCGGTGGAAGGTACGCACCCCCTTCTTTCGGAAACGCTTGTCGGCTGCCGTGTCCCGGTGGAATTCGACGACGTTCCCCCGGTAGCCCTCGTGCCTGCGGGCGCTCTCCTGCTGCCGGCGCACGATCTCCAGTAGGTGTCCCGCGGTCAGGATCCAGCCCTCGCGGTTGAGCACGACACAGGCGCCGATGGTGGTGGCGCAGGCTCCTTGCGCGGTGCGGCTCGAGATGACCATCGGCCGCGTGAAGCCCGCGGCGATCGGAACCGCGGTGGCGAACATCTCCTTGCCTTCGCTTCTCTTCCGGAAAGATGCCCGGACGCGGCCCCGCGCTCGCGCGATGGGTCAAGCGCGTAGCCGTTCCGGGTGGACGGGTACGGGATTCGGCGGCCAGTCTACCCGACCCTGCCCCACTGTCCGATCCGGCACTGCCACAAGGACGGGGCGATGCGGTTCCTCGCCAACGACAACGCAGTCGCGGGCGTCTGCTGCGAACCGAGCTCGTCAGGCCGCCCGCTCCGCCGGGCGAGCGGGCGCCCAGGACTCGACGGCCCGGATCAGAAGAGGCTTCTCGCGACCCGGAAGCCGACGTGGATGTCGTGGAAGGCGTCCGGGACCCTGACCCGGTTGGCCGGCCGGCTCGCCCGCGGGAGGCTGCACCAGGAACCGCCCCGCATCATGCGCCACGCGCATTCGCCGTCGCCGGGCTCCTTGACCGATCCGTCGGAGGGGGCTCCGTCGTAGCTTTCGCGGCCGCAGTCGGCGACCAACTCGTAGACGTTGCCGACCATGTCGTGGAT
>JAJDXW010000144.1 GCA_022823045.1 Gammaproteobacteria bacterium
GCGAGCATGCGCAAGCACGAACGTGGCCGCCGCACACGCGGTGCGGCGCTCGCCCTCGCCGCCGCGTGCGGGGCGATGATCCTCGCCCTCGGCGGGTGCGGGCAGTCCGGTCCCCTCTATCTGCCGGAGAAGGCTTCACTCGCGCCCGGCGTCGAAGGGCCGGTGACGAAGCCGTCGATCGGGCCGGGTACCGCGGTCGGAGAAAGCGGGGCGGCCGCGTTCCGCCTCGCGCGCGCCTGACCCACCCGCACCCGCGTCCGTAGCCGGTCCCGTGGCCGTTGCCGTGCCGAGCGAGCCGCCGGCGTTCGAGCCGTTCCCGTACCGCGGCGACGCGCTCTTCGCCGAGGGTTCGCGGCTCTCCGATCTCGCCGAGCGTTTCGGCACCCCGCTCTACGTCTACTCCCGCACGGCGCTGGAGACGGCCTGGCGCGGGTTCGACGACGCCCTCGCCGGAATGGCCCACCAGGTCTGCTTCGCGGTCAAGGCGAACGGGAACCTCGCCGTGCTCGATGCCCTCGCCCGGCTCGGCTCGGGTTTTGACATCGTCTCCGGCGGCGAGCTCGAGCGGGTGATCGCGGCGGGGGGCGATCCGGGGAGCGTCATCTTCTCCGGGGTCGGCAAGTCGCGGGAGGAGATGCGGGCGGGGCTCGCGGCGGGGATCCGCTCGTTCAACGTGGAATCGGTCTCGGAGCTCGAACGGCTCGCCGAGGTGGCGAGGGATCTCGGCCGGGTCGCGCCGGTCGCCCTCCGGGTCAACCCCGACGTCGATCCGAAGACCCATCCCCACATCGCGACCGGCCTTCGGAGCAGCAAGTTCGGGATCCCGATCGAGGAGGCGCGGGCGGTCTACGCGAAGGGGGCGGGGATGCGGTCCCTCCGGATGACCGGGGTCGGCTGCCACATCGGCTCGCAGATCACCTCCCTCGATCCGTTCCGGGACGCGCTCCGGCGGGTCGCCGCCCTCGTGGACGAGCTCGCCGGGAACGGGATTGGGATCCGGGAGGTCGACGTCGGCGGGGGGCTCGGGATCCGGTATCGCGACGAGACGCCTCCGTCGCCGGCCGAGTACGGCGCGGTCGTGCGCGAGGTCCTCGGCGGCCGGCCGGTCACCGTCTTCGTCGAGCCGGGGAGGGCGGTCTGCGGGAACGCGGGGGTGCTCCTCGCGCGCGTCGAGTACCTGAAGGACAACGGCGGCGCCCGCTTCGCGATCGTGGACGCGGCCATGAACGACTTCATCCGGCCCGCCCTCTACGACGGGTGGTCGCGCATCCTCCCCTGCGAGCGCCGGGGAGGCGGGGGGCGGGCGCTCTACACGGTGGCGGGCCCCGTCTGCGAGTCCGGGGACTTCCTCGGGCGGGACCGGGAGCTCGACGTCCGGGAGGGCGATCTCGTGGCGATCCTCTCCGCCGGGGCCTATGGATTCGTGATGAGTTCGAACTACAATTCGCGGCCCCGCGCGGCCGAGGTCATGGTCGACGGGGAGCGGGTGCACCTGGTGCGTCGGCGCGAGCGGGCGGACGAGCTCCATGCGCTCGAGTCCCGGCTTCCCGCTCCCCCACGGTGAACGCTGTGAACGTGAACCCGAGCACGAACGCGAACGTTGCCGAGTCGATGCCGGGGGCGGGCCGCAAGGCGGTCGCCCTCATCTCCGGCGGGCTCGACTCGATGCTCGCGGCGCGGACCATCCTCGAGCAGGGGGTCCACGTCGAGGGCATCAACTTCTTCACCGGCTTCTGCGTCGAGGGGCACACCCACGCGATCCGCCGGCGCGCGAACGGCGGCGGCGCCAACCCCCGCAACAACGCGCTCTGGGTCGCGGAGCAGCTCGGGATCCAGCTCCATCTCATCGACGTGGTCGAGGAGTACAAGCGGGTCGTCCTCAACCCGAAGCACGGCTACGGTGCGAACCTCAACCCGTGCCTCGACTGCAAGACCTTCATGGTCGGCCGGGCGCGGGAGTGGATGGAGGAGCACGGCTTCGACTTCATCATCACCGGGGAGGTGATCGGCCAGCGCCCGAAGTCGCAGCGGCGCGAGACCATGCCGGTGGTGGCGCGCGAGTCCGGGGCGGACGACCGGTTGCTGCGCCCGCTCTGCGCGAAGCGCCTGCCGCCGACGCTCCCGGAGCGCGAGGGTTGGGTGGACCGCGAACGCCTGCACGACTTCACGGGGCGCTCGCGCAAGCCCCAGTTCGCCCTCGCGGCCGAATTCGGCATCGAGGACTACGCGCAGCCGGCCGGGGGGTGCTGCTTCCTCACCGACCGGCAGTACTCGAGCAAGCTCGCGGACCTCTGGAAGAGCCGCGGCCGGCGCGACTACGAGCTCGACGACATCATGCTCCTCAAGGTGGGCCGGCACCTTCGCCCGCTCCCGCACTTCAAGGTCATCATCGGGCGCGAGGAGGGCGAGAACAACTTCCTCCGCGGCTACTGCGGGCAGTTCGTGTACGTGCGGACGGTGAGCCACCCGGGGCCACTCTCCCTCGTGGACGCGGACGGCGAGCCGAGAGACGTGGACCTCCACCTCGCCGCGCGTCTCACCGCCCGGTACAGCCAGGGGCGCGACGAGGAGCAGGTGGAGGTGGAGATCGGGGGCGGGGGCCGGCTGACCCGGCGGTTCCCGGTGGCCCCGATGCCCCCGAGCGCGATCCCATCCGAGTGGTACGTCTGAGCCGCGCGCGCATGGCCCGGGCCACCCTGGACGCGCGCCGGCTGCTCTGCCCCCTCCCGGTCATCCGTACCCAGGAGCGGGTCAAGGGGCTCGCACCGGGCGACACCCTGGAAGTGACCTGCACCGATCCGGGCGCGCTCCACGACATCCCCGCCTGGTGCCGCCTCAACGGGCACCGTGTCACGGGCACCACCGAGGATCGCCCCTCCCACGAGCTCGTCATCACCATCGTCATAGGCGGCGCCGCCAGCACATAGGTAGCCCCTTGCCGAGAGGTTGGTGGCCGCGTCGACCAGCCGCACGACGGCGAGCGGTTCCGATTACGATGGCACCTCTTGCGACCGGATGCCGTCCGGGGAAGATAGGCCATCTGGCGCCGCGACGAACCGCGACGACAACGAGGCGACGGGAGAGGGTCACATGATCGCGCCGCGCAAGGTCCCAACCCCTCCCGGGTCTCGACCGCCGCCGAAGTGTGCCCTGCATCGGCCCGAGCGTTACATCGGCTACGCGCCGCCGTGGGCGCAGCGCGCGTGGCAGACTCGCCCCGGCGACACGCTTGGGATGGTGCGAGCGGTCTTCGCGAGCCGGTGCTGCGGCTACGCGGTGCGGCCGGACGCGGAAGCGTTGGCGAGGGCTCTGCATCCCGGCGCGCCGCATCCGCCGACCATCGGCGACCCCGCGATTCGGGCCTGGCTTACCGAAGCGACGCGCGAGGAGATTGTGGAAGCCTGGTTCCAGGGCGCCTACCCGATCCACAGCCTGGTCGCAGCGCTCCACACGCACCCGGTGCGGCGCGAGGACAGAGACCTCGTCGCGACGCTGAACACGAGGCAGCGCCCGCTCCGTGGCGAGTGAGGAACGGCTGACGCTCCGCGGACCCGCGAAGGCCGCGTGGGCGAGGGCGGGACCGGTGCTGGCGGAACATCTCGCGGCGACCGGCCTCGATCCGACCAGGGGCTGGACACTCGCAGGCGGGACCGTGCTCGCCGCCAGATGGAGCTGGCACCGCGCCTCGACGGACCTCGACATCCTCGTCGAGCCGGAGAGCCGGGTGACGCTCTGGGAGATGGCGGATGTCGAGGGGCACCTCGCGAAGCTCGACCGCGCGCTCGCGGCGCTCGGCTGGGAGCCCCTCCACGAGGAAGCAGGGCCGTGGCAACGGCGGTACCACAGCCCGGAGCACCGACAGCAGATCGATCTGTTCGCGGGGGAACCCCGACCCGGCCTCCCGGTCAGATCCGCCATCATCGACGGCCAGCCGGCGAGGACCGCGCATACGAGCCGGATCCTGCACGGCAAGATCGCGGGGCGTGGACACCGCGCGCCGGTGCGCGACCTCTACGATCTTGCTTGTGCCGAGCGAATGGACCGCGACGCGCTCGCGCAGGCGCTTCGGCACGCCGATCCAGGCGCCGTCGCGACCACGGCAAGCCTGTTGATCACCAATCGGCCGTACTACCGGGACCTCGCGAACCGCGAGCTTGCCGCCGCGACCGCCCCGGACATCATGCGCGACCCCGCCGCAAGCGCGGCCGGCGCGCTGGTGAGGTTTCTCCCGGTGGCGTGGCGCGTCGACAAGCGACACGAATACTGGCACCTGACCGCACTCAACATCGACGACCAGCGAATCGGCTCGTTCCGGACCACGGTCGAATCCTGGACCACGCACCGTGCGGCGATGGAGATCCGCACCGGGCCGGCAGGTGGCATGGTGCTCGATGCGACGCCGGCCGGAGCCGCCCGCGACGTCACCGACGCCAGGTTGAAGAAGAGGGTCGCCGGGCTGTGGCGCGAGCTTGAAGGTCTGCTGCCCCTCGGCGGGCCGAAACGAGAGCCCGAGCAGTGCTGAGCGGGCTCGCCTGGATGTTGACCTTCGCTTGGAGAGCCGCGGACGCAAGGAGACACCGGTGCGCGTATACACGCTCACTCGACGATCCGATGACGGGTGAAGTTCTCGTACGCGCCTGCGGTCCGGCCGAAGCTGCGGCCATCGCTGGGGTTTTCGTCCTCGGAGGGGCCAAGGGAACATCTTCTTGACGGGCGGCTGATTCCACCAGTGATCGAGTCTCGAATCTGTCGGCGGATCGTCAACAGGCTCGAGGAGATCGAGCGGAGCGAGTCCGTACGGATCCTCTTGGCGGTCGAGTCGGGCAGCCGTGCATGGGGCTTTCCGTCGCCGGACAGCGACTACGACGTCCGCTTCCTCTATGCGCGGCCACGAGACTGGTACCTCTCCATCGACGCGCGTCGCGACGTGATCGAATGCCCGATCGAGGATGTCCTGGACATCAACGGCTGGGACATCAGGAAGGCGTTGCACCTGCTGCTCAAGGCCAATCCGGTGCTCGCCGCGTGTTCACCGCGCCGCCTCACGAAAGGCGGGACTTGCAGACATCGTCGGAAAGGGCACCGGAGACCGGATGGGCGGTCATTACGCGGGGGGTTATTGCGCGCGCCCTTGCACTGCGTCGAGTCTGAGCCGAACCTCGCGAGCCGCCGCATCGGGGTCCCAGATGCAGCGCCAGGCCGGAACTCGCATGACTTCCCAACCGGCCCTGGTCAGGATCCGGTCGCGGGCGAGATCCTGCCTTCGCAGTTTGCCCCTCGCATCGGTGTGATGGTCACCATCGACTTCGACATTCAGCCGCGCACCTTGCTCCAGCAGGGCGAAGTCGAGCTCGTATCCCTGGACGAACAGCTTGGCGCTCGGGTGCATTCCTGCGTTTCTCATTGCCGCGAGGAGCCTTGCTTCGGACTCGCTGTCCGTTCGGAACCTGGCTGACGGGGAATGTTCCGCGTCGTCGTGAGCCCGAGTCTCGGCAAGGTACGAACGGAGTGACGCCAGCGTGGGGCTCCCTGCGCCACCGATCTCCGGATGACCCAGAACCATGAGTGATCTCTTGGCGCGGCTGACGGCAACGTTGACGAGGTTTCGTTCCCGTTCCACCCAGGACGCAGTTCGTTCCGCGATTCCGGGTGCGAGCACCGCCGAGAAGACGATCGCGTCGCGTTCGGCGCCCTGGAACCTGTGCGCGGTGCCGCATTCGAAGTCGGCTTCGGTCAGAACTTCCTCGCCAAGTCGTGGGTGTCGGCGCGCCAGGCGGCGAATGAGCAGCGCCTGCGCCGCAAACGGTGTCACCACGCCGACGGACCCGCCGTAATCGTGGATCCACTCGGCCAGCAGGCGGACCGCGGCCTCTGCTTCTGCGGCGTTCACCCAACTGCCGGTCTCTCCTCTACGGGCTTCGCCGCGTACGTCGGTCCAACCGATGCTTCTCTCGTCAGCCGACATTCCGGAGGTGTCGGTCAGAACGGTGAGTGCCCCTCGATAGAACTCGCGATTGAACCATCGGGCGATGTACGGATGGCTGCGATAGTGCTCGTCGAGCACGACCGGTTGCTCCCGGTCGGGTTCGATTGCCCATTCGAAGGCGCGATAGGTCGAGCCTTCCTTGTAGTGAAGCCCGCGATGTTCGAGATCGTCGTCGTCAAGGCGCTCGCTCGCCGCAATCGCTCGCAGCCGCCCGTCCGGGAGAGTCACGATCGGCGTAAGCTGGCTTGGATCGCCGATCACCGCGAGCCGCTTTGCGCGGTATGCAAGGGGAAGCGCCACGGCAAGGCTGCACTGACTGGCTTCGTCGATGAGCGCGAGGTCGAAGAGTCGTGGCTCGAGTGGAAAGTTGCGCTGCATGGACAGTGCCGTGCAAGCCCAGCCCCTCGCATGTCGGCGGCAACTCCGGAGCATCTTCGGGAACGTGCTTCCTCCCGGATTGGTGCGATCCAGCGCCTGAAGCGCGGTCTTTCCTCCCCTGAACCCCGCTCCGACCGTTTCGAACGCTGCCGCCATGCTCGCCTCGGACCATTGCTCGGCGGCCTGCCGCAGACTGCCATCGGCATCGCCGATCCGACCTTCCGTCTCCGACAGGTCGTTCATCAGAATGAGCCTGGCCTGATCGAGGGCTGCCCAGCGGGCGAGTACGCCGGGGGCAATGCTCGAATCCCCGCATCCGATCGACCGGAGCAGGCGTCGCATTCGCCAGCGACGGAAGAACCACGCGCGTTCAAGCCGCCGCGCCCGGCGCTCGATCCGCCCGGAGTCCAGAGCGGATTCGGGAGCCCGGGGCCGCTTCCAGATTTCACGGGCGTGTTCTTCCAGTTCTCCCACGGTTCTTGTGAGCTTCGATCTCACCTCGGCCACCTTGGCGAGGTCTGCCACCAGGCGGGCCCATCGCTCCGCGGTCCGCGCGAGCTCGGCACGAGCTTGCGCTTCGCGCTCTGCGCCCTTCAGGACATCGTTCGACTCCTCGTAATCGGCGGCCGCAGCGACCGCCTCTGCGGCTCGGCCCGCCAGCGCCTCGCGGTCCTGCCGCCGCCCGGTGCGGAGCAGCATTCCCGGGCAGATTTCGTTCGCTCGCTCCACGGCCACGTCCACCGCGCCGTTGTTCGTCGAGGCGACGAGCACCGTCTCCCGGTCGAGCCAGGCGTTCGCGACCGCGTTTACCACGAGTTGGGTCTTGCCCGTGCCGGGCGGTCCGGTCACGACGGTCAGCGGCTCGCGTCGGAGACGCTCCAGAGTGCGTTCCTGGGAATCGTTGCAGGGAACCGGTGCCGCCAGGCATTCCGTCGGGGACCGGTGGACGGGTTTGCCGGGAGGCGGTCGGTCGGGGATGAGGTGTGCCGCCGCGGTCTCCATCCAGTCCCTCCGATGGGTCAGCTTCTCGAGTTCGTCGAGGAGGGAGCCGAGCGCGTTGCGGCCATCGTCAGTCCGGACCCAAATGGCGTTGTTGTGCAGTCCCAATGCCCCATTGCAATACCGGGCGAGCGAGCGTGGGTCGAGTTCCGATACGACGTCCATTCCGAGAACGCGGGCAATCGTGCGCGCCAATCGTACGAGGGACGGTGCATTTCCAAACGGGACGCCCTCTCCAATCACGGCATCGACCTCCTCCTTCGCGGACAGGTCGAACAGCTCTCCCGCAACGACCGAAAGATTGAACTCGGGCTCGGATTCCGCATGCCCGATCCACTTGTCGCCCTCCCGCTCGGGCCGGACGGAAACCACGAACAGCGGCGTGACCATGGGTCTTCGCATCCGACCCAACGCAACCAGGGTCGGCCAGCCGTAGACGAAGGTGGAATTGCGACCCGTATCTTCGAGCCTCTTGGCGAGCTCTTCTGGAAGATCTGTCCGGTCGCGGTCACCGGTGATCAGTACGTCCAGATGGGCGTCATGCAGGAACCAGCTCTCCGAATCTCCGAAGCTCGCGAGCGTGTCGGCCATCTCCGCGAGAACACTCTTGCCCAGATATCGGCAGAGCGTCTCCCATCGGGCCTGCGGAGTGTCAGCCTGACCACCAGCGTCCGGCGCCGCGCTCAGCGCGAGGACACAGCCTTGGCACCAGACGGCAATTCTTGTCGATGGCGACCAGTGCGCCCGGGCACCCTTGGGAAGCTCGGTGCCGCAGGCACGGCAATCGTTACCGTATTTCAGGTTGATGAGAATCAGATCTTCGGGAAGTGCGGGATTCCGTGTGGCTTTTGGAACCGGTCGGGAACGCCGCCCAGCGGTTGGACGGTGGTCGGTCGTGCCTCGTGCGGGGTTCATGTCTTCATGACTCACCATAGTCCGAAACCCAGGCATTGGGGTACTGTTCGTTCCGCTCCATGGCGCCGTCTCCGCAAGCCGTATTGGTCAATTGGTTCGATGCGCTGCTCTCGGTGAAACGGCCGTCGCCATGACGCGCGATTCTACGACGGCAACCTGCGGAGGTCGGCGCGAAGCGGTGATGCGCCGTTCGCGGGGATTCCCAGTCCGATTGACGTGCTGGACTCAACGTCGCGTCACCCGCCAGTTCGGCAATCGGCTCTCGCCAATGGAAACCGTCATTCTTGTTGCCGGGAGTCGCTCCAAGCGCGTCGTGTTTGACGCACTAGTTTGGGGCAAGAATCCCTGCTGTTGCACCCGATTGGTGCGTAGAGACGCGCGACACGGTACGATGGCGCCGTTCGGGAAACTGCGGCTCGGCACGCGGGTCGGCGCGGCGGAGGGGCGGGTGGACGAGGCGCGGAGTTGGCACGGTTCCTGCTGCATCTCGGGTGAACCCCTGTGCGTGAAGCATGCGGCGGCCCGTGCCGGGCGGCCGCGAAGGAGCAAGACATGGCAACCCCATCCGATGTCATCGGGAAGATTCGGGACGAGGACGTGAAGTTCGTGGACTTGAGGTTCACCGATACCCGCGGCAAGGAGCAGCACTCGACGGTGCCCGCGAAGGTCGTCGATGAACGGTTCTTCGAGACGGGCAAGATGTTCGACGGCTCGTCGATCGCGGGCTGGCGAAGCATCGACAAGTCCGACATGGTGCTGATGCCGGAGCCCGCGAGCGCGGTCGTCGATCCCTTCCGGGACGAGCCGACCCTCATCCTTCGCTGCGACGTGCTCGTCCCCGACACCATGGAAGGCTACGACCGCGATCCGCGCACCGTCGCCAGGCGCGCGGAGGCGTACCTCGCGTCGACCGGCATCGCGGACTTCGCCCTCTTCGGGCCCGAGCCCGAGTTCTTCATCTTCGACGACGTGCGCTTCGGCGACGGGGTCAACCACTGCTTCTACGAGATCCGGTCCTCCGAAGGGGCGTGGGACTCCGAGTGGGAGGGCAACCGCGGCCACCGGGTCCGGCTCAAGGGCGGGTACTTCCCGGTGCCTCCGGTGGATTCCCTCTTCGACGTGCGCTCCGCCATGTGCCTCACCCTGGAGGAAGTGGGGCTCGACGTGGAGATGCACCACCACGAGGTGGGCACCGGCGGGCAGGCGGAGATCGGGACCGGGGCCGCGACCCTCGTCGCGAAGGCCGACCAGGTCCAGATGCTCAAGTACGTGGTGCACAACGTCGCCGCCTCCTTCGGAATGACCGCGACCTTCATGCCGAAGCCGATGGTGGGGGACAACGGCAACGGCATGCACGTGCACCAGTCTCTGAGCAAGGACGGCAAGAACCTGTT
>JAJDXW010000380.1 GCA_022823045.1 Gammaproteobacteria bacterium
ACCCGCCCCCGGGCCGGCTACCCTCCAAGCACCCCGAGACCCCGGCCTCATCGGGCACGGCCCAGCCGGTGCCGGTGCCGCACCCTTCCGCCGCGGGTTGCACGAGCCGCGGAGGAAGGGTGAGGCACCGGCACCGGCGGCACGCTCGGTTCGGGGACGCGTGTTAGGCTTCCGCAAGACCCGTCACGAAGTCGGTCCGTGCGGCACGCGGTGGTGCCGGCGCGGAGCCGCGGGACACGTTCGATGGCCACTGCCGCTGCCCTTGTCCACGACGACCGACTGCGCGCCCGTCGCCGTGAAGAGCTCGCGTCCGAGCTCCTGACCTTCCTCCCCCGCGAATCGGTGCTCACCGAGCCCGAGGAGCTCCGGCCCTTCGAGTGCGACGGGCTCACCGTCTACCGGCGCCTGCCGATGATCGCGGTGCTCCCCGACCGGGTGGAGGACGTGCAGCGCATCGTGCGGGTGGCGGCGGCGCAGGGGGTGCCGGTCGTCGCCCGGGGCGCCGGCACCGGCCTCTCCGGCGGCGCCCTCCCCCTCGAGGACGGGCTGCTCCTCAGCCTCGCGAAGTTCAACCGGATCCTCGAGCTCGACCCGGAGCGCCGTCTCGCCCGGGTGGAGCCGGGGGTGCGCAACCTCGCGATCTCCGAGGCGGCGGACCCGCACGGGCTCTACTACGCGCCGGACCCGTCCTCGCAGATCGCGTGCTCCATCGGCGGGAACGTCGCCGAGAACTCGGGGGGGCTCCACTGTCTCAAGTACGGGCTCACCGTCCACAACGTCCTCGAGGTCAAGGTGGTCGATATCGAGGGAAGGCTCCTCACCCTGGGGGGCGAGACGCTCGACGCCCCCGGCTATGACCTCCTCGCCCTCATCACCGGGTCGGAGGGGATGCTCGGGGTCATCGTGGAGGTGACCGTGCGGCTCCTCCCGAAGCAGGAGGCGGCGCGGGTCGTGCTCGCCGCCTTCGACGACCTCGGGAGCGCAGGCGACGCGGTGGCCGCGGTCATGGCGAGCGGGGTCATCCCGGCCGGCCTCGAGATGATGGACAGCCCCGCAATCCGTGCCGCGGAGGACTTCGCCCACTGCGGCTATCCGACCGACGCGGCGGCCATCCTGCTCTGCGAGGTCGACGGGACGCAGGCGGAGACCGACGCCCAGGTCGAGGAGATCCGGGCAGTCCTCGAGCGTTCCGGGGCGAGCGAGCTCCGGGTCGCGACCGACGAGACCGAGCGGGCCCGGTTCTGGCTCGGCCGAAAGTCCGCGTTCCCCGCCGTCGGGCGCATCTCGCCCGACTACTACTGCATCGACGGCACGATCCCCCGCAAGCGCCTCGCGGAGGTCCTGAAGCGCATGCGCCAGCTCTCCGCCGAGTACGGGCTCGACGTCGCCAACGTGTTCCATGCCGGCGACGGGAACCTGCATCCTCTCATCCTCTTCGACGCGAACCGGCCGGGGGAGATCGAGCGCACCGAGGAGTTCGGGGGGCGGATCCTCGAGATCTGCATCGAGGTGGGCGGCACGGTGACCGGCGAGCACGGGGTCGGGGTCGAGAAGCTGAATCAGATGTGCGTCCAGTTCCCGGCCCACGAGCTGGAGCAGTTCCACGCGGTCAAGCGGGCGTGGGACCCGGAGGGGCTCCTCAATCCCGGCAAGGCGGTGCCGACCCTCCAGCGCTGCGCGGAGTTCGGGGCGATGCACGTGCATCACGGCAACCTGCCGTTTCCCGAGCTCGAACGCTTCTGATGCGGCTCGCCGCCGACGAGCCCCCTCGACACCCGACGATGCAATCGACCGGCCCCACGGTCACGAACCTGGCGTGTCGGGTGAAGGCGATTTCCACCGGGGCCCTCCCGCCGCGGTCACGTCCGCGCCCCGCGCGGTCCGACCGGCGAGGGCCGCTCCGCGGAGGCGAACGGGGTGAGTGACCGTAGCGAAGCGATCCGCGACCGGGTTCGCGCCGCGTTCGAGTCCGGCTCGCCGCTCGCCATCGAGGGAGGGGGGAGCAAGCGCTTCTACGGCCGGGCGCCGGCCGGGGAAACGCTGAAGGTCGCCGAGCACCGCGGCATCGTGAACCACGAGCCGAGCGAGCTCGTGCTCACCGTGCGGTCGGGGACGCCGGTCGGCGAGACGCAGGCCGCGCTCGCCGAGCACGGCCAGTGGCTCCCCTTCGATCCCCCGCGCCACGACGAAGCCTCGACCATCGGCGGGGTGGTCGCATGCGCTCTCAGCGGCCCCGCCCGGCCCTGGACCGGGGCGGTGCGCGACTTCGTGCTCGGCACCCGGATCGTCAACGGCCGGGGCGACGTGCTCTCGTTCGGCGGCGAGGTCATGAAGAACGTCGCGGGCTACGACGTGTCGCGACTCATGGCGGGGGCTCTCGGAACCCTCGGGGTGCTGCTCGAAGTCTCGTTCAAGCTGCTCCCGCGCCCCGCCGTCGAACGGACGCGGGTCCTGGAGCTTGCCGCGGGCGATGCGCTCCGCCGCCTCACCGAATGGGCGCGGTCGCCGCTCCCGATCCTCGGCGCCTGTCACGACGGCGAACGGCTGCACCTTCGTCTCGCGGGGGCGGAGGCGGCGGTCGCCGAGGCGGCGGAGCGGATCGGCGGCGAACCGGGCGACGAGGCCCTCTGGGAGGACCTCCGCGACCAACGGCTCGCCTTCTTCGCGGAGGACGGGCCGCCCCTCTGGCGGCTCTCCGTTCCCGCCCACGTGCCCCCCCTCGACCTTCCGGGCCCGGTACTCACCGACTGGGGCGGCGCCCAGCGGTGGCTGCGAAGCGACGCGCCGGAACCGGTCGTCCGATCCGCCGCCGCCGCCGCCGGCGGACACGCAACCTGCTTTCGGGGAGGAGACCGCGAACGTCCGTTCCATTCCCTCGACGAGGGAATCGCTCTCGTGCATGCGCGGCTCAAGGCCGCGTTCGACCCCGGCCGGATCCTGAATCGGGACCGCCTGTACGCCGACCTCTGACTCCGGGCCGCTCCCGGAACCCGACCGAACCGCTCACATCCGGACCGCGCCGCCGCCATGCAGACATCGATACCCGCGAGCGTCCTCGCGACCCCGAAGGGACAGGAGGCCGAACGGATCCTCAGAAAGTGCGTGCACTGCGGGTTCTGCAACGCGACCTGCCCCACCTACCAGCTCCTCGGCAACGAGCTGGACGGCCCGCGGGGGCGCATCTACCTCATGAAGGAGGTCCTGGAGGGAAATCGGCCGACCCACCGGACCCTCACCCACCTCGACCGCTGCCTCACCTGCCGGGCCTGCGAGACGACCTGTCCGTCGGGGGTGGAGTACGGCCGGCTGGTCGACATCGGGCGCGAGTTCACGGAGAAGGAGGTGCGCCGGCCGTGGACCGAACGGCTCGTGCGCTTCGCGCTTCGCCAGGGGTTCGTCCGCCCGATGCTCGTGCGCCTCGCGCTCCTCGCCGGCCGGCTGCTCCGTCCCCTCCTCCCCTCCGGACTCCGGCGCATGATCCCGCCCGCGCGGCGGGCCGGGCGCCGGCCGGCCGGCCGGCATCGCCGGCGCATGCTGGTGCTCTCGGGCTGCGTCCAGCGGGCCGCCGAGCCGCGCATCAACGCAGCCGCGGCGCGGGTGTTCGACCGGCTCGGCATCAGCCTCGTCCGCGCCCGCGGGGAAGGCTGCTGCGGCGCGATCGACCATCACCTCAACGCTTCCGGCCGGGCCCTCGCCCGCATGCGCCGCAACATCGACGCGTGGTGGCCGTTCATCGAGAGCGGCGCGGAAGCGCTCATCGTCACCGCGAGCGGCTGCGGCGCGGTGGTCCGGGAATACGGGCACCTCCTCCGGGACGACCCCGCCTACGCGGAGAAGGCGGCGCGCGTCTCGTCGCTTGCGCGCGACCCGGGCGAGGCAGTCGCGGAGGCGCTCGCGGCCGACGAGATGGCGCTCGACCGGCTCGGGCTCGACGGCCGCCGGCCCCGGGTCGCCTTCCATGCTCCGTGCACCCTCAGCCACGGGCTCCGGGCCGCGGGCGCGGTGGAAGGAGTGCTCGACCGGTGCGGGTTCGAGCGGGTTCCGGTCGCGGACGCGCACCTTTGCTGCGGGTCGGCGGGGACCTGGTCGATGCTGGAACCGGCGCTCTCGAAGCGCCTCCTCGAGCGCAAGGTGGAGGCGCTCGAGCGCGGCGGGCCGGAGGTCATCGCGACCGCGAACATCGGGTGCCTGCTCCACCTTCGCCGGCGCGCACACCAGCCCGTCGTCCACTGGATCGAGCTGCTGGACCCCGCCGCCTCCCGAACCCGCCCCTGAACCGGCGCGGACCGCTCCGAACCGCACCGGCACCCCGGCGAGAGGCGCCACGACCGAGCCCGAGGGAGTCATCCATGCCTAGGAGTCTGCGCCGCAGGAACCGGTGAGATAATTGTCAGGCGGAAGTAGAGGGAGGGTGTTGGATGTCGACGACGTTTCGCCCCTATGAGCCGGATCAGATGCTGC
>JAJDXW010000005.1 GCA_022823045.1 Gammaproteobacteria bacterium
CCGTCCCGGCGGAGGCGGCTTCCCGGCCGCGGGTCCCGGCCCGGAGCGGCCCGACTCCTCGCGCCGCCGCCCCGTCCGGGCCGTCCCCTCCACGGAGTCCGGACGCGGCCGGCGGCCCGCCCGATCCGGCTTCGCCCGGGAGCGCTTCGGGCCGTCGCGCTTCGGGCCGTCGTGCCTCGGGCCACCGCGCTTCGGGCCGTCGTGCCTCGGGCCACCGCGCTTCGGGCCAGCACGCTTCGCGCCGCCGTGCTTGCCGCCGCCCGGCTTCGCGCTACTTAGCTTCCCGCCGCTCCGCCGATCCCTCGTCCCGTCCTTCGTCCGAGCCGGCTTCTCCTCCCGCGGGGGGGTCTCCCGGCGGGCCCGCACCGCCGGCTTCCCCTTCCGGGCCGCCGGCTTCGACGAGTCCGAGTGCTTGCGTGCTCGGTCCATTGCTTGCTCCCAGGTCTCCGGCCGGGAAGAGATCGGCCGGCTGCGCGTCGCGGATCCGGTCCAGGGCCGGCAGATCCTCGACGCTCTTGAGTCCGAAGTCGTCCAGGAACTTCCGGGTGATGCCGTAGAGCGCGGGCCGGCCTGGAACGTCGCGATGGGAGAGCACCCGGATCCACTCGCGCTCGTGGAGGGTCCGCATGATCGAGGTGCTGACCCCCACCCCGCGCACGTCCTCGATCTCTCCCCGGGTGATCGGCTGGCGGTAGGCGATGAGGGCTAGGGTCTCGAGGAGCGCGCGCGAGTAGCGGGCCGGCCGTTCCCCGAGGAACCGGGCAACCCAGCGCGCGTGCTCCGCGCGCACCTGGTACCGGAACCCGTTTGCCACCTCGCGAAGCTCGAGCCCCCGCCCCTCGCACTCCGCGGCGAGCTCCGCGACGACCCGCCGCACCGAGTCGCGCAGCTCCTGCACGCTCATGTCGCTCTCGGCGCTCGCGAGGGCGACGAGATCGTCGACCGAAACCGGCCCTTCGGCCGCGAGCAGCACGACCTCCGCGATGGGCCGGAACTCGTCCTCGAACTGCCCGCTCATGCCCGGCCGTGCACGTGGATCGGGGCGAACGGACCGGTCTGCACGAGGTCGATCAGGCGCTCGCGCCACAGCTCGAGGATCGCGAGCAGGGTCACCACCACCCCCGCCCGCCCCTCCGCGGGGGTGAACAGCGAGGTGAACTCGACGTTCCGGGAGCCGGCCGAGCCGAGCCGCCCCAGTATGGTCGCCATGCGATCGCGCACCGAGAGCGGCTCGCGGGCGATGTGGTGGGTCGCGAACATCGCGGCCCGGGACATCACGTCCGCGAACGCGGCGAGGAGGTCCGGGAGCGACACCTCGGGGGGCGGCCGCCAGGGCTCGATGGCGCTCGCGTCCACCCCGGCAACGAAGAAGTCGCGCCCGTCGCGGGGCAGCTCGTCGAGGGCCTCGGCGGCCCGCCGATAGCGCTCGTACTCCTGGAGGCGACGCACGAGGTCGGCGCGCGGGTCCGCCTCGTCTTCCTCCTCGGCGGCCGGGCGCGGCAGCAGCAACCGCGACTTGATCTCGGCCAGGGTCGCCGCCATCACGAGGTACTCGCCGGCGAGCTCCAGGCGAAGCTCCCGCATCAGCTCCACGTACTCGACGTACTGGCGGGTGATCTCCGCGATGGGAATGTTGAGGATGTCGAGGTTCTGGCGCCGGATGAGGTACAGGAGGAGGTCGAGCGGTCCCTCGAATGCCTCGATGAACACCTCCAGCGCGTCCGGCGGGATGTAGAGGTCCCGGGGCAGCTCGGTGACCGCCGTCCCGTGCACGAACGCGAACGGCATCTCCTGCTGCTTGGGGACAGGAGCGTTCATGGCATCCGGGAACGCCGGCACGGCGCCGTCTCGCCTACCGATAGTCGAAGCCCATCGCCCGGCGCACCTCCTCCATGGTCTCGCCGGCCGTCTCCCGGGCTTCTTCGCATCCTGCCTGGAGGATCGATCGCACCTCGTCGGGCTCCGAGGCGTACTCGAGGGCGCGCCTCCGGATGGGCTCGAGCTCCGCGAGCACCGAGTCGATGAGCGGCTGCTTGCAGTCGAGGCAGCCGATCCCGGCGCTCCGGCATCCTTCCTGCACCCAGGCGCGGCGCGCCTCGTCCGAGTAGATCTCGTGCAGCCTCCACACCGGACACTTTTCCGGCTCGCCGGGGTCGGTCCGGCGCACCCGGGCCGGGTCGGTCGGCATCCGGCGCAGCTTGTCCGCGATCCGGTCGGGATCCTCGCGGAGCTCGATCGTGTTGCCGTAGGACTTGGACATCTTCTGGCCGTCGACCCCCGGCATGCGCGACGCGGGGGTGAGCAGGACCTGGGGCTCCGGCAGAATGGCCCGGCCGCCCCCGTCGAGGTTCCCCATCAGCCGCTCCCGGTCGCCGATGGAGATGTTCTGCTGCGTCTCGAGCAGGGCCCGGGCGGTCGCGAGGGCCTCCTCGTCGCCCTTCTCCTGGTAGCGGCGGCGAAGATCGCGGTAGAGCCGCGCGGTGCGCTTGCCCATCTTGCGGGTGGCCGCCTCCACGCGCTCCTCGAAATCGGGCTCGCGGCCGAAGATGAAGTTGAAGCGCCGCGCGATCTCGCGCGTGACCTCGACGTGGGCGGCCTGGTCCTCGCCGACGGGAACGAGCCCCGCCCGGTAGATGAGGATGTCCGCGCTCTGGAGCACCGGGTACCCGAGGAAGCCGTACGTGTCGAGGTCGCGATCGTTCAGCCGTTCCCGCTGGTCCTTGTAGCTCGGGACCCGTTCGAGCCAGCCGAGGGGAGTGACCATGGACAGCAGCAGGTGCAGCTCGGCGTGCTCCGGGATGCGGGACTGAATGAAGAGCCGCGCGTCGGCGGGGTCGATGCCGCACGCGAGCCAGTCGATCACCATGTCCAGCACCGTGTCGGAGATGACCTCGCGATCGTCGTAGTGGGTGGTGAGCGCGTGCCAGTCGGCGACGAAGAAATAGCACTCGTACTCGTGCTGGAGCCGGGTCCAGTTCATGAGCACGCCGCGATAGTGACCGAGGTGGAGACGCCCGGTGGGCCGCATGCCCGAAAGGACGCGCTGCTGGTGACGGGGAACGGTAGCCAAAGTCGCGACGCCGGGAGGAGACGGAAACGAGTGTAGCGTATGATCCGCGGCCATGAAGAAATTGCTGTTCGATTTCTTTCCCATAATCCTGTTCTTCATCGCCTTCAAGCTCGAGGACGACCCGAAGCGCGGGATCATGGTCGCGACGGCGGTCGTCATCGTCGCCACCCTCGTCCAGGTCGGCTACATGCGGCTTCGCCACGGCCGCATCGAGAAGCTGCACGTGGTGACCCTGGTCCTGGTGGTCGCGCTCGGGGGGCTCACCCTTGCCCTCGACGACGAGCGCTTCATCAAGTGGAAGCCCACCCTCGTCAACTGGGCGTTCGCCCTCGTCTTCCTCGGGAGCCAGTTCATCGGCTCGCGTCCGATCGTCCGGCGCCTGATGGAGTCGCGGGTGAGCCTGCCGGACGCCGCGTGGACCCGCCTCAACCTGGGTTGGACCGGGTTCTTCGTGGTCCTCGGCGCCGCCAACCTCTTCGTCGCGTACCGCTACAGCACGGACGTCTGGGTGGACTTCAAGCTCTTCGGAATCCTCGTCCTGACCGTGCTCTTCATCGCCGCCCAGACCGTGTGGCTCATGCGTCAGGTCCAGCGCGGGCATGCCGACATCGACGCTTGAGCTCGCCCGCGAGCTCATCCGACTCCCGTCCGTAACTCCCGACGACGCGGGCTGCCAGGACCTCCTCGCCGAGCACCTGCGCCCGCTCGGATTCCGGGCTCGGAGCCTTCCCTTCGGGGAGGTGAGCAACATCTGGGCGCGGCGGGGGACCGGCTCACCGCTCTTCGTGTTCCTCGGCCACACCGACGTGGTGCCTCCCGGCCCGGAGGACGCCTGGGCGACTCCCCCGTTCGACCCCGTGCTGCGGGACGGCTACCTGCACGGCCGAGGGGCGGCGGACATGAAGGGGAGCCTCGCCGCGATGGTGACCGCCTGCGCCCGGTTCACCGCGCGCCGGCCCGAGCCCCGGGGCTCGATCGCGCTCCTCGTGACGAGCGACGAGGAGGGTCCCGCGGTAGACGGCACCCGCCGGGTGGTCGAGGCTCTCGGCGACGCCATCGACTGGTGCGTTGTCGGCGAGCCGTCGAGCCGCGAGCGGGTCGGCGACACGGTCAAGCACGGGCGGCGCGGCTCGCTCAACGGCCGGCTCACGGTGCACGGAGTCCAGGGGCACATCGCGTACCCGGATCGTGCGGTGAACCCCATCCACGGCGCGTGCGCGGCCCTCGCCGAGCTCGCGGAGATCGCCTGGGACGAGGGGAGCGCGGACTTCCCGCCGACCCGCTTCCAAGTATCGAACGTCCAGGCCGGCACCGGAGCGGTGAACGTGATTCCGGGCTCGCTGGAAGCCCTCTTCAACCTGCGCTACTCGCCCGCGCTCACCCACCCGGAGATCGTGGAGCGCGTGGAGTCCGTGCTCGACCGGCACGGGCTGCGCCGGGAGATCGACTGGCAGCACTCCGCGGCGCCGTTTCTGACCCGCGGGGGCCGGCTCCTCGACGCCGTGACCGCGGCGGTCCGGGACGTGTCCGGCATCGACCCCGAGCTGTCGACGGCCGGCGGCACCTCCGACGGGCGGTTCATCGCCCCCACCGGGGCGGAGGTGATCGAGCTCGGGCCGGTCAACGCCACCATCCACCAGGTCGACGAACGCGTGGCCTGCGAGGACCTCGACCGGCTGAGCCGGATGTACGAGGGGATCCTCGAGCGGCTCCTCGGCCCGGAGGACGCGGGAGCCTGAAGGCCGCGCGCGGGCTGAGAGCCCGCGCTTCCGGGGGGAGCTCCCGGGCCGCGCGGCCGGTCAGCTCGCGGCGAAGGCCCGGAACGCGCGTTCCATCCCCGCCGTTGCGTCGCGGACGTCCTCGTCGCCAATGTTGAGCGGAGGGAGGAGACGGAGCACGCTCGGGCCCGCCACGAGCACGATCACACCTTCCTCCTGACAGGCATCGACGAGCGCTCCGGCCTTGCCTTCGTGGGCCTCGCCGAGCTCCGCGCCGATCATGAGGCCCTTTCCGCGCACGTCCCGGAACAGGCCGAGCTCGGCGTTGATCCGGTTCAGGAAGAGGCGGAACGCATCGCCCTGGCGGACGACGTTCGCGAGCAGATCGTCGCTCCGTGCAAGGCCCACCGCAACCCGCGCGGCCGCCGCGGAAACGGGATTGCCGCCGAACGTCGAGCCGTGCGTGCCCACCGACAGGGCGTCCGCGGCGCGGGCGCCCGCGAGGACCGCGCCCATGGGGAGTCCCCCCGCGAGCGCCTTCGCCATCGTCACCACGTCCGGTTCGACTCCCGGCTCCCATTCGTAGGCGAAGAACTTCCCGGTCCGGCCCATCCCGGACTGGATCTCGTCGAGCACGAGCAGCGCGTCGTGCCGCCGGCACAGGTCCTGGACGTGGCGCAGGAACCCCTGCCGGCTCGGCGTCACTCCCCCTTCTCCCTGCACCGGCTCGAGCATCACGGCGCAGGTGCGATCGGAGATCGCGGCCTCGAGCGCCTCCGGGTCGTTGAACGGGCAATAGGTGAACCCGCCCGGCATCGGTTCGAAGCCCTCGTGGTACTTCGGCTGTGCGGTCGCCGTCACCGTCGCGAGGGTCCGTCCGTGAAACGAGCCCTCGAAGGTGATGATCTCGCGCTCTTCCGGCCCCCGCCCCGCCTCGGCCGCGCGGCGGCGAACGATCTTGATCGCCGCCTCGTTCGCCTCGGCTCCGGAGTTGCAGAAGAACACCCGCTCCGCGAAGGTGCCGTCCACCAGGTCCTCCGCGAGCCGCACGGTGGGCTCCACGTAGTAGAGGTTGCTCGTGTGGAGAAGGCGCCCCGCCTGGCCGGTTACCGCCGCGATCAGGTCCGGGTGCCGGTGGCCGAAGGAGTTGACGCTGATCCCGGTGCCGAGATCGATGTACTCGCGCCCGTCGATATCCCACAGGCGGGCCCCCTCGCCATGGTCGAACACCACCGGCTTGGGAGCGTAGTTGGGCACGTAGGTCCGCACCCCGGTCGCGACCAGGGCGTCGGTAGAAGTCTCGGCAGCCATGATTTTCCTCTGTCGTTGCGGGGCGGGCCGCACGGCCCGCCGATCCCGCCCGCCATTCCATCACAGTTCCCCCCCCGGACCAACCGGGCGGCCGAGGCGGGGACGGCTGGCGCGGGGGTCGGCGGGCATGTGCGGGCGGGGGAACGGCCCGGGGCGCTTCGGCGACCTCGCGGTGACGATCGGCGAGATTCGCGGACTGGCACGACCGCAGCGTTGCGCTAGAATCGGGCCTCATGGCGAACGCACCGGATCCGATCGGCACCCCGGGCGGGGTGCTCGAGATCGAAGAATCGGAGCCCAAGGTCGATGAGCCGCCCCGGTACAACGTGGTGCTGCTCAACGACGACTATACTCCCATGGAATTCGTGGTAGGGGTGCTCGA
>JAJDXW010000428.1 GCA_022823045.1 Gammaproteobacteria bacterium
CCACTCCCGCCACGGGGCGATGCTCCGGAGCCCCGGGCGAAGGGCAGAGGCCCCGCGCTCGAACCGGACCTGGTCGTGGCCCTTGCCGGGCGCCCCGTGGGCGATGGCGTCGGCCTCCGGCTCGTCCGCGATCTCGACCAGCCGCTTCGCGATGAGAGGGCGCGCGACGGAGGTTCCGAGGAGGTACTCGCCCTCGTAGACCGCGTTCGCCCGGAACATCGGGAAGATGAAGTCGCGGGCGAACTCCTCCCGGAGGTCGTCGACGTAGATGGCTGACGCGCCGAGGAGCTCCGCCTTGCGGCGCGCGGGCTCGAGCTCCTCGCCCTGCCCGAGATCGGCGGTGAACGTCACCACCTCGCAGCCGTAGTTCTCCTGCAACCACCTGAGGATGATGGAGGTGTCGAGGCCGCCGGAGTAGGCGAGCACGACCTTGTTCACGTCCGTCATGCGGAGCTCCGCACTGCCTCGGAAGGGGAGAATCGGCCGCCGGCCCGGCCAAGGGGTGATTCTACCAACACCCGGCCCGAACCCGACTCCGAGCGGTGGGGGGTCTCGGGAGCCACCGCCCGAAGCCTGTATCGGGTGAGATGACGGCTCACCGTGCCGTCTGCCTTCCACCCCGCCGGCGCTTGGATCGGGACCTCGAGAGGTTTATCTTACCTGTGGCTTACCGAAATCGGCGTGGAGGAGTCCCGATGCCCGTTTCCGAACGGCTCACCACCACCGTCTCGACGAAGGGTCAGGTCATCCTGCCCAAGGCGATCCGCCGGTCACTGGGCTGGGAGGCGGGGATGCGGCTGGTCGTCGAG
This sequence comes from Gammaproteobacteria bacterium, assembly GCA_022823045.1. Classification (GTDB taxonomy): domain Bacteria; phylum Pseudomonadota; class Gammaproteobacteria; order HK1; family HK1; genus JAJDXW01. Next base: position 810 of record JAJDXW010000428.1, read on the forward strand.
AACACGCCCGAGGGCGTGCTGCTGAGACCCGAGCCGGTCTTTGCCGAAACCCGGCCGGAGGACGTGTTCGGTCGGCTCGCCGGCAAGGGCGCGCCGAAGTCGCTGGCGGAGATGGACGCCGGGGTCATGGAGGAAGCGAGGCGGCGCCACCGTGCGGGCGGTTGACGCCAATGTCGTCGTCCGATACCTGACCGGCGATGATCCGACGCAGGCGGCCCGGGCGAGGGCCGTGATCGATGCCGGGGACGTCTTCGTCGGCACGACGGTCCTGCTCGAGAGCGACTGGGTGCTGCGCAGCGTCTACGGCTTCTCCGGAAAGGAGGTCGCGGTGGCCCTGCGCGGCTTGGCGGGGCTCCCGAACGTCCGGGTGGAGAGTCCGGCCATGCTCGCCGAAGCCCTCGATCGCGCGGAGAACGGCATGGACTTCGCCGACGCGCTGCACCTCGGTTCCGCCGCGCGATGCGATGCCATGCTGACCTTCGACCGCCGGTTCATCGACTCGGCCAAGGACTCGCCCATCCCGGTGACGGAGCCTTGAAACTGGAACGAATTGGCGCCGCGCGCTGGCGGCGTTCGAGCCCCAGGTACGAAGTCGTAGTCCAGGGGCGCCTGATTGCGGCGGGAAAGCATGGGCGCGACGGGCCTTCGCTACAATGCGCCCCATGACCGGGGACCGCCAATCGATATCCCCGGAAGACGCCGCCGCCTACCTGCAACGCTGGGCGGTTGCAGGCCGCCGGCTCAGACAGGAGCTGCGCGACACCTCGATGGAGACCAAACTGCATCAACTGGCGGCGTTGATGGCCTCCGCCCCCCGGATGGGTTGGTCCGGAACGCTCGACAAAGAGGACGACGCGGTGCGGGAACGGTGGATGGCGCTCAGGCGGTCGGAGCTTGGCGAAGGGTAAACCCGCCGGCCCGGGGCCAGTCCCGCCCGCGCCGCTTCCTATGCGACGAAATCAGAGCGCCAGACTTGGGTTGCGCGCAGGGCGAGCTCCTGCTGGCGGGTCTCGAGGAGAGGTAGGGTCCACGCCTCGGGCGCGATTGCCGGGATTCGGTTCGTGAGCGCGTAGCCACTCCTTTCGTAGGCGGAGCGCTTCCGGGCATAGGGAGCGCTCCCGATCTCACGGCCGAGTTCGGACTCGATCAGGGTCAGGTTGCCGAGACGGTCCATTGCCGCCTCCCATTGCCTTGGCGGAATGTCGTCGGACCAACCGTCCGCCGGGTTCTGGGGAAGGACATGCTCGATGGTCGCCGGGTCGGTCTCGTGGTCACACGGCCCGGCGCGGGCGTCCGCTTCGAGCCGGCACAGGATGTACTTGGCGACCTTTCGGCGCTGGCCCCTGGCCCGCACGGAAATCCGCGCGAAGTCGTCCCGGAATCGATCGTCCTCCACGTAGATGGGACGAAGACAATCGAAGATCGCTCTTGGGCGGCTGGCGCGGCCGGCAAGGACGGCCTTTGCCGCATCGTGATAGACGGCCTCCAGGGCGTTCGGATTGAGCGCGCTCACGATCGAGTAGCGGAAGGTGACGACGCTCACGATCTTCAGTACCCGGACGAAGTCGTCCGGCCTCTCCATCCGGAAGCGTTCCCAGGCGGCAAAGAGCAACGGGGTCATCTGGCGTGCCCGGAACAGGACGAGCTCGCGAACGAAGAGTCTGGCGTCCGGCAGGTCGGTCCAATAGTCGTGACCGGCGTCCGAGAGGGCGGCGAACAGCTCGGCGCGGGCTTCGAGCGCATCGAGGAGTCCGAAGACTTCCTCCGGGGTTCGGACTCGCTCCTGCACGAGCTTGAACAGCCGCTGCTTGCGGATTCTCGGTTGCTCGCAGAGAAGGTGATAGCGAAGGAAGTCGGGAAATCGTTCCTGCGTCACCGTCGCGAGCAGTGACTGCCAGCGTCTCTTCAGGGCATCGAGGTCGCCCGGCGCCGTGACCTTGGAGAAGAGGTAGTTCTTCAGGAGGTCGGTGGTCGTCAGCTCGAGACCCCGGGCATTCAGGGTCTCGAATACGGTGTAGGCGTTGAAGTCGTCGTCGACCGTGATGCGGATGAAGAGAAGGCGTCGCGCTATCGCTTCGGACAGGATCGTCGTGAGCGCTTCGCCATCGTCGCGGACGTCGTGAAGCTCTTCGAGACGATCCGAGAAGTACCCGAAGCACTTCCAGAGGAGCGCTCCGGAGCGGTGAAGGCCGCGCGGGTTGTGCGGCTCTCTGAGCTGTACCAGGTAGTCCTGGTAGAAGGCGTCGTCCGTCTCGTTCAGGTTGAGCCGGCTGCTCTCGACCAGCGACGCCGGGTCCTTCTCGCCGATGAAGCGGTTCCGGATCTCCTGGGCACGCTCCAGATTGCGGTCCGGGTCGATGCCTCGCTCCGCCATGCGACGGAGCTTCCGGATGATGGCCAGGGTGAAAATTCCGATCGTCGCCAGCCGCTGCTGCCCGTCGATGACGAGGAATTCGCGGTCGCCTTCGGTTTCGACGACCACCGCGCCCATGTAGTGCCGGGACTCCGGTTCGCGATGAAGATCGACGACGTCGTTCCAGAAGTCCTCCCATTCCTCCTCGGTCCAGGAGTAGTCCCGCTGGTACGGCGGTACCCGGTACCGTTTCCCGTTGCCGATGAGATCGAGGTAGGTGGTGGTCGTGGCGTTCAGCATGCCGGACGGAAGCGCGGGTCCTGGTTGTGCCGGAGGTTTGGAGAGGTCGTGAGCGGCAGGCTCGCCGGGGCTGCCCGAGGCAGGGTTACTTGCGGCGGGGGAGGTAGAGGTCGGTGATGGTACCGGCGACCATCTCCGCCGCGAAGTTGACGGTCTCGGAGAGGGTCGGGTGGGGGTGGATGCTGAGGGCGATGTCCTCCGGGTCCGCGCCCATCTCTATGCCAAGGACCGCCTCGGAGATGAGCTCGCCCGCGTGCGGGCCGACGATGCCGGCCCCGACGAGGCGCCGGGATTCGCCGTCGAAGATGAGCTTGGTCACCCCCTCGTCGCGCCCGCTGCCGATCGCGCGGCCGCTCGCCGCCCACGGGAAGCTCGCCTTCTCGATGGCCCGTCCCTCGGCCTTCGCCTCCGCCTCCGTCACCCCGACCCACGCGATCTCCGGATCGGTGTAGGCGACGGACGGGATCACGGACGCCTCGAAGGCGGCCTTTCGTCCGGCCGCGACCTCGGCCGCGACCTTGCCCTGGTGGGTCGCCCGGTGGGCGAGGAGCGGAGGCCCGGTGATGTCGCCGACCGCGAAGATGTGCGGCACGCTCGTTCGCTGCCCCTCGTCGACGGGGATGAACCCCCGCTCGTCGACCGCGACTCCCGCCGCCCCGGCGTCGACCTCGCAGGGCGCGCGGCCGACGGCGACGAGGACCCGGTCGTAGATCCGCGACTCGTCCCCGAACCACACCTTGATCCCTCGCCGCTGCGCCTCGACGGAGGTGATCCGGGTGCCGAGGCGGATCGCGTGGTAGCGCGACGCGATCCGCTTCTCGAGGGGACGGACGAGGTCGCGGTCGCAGCCGGCGAGGAGCTCGTCGAGAAGCTCGACCACCGTGACTTGGGAGCCGAGGGCGTCGTAGACGGAGGCCATCTCGAGGCCGATGATGCCGCCCCCCACCACGAGCAGGCGACGCGGCACGTCGCTGATGTCGAGGGCGCCCGTCGAGTCGACGACCCGGGGGTCGTCCCAGGGAAAGTCGGGGAGCCGCACCGGCTTCGATCCGGCCGCGATGATCGCGTGCTCGAACCCGATCCGGCGGCTTCCCCCATCCGGCGTTTCCACCGCGAGGACCCGCGGACCCTCGAACCGGCCGGTCCCCTGCACCACCTCCACCTTGCGGCGCTTCGCGAGGCCCGCGAGCCCGCCGGTGAGGCGCTTGACGACCCCGTTCTTCCACTCGTCGAGCTTCCTGGCGTCGATGGCGGGCGCCCCGAAGTCGACCCCGCGCTTTCCGAGCTCCGCCGCCGCGGCCATCGTCTCCGAGGTGCTGAGGAGCGCCTTAGAGGGGATGCAACCGACGTTGAGGCAGACCCCGCCCAAGGTCGGGTAGCGTTCGACGAGCACGGTCCGCCGCCCGAGGTCGGCGGCCCGGAAGGCGGCCGTGTAGCCTCCCGGCCCCGCCCCGAGGACCACCACCTCCGCGCGGAGGTCGACGTCGTCCGGGATGGTGGCGGCGTCGCTGCCGGCCTCGATGCGAGGCGCGGGAGGGGGTGCCGGTTCCGCGGCGGGCGGCGGCGCGGCCGGAGGGGGAGGAGCGGACACGGCGGTTTCCGGGCTTCCGGCTTCGGCGCCGCCCGCCGCCGGGTCCGGCGCTTCGGTGCCCCCATCGTCCGTCTCCGCCGCCGGGGTGGCGGCCGCGGGCTCGTCCGGCGCGGCGGCGGCGGAGACCTCGGCCCCGGACCCCGTGTCGAGCCCCACCAGCACGGCTCCCGCTTCGACCCGGTCCCCGATGGATACCTCGACGGAGGTGACCACGCCTTCGACCGGCGAAGGGAGGTCCATGCTCGCCTTGTCGCTCTCGAGGACGATCACCGGATCGTCGAGCCCGACCCGGTCCCCCGGCGAAACGAGGATCTCGACGACCTCGACGTCCGTCGTCTCCCCGAGGTCCGGTACGACGATCCTGGTGGGTTCCACGGCTCTGTCCTCTTCTCTTTGCCCGGAAACTCAGGTCGGGCTGCCGCACTCGCGGGACCGTGGGCGTCCCTGTCCGCGTGGAGCGCGCCGGGCCGTCGGCCGCCCGCGGGCTGGAAGCCCGCCCTCCCGGGAGGTCCACGACATTGAAAAGCCGCGGGGCCGAGCCAGGACCTGTGGGCAATCAGGTTTCATCGCGGTGGCGGATGCCGCGGCGGGCGGCGGCCGTCCGCCAACTGCCGGTCTGCCGAGGCTCCGTTCTTCACAGCAGCAGGCGCCTGACGTCAGCGAGCAGCAGACACAGGTGGCGGGAGAACCGGGCCGCCTCCGCCCCGTCGATGACCCGGTGGTCGTAGGAGAGGCAGACCGGGAGAATGGTGCGGGGCGCGAACTCGCGCCCGTCCCACACCGGCGCCACCCGGGTGCGGGCGAGCCCGAGGATCGCCACCTCCGGGGGGTTGACGATGGGAGTGAACCCGGTCCCCCCGATCCCGCCGAGGCTCGAGATGGTCATGCACGAGCCCTGCACGTCGTCCGGCCGGAGCTTGCGCTCCCGTGCCCGGGCGCTCACCTCGGCGAGCTCGAAGGAGAGGTCCGTCACCCGCTTGCCGTCCACGTCGCGCACCACCGGGACCACGAGCCCCTCGGGGGTGTCGACCGCGATCCCGAGGTGGAAATAGCGCTTGAGGATGAGGGTCCCCCCGTCCGGGGCGAGCGAGGCGTTGAACGTCGGGAACTCCTTGAGCGTCGCGACGAGCGCCTTCATCGCGAAGGCGAGCAGGGTGATGCGGGCGCCGCGCGCTTCCGGGGCGTCGCGGAGCGAACGCCGGAACGCCTCGAGGTCGGTCACGTCGGTCTCGTCGAAATGGGTGACGAGGGGGATCGTGAGCCACGCCCGGCCGAGGTTCGCGGCGGTGCGGCGCTTGATCCGCGAGAGCGGCAGCTCCTCGGTCTCCCCGAAGCGCGAGAAGTCGATGGCCGGGAGGGGCGGCAGACCCGCCAGCGCCGGGACGCCGCCCGCCGGTGCGGGCGCCGCCGCCTCCGCGGGCACCGGCGCGGGTTTGGCGAGGCGGTCCTTGACGTGGCGCCGCACGTCCTCCTCCAGGATCCGGCCCTTGCGTCCGGTGCCGGTGACCTCGGCGAGGTCCGCCCCGAGCTCCCGCGCGAAGCGCCGCACCGACGGGGTGGCGTGGAACGCCGCCGTGCGGCGGCCGGGGAAGCTCGGGAGCCTTGCCGTCGGAGGCGGGCGCCGGAGCGTTCCGGGCGCCCGCGGGTCGCCGACGCCCCACCCGTCCCCCCCGGACGCGCCGGGCTCGATGGGTAGCGGGGACGGCTCCGAGGACTCTTCCGGGGGCGCGGCCGCGTCCGGGGCAGGTGCCACGGCGGCCGCCCGCTCCGTCCCCACCCGCGCGTCCGGGGTACCGGCGCCGGCTGCGGAGGCGGCGGTCCCGCCCGATGGCTCGTCCCCGCCCGCTTCCGTTGCCGCCCCCGCCGCGGGCTCCGCGGACGGACCCGCCGGCCTCTCCTCGCCCGCATCCGACGATTCGAGCACGAGGAGCACGTCCCCCTCGGAGACCTCGTCCCCGAGCTCCACCCGGAACTCCGCGACCACCCCCGCGGCCGGGGCGGGGATGTCCATCGTCGCCTTGTCGCTCTCGAGGGTGAGGAGCGGGTCGTCGAGCTCCACCCGGTCTCCGGGGGCGACCAGGAGCTCGATCACCGGGACCCCGGTGAAGTCCCCGATGTCCGGGACCGCGACCTCGATTCGCTTCGCCATGCCCGCCAACGTTCCTCGCGTCCGCCCTTCGCTAACCGCTCGCCGGGGGCGGCCGCTCGGGGTCGACACCGTAGCGCCGGATGGCGTCGAGGACCGTCTCGGCGGGGAGCCGCCCGTCGTCGGCGAGGGCCTTGAGGGCGGCGACCGCGATGAAGTGGCGGTCCACCTCGAAGTAGCGCCGGAGCGCCGCGCGCACGTCGCTCCGCCCGAACCCGTCCGTCCCCAGCGCCACGTAGCGCGCGGGCACGAACTCCCGGATCTGGTCCGCGTTGAGCTTGACGTAGTCCGTCGCGGCCACCACCGGCGAGTCGTCTCCGCCGAGGCAGCGCTCGACATGGCTCGTCCGCGGGGGCTCGCCCGGGTGCAGCAGGTTCCACCGCGCCGCGTCGAGGCCGTCGCGGCGAAGCTCCGTGAAGCTCGTCGCGCCGAAGACCTCGCTCTCGACCCCGTAGTCCTCGTCGAGCAGGTCCGCCGCCGCGATCGCCTCGCGCAGGATCGCCCCCGAGCCGAGGAGGCGCACCCGGCCGGCGCGCTTGCGCCGCCCGCCGCCCGGCGACGCATCCGGCAGGCGGTAGAGGCCCTTCAGGATCCCCTCCTCGCTCCCCTCCGGCAGGGCCGGGTGGGCGTAGTTCTCGTTCATCACCGTGATGTAGTAGAAGACGTTCTCCTTCGCCTCCATCATTCGCTTCAGACCCGCGTGGAGGATGACCGCGAGCTCGTAGCCGAAGGTCGGATCGTAGGCCACGCAGTTCGGGATGTTCGAGGCGAGGAGGTGGCTGTGGCCGTCGCAGTGCTGAAGGCCCTCCCCGCCGAGGGTCGTCCGGCCCGCCGTCGCGCCGAGCAGGAACCCCCGCGCCTGGAGGTCCCCCGCCGCCCACGCGAGGTCCCCGATCCGCTGGAATCCGAACATCGAGTAGAAGATGTAGAACGGGATCATGGTAAGGCCATGGTTGGCGTACGAGGTGGCGGCGGCGATCCACGAGGAGAAGGCGCCCGCCTCGCTGATCCCTTCCTCGAGGATCTGGCCCTTGACGTCCTCGCGGTAGTACATGAGCTGGTCGGCGTCCTGCGGCTCGTAGAGCTGGCCCTTGGACGAGTAGATCCCGAGCTGCCGGAACAGGCCCTCCATGCCGAACGTGCGCGCCTCGTCGGGGACGATGGGCACCACGCGCGGCCCGACCGTCTTGTCGCGCAGCAGCGCCGTCAGCAGCCGCACGAAGGCCATCGTGGTCGAGACCTCCCGGCCCCGGCTCCCCTCGAGCTGACTCGCGAAGATGTCGATGCCGGGAGCGGGGAGCGGCTCGGCGCGGTCCGCGCGGGTGGGGAGAAAGCCGCCGAGGGCGCGGCGCCGCTCCTTCAGGTATTGGATCTCCGGGCTCTCGGGCGGGGGGCGGTAGAAGGGGGCGTCCGCGATCTGGTCGTCGGTGAGGGGGATCTGGAATCGGTCCCGGAACGCCCGGAGCGCGTCCTCCCCCATCTTCTTCTGCTGGTGGGTGACGTTCTGCCCCTCCCCGGCGTCGCCCATCCCGTAGCCCTTCACCGTCTTCGCGAGGATGACGGTGGGCTGGCCGCGGTGGGCGACCGCCTGGGCATAGGCGGTGTAGACCTTGTGGGGGTCGTGTCCCCCCCGGTTGAGGCGCCAGATGTCGTCGTCGCTCATGTTGGCGACCATCTGCTTGAGCTCGGGATACTTCCCGAAGAAGTACTCGCGGGTATAGCCGCCGCCCTTGGCCTTGAAGTTCTGGTACTCCCCGTCGACCGCCTCCTCCATGCGCCGGCGCAGCAGCCCCTTGGTGTCGCGCATGAGGAGGGCGTCCCAGTACGAGCCCCAGATCACCTTGATGACGTTCCAGCCCGCCCCCCGGAACGCCGCCTCGAGCTCCTGGATGATCTTGCCGTTGCCCCGCACCGGGCCGTCGAGCCGCTGCAGATTGCAGTTGACGACGAAGACGAGGTTGTCGAGCTGTTCCCGGGCCGCGAGGGTGATCGCGCCGAGCGACTCGGGTTCGTCCATCTCCCCGTCCCCGACGAAGCACCACACCTTGCGCCCCTCGGTGTGGAGGAGGCCCCGGTTGTCGAGATAGCGCATGAACCGGGCGTGGTAGATCGCCTGGATGGGCCCGAGGCCCATCGACACCGTCGGGAACTGCCAGAACGAGGGCATGAGCCACGGGTGAGGATAGGAGGAAAGCCCCTTCCCGTCCGCCTCCTGGCGGAAGCGGTGGAGGTCCTCCTCCTGGAGGCGGCCCTCGAGGAACGCGCGCGCATAGATGCCGGGCGCGGAGTGGCCCTGGATGTAGACGAGGTCGCCGCCGTGCTCGGGGGTCGGCGCGCGCCAGAAGTGGTTGAACCCGACCTCGTACAGGGTGGCGGCGGAGGCGAAGCTCGCGATGTGGCCGCCGAGCTCGGCGCTCTCCCGGTTCGCCTGCACCACCATCGCCATCGCGTTCCACCGCACGAGCGAGCGGATCCGCCACTCGATCGAGGGATCGCCGGGGGTGTGGCGCTCGCGCGCCTCCGGAATGGTGTTGAGATAGGCGGTGTTCGCGGAGTAGGGGAGGTTGGCGCCGGCCCGGCGCGCCTCCGCGATGAGATTCTCGATGAGGAAGTGGGCGCGCGGGACCCCGTCGCGTTCCAGCACCGCCTCGAGCGACTCCAGCCACTCCTCGGTCTCCGCCGGATCGACGTCGTGACCGGTCTGCGGCTGAATCCGTGCGACCATTCGCGCTCCCGTCTCCCGCCGGCGCTTCGCCGGCCCCGGGTCCCCTTGGAACTCGGCGAGACTCTATCAACATCGGCGGGGGATGGTAAGCGCCGCGCGGCCCGAGGGCGCGGCACGGCCTCCCTCGCGGAGAGAGGAATGCAGGAACGAGCCCACCCGATCCAACGCCGGTTCCGAGGCTTTCTGCCGGTGGTGGTGGACGTCGAGACCGCGGGCTTCAACCCCGAGACCGACGCCCTGCTCGAGATCGCGGTGGTGCTGCTCGACCGGGACGAGGCGGGGCGGTGGAGCCGGCGCGAGACCCTGTCGTGTCACGTCGAGCCGTTCCCGGGGGCCAACATCGAGGACCGGAACCTCGATCACATCGGCATGGACCGGGCGAGGCTCAAGTCTCCCCTCCGCGCGGCGAAGACGGAGCGCGAGGCGCTCCGGCACGTCTGCGAGCCGATCCGGGACCAGCTCCGGGAGACCGGCTGCACGCGCGCGGTGCTGGTGGGGCACAACCCCGCCTTCGACCTCTCGTTCGTGCACGCGGCGGCGCGGCGCGCGAACTACCGGCGCAACCCCTTTCACGCGTTCACGGTGTTCGATACCGCGACCCTCGGGGGTCTCGCGTACGGGCAGACGGTGCTCGCGAAGATGGCCGGGGCGGCGGGGCTCGGGTGGGATGCGGTCGAGGCCCACTCCGCCATCTACGACGCGGAGATGACGGCGGAGCTCTTCTGCCGCATCGTCAACCGCTGGGACGAGCTAGCGGGCTCGCCGCCGCCCGTGTTCCCCGGCTGACCGGGACACGTCCCCGGCCGGGGCGGAGCCGGATGCCCCCGCCCAGTGTTTCTTCGAGACTCGATGAAAAATAACTGTTTCGCAAAGCTGACTTTTTCGGAAACAATAGTCCCGCAAGGAGGTTCGCCCTCCCGGAGGGAGATCCGCCGTTCGCGGGACGGGTCGGGTCGACTCCCCGCGCCGACGTGCGACCGGCACGGTGGACAGTCCGCGGATTCACGAACGAATGGGGAAGGTACGATGAGAAGAGTCCTCGCAACGCTCGTCGCGACCGCCATGCTCGGGGCGGGTCAGGTTCATGCCGGCGCGCTGGCGCCGGCCCCGCAGATCATCGCCGAGTACGACCGCAGCTTCATCGAGCGTTCCGGCGCCCAGACGTTCGGCGAGATGCTCGACACGGGCATTATCCGCTACTTCTTCACCGGAGGGCGCAACCTGCTCGTCCTGGTGAATGGGCGGCCCTCCACGACGACCGCGGGCAATCTCGACACCTTCCCGCTCTCGGCGGTCGAGCGCATCGAGGTGCTGAGAGCCGAGAGCTTGGGGACGATCCGCGGCCACGCCGCGGTACGTGGCGCATTCAACCTCGTGCTGAGGAAGGATCTGGACGGCTTCGAGGTGCGCACCGTCGCCCGGTTGCCAAGCCGCGACGGCGGCGATGCGCGCCAGGGCAGCGCCGTTTGGGGCAGCGCGATCGGCAACGGCGGACACCTGACCGTCGGCGTCGACATCCTCAACCGCGAGGAGATCGCCGGCAGCGCCCGCGAGCACAGCCGCTCGGAGTGGGCGCAGGGCGGAAGCTTCGCCGACGCAAGGAACGTGAGCGTCGGCGGCAACACCGTCTACGTCTACGACGCGAGCGAAGAAGCGTCGAGAGCCGTCTCGCTCGGCGAGTGCGACCCGGCGCACGGCTACACCGGGCCGCTCAGCAACCCACCCGGGATCCGGTCCGGCGACAAGGGCTGCGGGTTCGCCTACGGCAACTTCTGGTGGGACACCGCGAGCTACGACCAACGGAGCGCGATCGTGAACCTCGACCACCCGCTCGGGGAACGCGCCGAACTCCGCGTGGACGCGAACGCGACCCAGGGAAGCTCCGCCTTTCGCTACGCACCGTCCGTCGACGTCTTCTCCTTCTCCATCACCGACGACAACCAAGACACCCTGCTCGCCGCGATCAACGAGTCCGCGGACGGGGCGGATCCAGCGTTCGAGGCCGAGGCAGGGGATTTCTTCGCCGTCGGACACCGCTTCATCGGTCACGGCAACCGGGACTGGAGGACGGACGTGGAGGAGTACGACTTCTCGGCGAGCGTCGAAGGGCAGATCAGGGAGGGCCTCGGCTACGACGCGCAGGTGACCGCCTTCTTTCTCGACGGGGAGGTGTCGGGAGATACCTTCGTGGATGCGGAGATCATCAGGGAGGAAATTGGGGCCGGGAGGTACAACCTCGCCGATCCGCTGTCGAGGGAACCCGACCACCTGAGAGCCATCGAGAAGAGCAGCCTCCGCGAGGAAGTGGACTTCGGCTCGAGGTACCTCGAGGCGCGCTTCGCGCTCGAGGGAACCGCTCCGGGCATGGGCAGTCGCGAGACGGCATGGACCGCGGGGGTCGCGCTCTTCGACGTGAAGGCCCACAGCCTGCTCGCGTTCCGGGGAGAAGACGGCCGGACCCGCGACGTGAACGCGGTGCTCGGATCGGGCGGCACGAGCTACGAGGGAGAGCGCGACTCGGTGGGAGCGTTCGCGGAGATCGCCGTGCCGCTTGGCGAAAACGTGGACGTGAGAGCCGCGGGACGCGCCGATTCGTACGACGACGTCGGGGGGCTTCACGCCTGGCGCCTCGGAGCGGTGTACCGGCCAACGGACATCTTCTCGGTGCGCGGCTCGGTCAGCACCGGGGACTCGGCACCCTCGATGGCGGACCTTCACAGCACTGCGGCGCAGGATCACCCCTACGTCCGGTGCATCCCGGACCGCGGACCTCCGCCGCGCACGTGCGACAGCGCGAACTACCGGCAGGTGACGCGCGAGACGAGGGCGAACCCCGATCTCGAGCCCTCCGGATCGGAGAGGCTCTCGTTCGGAGCCGGCGTGCGCAAGGGTCCGATGTACGTCATCACCGACTGGTACCAGCTCACGACCTCGGACTTGCCGGGAACGCGCGACGCGACCTGGGCGATGTTGAACTATCCCGAATGCCCCGAGGCCGGCGGCAGCGACTGCATCGAGCGCGAAGCGGGGGACATCACCATCCATGACACCGTCGTGAACGTCGTCGAGATAGAGGTCACGGGAGTGAACACCCGGTTCGGGCACCGCGCGGAGACGAGCTGGGGCTTCCTCGCGACCCGGGGCTTCTGGCGCTACGTGACCGACAGCGAAGAGCGCATCGCAGGCGAGAAACGTCCGTACCCGCTCCCGCGGAATGCCGTTCGCATCGTGAACTCGGTCGGGCGCGGCGACCTCACCGCGTTCTGGGCCGTGAACTACCGCGGCGAGATCGAGAACCGGTCGGGTGACGGACAGTTCAATTCGTGGACCGGGCACGACGTGACGCTCGACTGGAAGAGGCCGCTCGGGATCGAGAGCGCGCGGGTGACCGCAGGCGTGTACAACGTCACCGACGAGAAGCTCTCCACGAACACCGCGAATCCTTCCCGGACCGACGGGCCGCGTGCGGCCGGCTGGGGACGCACCTTCTTCGTGACTCTCAACATGCGGTTCTGAAGCGTTTGGTCCTCCCCCATCGGGTTGGTCCACTCCCGGGTCCTGGAACGACGAGGATCGGAGCGGCGATGGCAAGAATGCGCTTCAAGCCCGAGGGGAACGTGACCGTGCTGCGGCAGGCCGGGGGTGTGCACGGCCGGGGCGTGACGACGGCGGACGCGGTCCGGTAGCCCGGGTTCGGGGAGCTGGCGCCTCCGCGGCGGTCGCGCGCTCGCCCGGTTCAGTGCAGGGAAGGGCGCTTCAGGCGCTGGTCGCGGCTCACCGACTCGATCACGAGCTCGCGCGTCGAGTCGCTCCGGTAGATGGTGAGGGGCACGGAGACCCCGGCGTCGCCCAGCCGCCACACCCGGCGGAACATCGCCGCGAGCCCGGACACGGTCTCGCCGTTCACCTCGATGACGATGTCGCCCGTCTCGACTCCCGCCGTTTCGGCCGGCCCGCCCTTCGTCACCCCGGCGACGACGAGGTGCCCGTCGTACTCCGTCGTCATCATGCCGAGCCAAGGCCGGCCCGGCTTGTTCTGGCGGCCGTACGTCAGCAGCTCGTCTAGGATGGGCTTCAGCAGGTCCACGGGCACGACCATGTTCGCGTTGAACGCCTCTTCGTCGCCCCGCACGTGCTGGACGAGGAGGGATCCGATCCCCCGCAGCGTCCCGTCGCGTCCGATGACCGCCGCCCCGCCCCAGTTGGGATGGGCGGGGGCGGTGAAGATCGCCTCGTCGAGGAGATATTCCCAGTACCCCGCGAACTCGCGCTTGAGGACGACCTCCGCGGCCACCGCCTGCGATGCGCCCCCGTGCCCCGCGAAGACGACGAGGTCGCCCCGGGCGAGGGAATCGGAGGACCCGAGGGGGAGCCCTGCGACCGGAAGCCGCTGGAGGGCCTGCACGAGACCGAACCCCGTCTCCTGGTCGTAGGCGACGACGTAGGCCGGGACGGTGGTGTTCTCGTTGTCGACGAGCCATACCGACTCGGCCTCCGTGACGAGGTAGCCGATGGTGAGGACGAGCCCCGAGTCGTTGATCGCGACCCCGTGCCCCGCCCGCTCGGTCCCGAGGATCGACGCGGTCATCGCGTCCTCGGGGACGTTCGCGCGGAGCGCCACCACCGAGCCCAGCACCGCGTCGAGGTCGAACGACACGTCTTCGGGGCTCGGGGGGCGGGGAGGATCGGATTTCAACTGCATCGGGCCATTCGGTGCGGGCAGATCGGGTGGGCGATTATAGCGCCGGGGCTTCCCCCCGCCGGCTCGTCCCGTGCGGGGCGTTCCTACTCGTCTCCGGTCTCGCGCACGAACGGAAAGACGCGGGTGAAGTCCTCGTCTCCGTGGTCCGCGCCGTACTCGTTCCAGAGCGCGAACACCGCCTCCGCGACCCCCATCCGCACCCCCGCGTCGGCGGCCGCCTCGACGTAGAGCGACACGTCCTTGCGCAGCAGACGGGTCG
>JAJDXW010000410.1 GCA_022823045.1 Gammaproteobacteria bacterium
CGGCTCCCGGACGAGGGCCCGCCCCATCGCGACCCGCTGGCGCTGTCCGCCCGAGAGCTGGGCGGGAAAGCGCTCGAGGAGGGAATCGAGGTACAGGATCCCGGCCGCCCGCTCGATCCGCTCCTCCTTCACGGACTTGGCCGTCTTCGCCATCTCGAGGCTGAAGGAGAGGTTCTCCCGGACCGTCATGTGGGGATAGAGCGCGTACGACTGGAACACCATCGCGATGCCCCGGTCCTTCGCGGGGACCCGGTTGACGACCCGCCCGTTCATGACGATCGATCCCGAGGTCACCGATTCGAGGCCGGCGATCATGCGAAGCAGGGTCGACTTGCCGCATCCGGAGGGGCCGACCAGGACCACGAAGGCGTGCTGCTCGATCGCGAGCTCGATTCCGTGCAGGACCTCCAGCGAGCCGAAGCTTTTGCGAAGGTCGTGGAGCTCCACGAGCGGCGTGCTCATCGAACGGCTCCCGAGTGTTGAATCTTCGGCGGGGCTGGGATCACGGGCTCGCGCATCCTACTTCACCGCCCCCGACACGATGCTCTCGACCACCCTTCGTTCGAGCAGGAGGTAGACGATGAGGAGCGGGAGCACGGTGAGGATGGTGAACGCGTTGTAGACCGCGTAGTCCTGCACGCCCATCGAGTCCTTGAGCATGTAGAGCTGATAGGGGAGCGTCCGCATGGTCGTCTCGTTGATTAGGGCGAGGACGAACGCGAACTCGTTCCATGCTTCGCGGATGCAAAGGACCCCCGCGGTGACCACCCCCGGCCAGGCGATCGGCAGGATGACCCGCCGCAGCCGGTGCCACATGTTGGCCCCGTCCATCGTGGCCGACTCTTCGATCTCCTTGGGGATCGCCGCGAAGAAGCCGACCAGGATCCACGTGGAAAGGGGAATCGCGCTCGCGGTGTAGGTGATGAAGAGCACCCAGTAGGTATTGATGAGACCGAGATCGCTCATCAGGCTGTTGAGCGGAACGATCAGGCTGACGCGGGGAATGATGCGGGGAATGAGATAGAGGAGAAGCAGGACGTGCCGGAACCGGAAGGCGTAGCGGGCGAAGCCGTAGGCGGCGAGGATGCTGAGAATCAGCGGGACGATGGTCGCGACCACGGTGACGAGGAAGCTGTTGAACAGCCAGGAGTCGAATCCCCGCATGGAAAGGACCGTTCGATAGCCGTCAAGGTTCGGGTTTGCCGGCAGCAGGGTGTTCGACTCGTAGATCTCCAGGGACTCTTTCAGGGACGACAGCACCGCCCAGAGAATCGGCAGCGTCGTCCAGATGACGAGGATCGCGAGCGGAATGCCGATGAGCAGGAAGCGGCCCACGCGATAGCGGAGGCCGGCGGAGAGCCCGAGGCGGTCGTGCATCGGTTCCATCGCGGTGTTCGCCGGGCTCGCCATCACCGGGGCCCCGTCATTCCTTCGGTCGCGGGGTGAATCTTCACCTCACCACCCGGTAACGGCGGTCTCCGTAGACGAAGACCCAGAGGTAGACGAGGCTGAGGAGCGTGTTGAAGGAGAGCAGCATCACCATGAGGACCGAACCCCGGCCGAAATCGAGCTCGAGGAACGCGATCTGGTACATGTAGACGGAGATGAGCTCGGTCGCGCGGGCCGGTCCGCCCGCCGTCAACGCGAGGATGATGTCGAACGTGCTGAAGCTGATGTACGAGATCCAGATGAGGCTCACCCCCATCATCGGCTTGATGAGGGGCAGGGTGATTCGCCGGAAGGTATGCAGTCCGGACGAGCCGTCGAGCTTGGCCGCCTCGTAGAGGTCCTTGTCCACGGTCTGGAGCCCTCCGAGCAGGATCAGGGTCGCGAACGGCACCATGAACCAGGCGTTGGCGAGGATCGAGACGGTGAACGCGAGGGTCGGATCGCCCAGCCAGGACGGCGCGGGGAGGCCGAGCGAGGTCAGGATGAAGTTCACGAATCCGCCGCTCGTCGTGAAGATGAACCGGAACATGACGGCCGCGGCAATTCCGGAGACGAAGTACGGGACGAGGCTCAGGCCCCGGAAGAAGCGGCGTCCGAACCCGACGTGGTGGAGGGTGAGCGCGAACATCATCGACAGGGTGATGCCGAGGGTGATGGACGCGACGACGAAGACGAGGGTCCGCCACAGCGAGTTCTGGAATCGGGCGTCCTGAACGATCGCGATGTAGTTCTTGAGACCGACGAACGTCTTGTTGAGGAACATGTCGGTTTCGTTCAGGGACAGCAGGAAGCCGCCCGCGACCGCGTAACCGAGGACCCCGAGAACCCCGACGAGGCCCGGAATGACGAGGAGGTACGGGGCGAGGCGCTTGGCCGTGTCCGCGGCCCGCTCGCCGGCCGTCATGACCTCCGGAGCGTGGAGAGTCGCGTTCATCCGATCGGATCGCCGGGGCGCCGGCACCGGAGGCGGGAGGTGACCGTCTCGACTTCCGAGAGCGGGTCACCTCCCGCCCGGTGGCGGCTCCGTCCGGCCGGCTACATCCCGGCCGCTTCGTTCAGCTTCTGCTGGAACTCCGCGGCGATTTCCGCGGGATCACCCCCCGGGTTGGACACCATGGCGCTCCGGAGGTTCTTCAGCACCTCGTAGATCTGGATCACGCGCGTCGGGTGGGTCGGCAGCGAGATCAGGTTCGAGGCGATCGGGACAATGTCGCCCGCCCAGGGCTTGGCGGCGAGGTACTCCGGGTCCTCGGCGACGGCGGCGTTGGTGGTGGGCTGATAGCGGATGGCGACCTGCTTGGCGAACGCCGGCCGGGCCAGGTACTCGATCACCAGCAGCGCCGCCTCTTCATCCTCGTTGGCGGTGGTCACGATGAACGGAAACGCGAACCCGGACTGGACCTGCGGCTCCGTTTGACCCGGCCGGGTCGGAAGCGCCTCGAACGCCCACTTGCCTTCGCCATACGGCATCTGCTTGTGGACCTCGACGTAGATGTGCTCGCCCTCGTTCATCATCCCGGCGCGCTCGCCGATGAAGGCTGCGCGCATCTGACCGGAATCCCATGACGGGGTGTCCGAATGGGCGCTGCCGTCGTTCAGCAGGGTCTGGTAGAACTTGATCCACTCGATGCCCGCTTCACTGTCGATCTGGGGGACCCCGTCGACGACCTGTCCGCCCATGGACAGGAACAGCGGCAGCTCCCACACCGTGCTGTGGCAGCAACCGATCAGGCTGAACCCGAGCCGGTCGTCGCCCGACGCGGCGATCTTGCGCGCGGCCTCGAGTACCCGGTCGGTGGTCTCGAGCGGTGGGGTGATGCCCACCTCTTCCAGCCAGTCGGTGCGATAGGTGAGGTAGATCGACTGCGCGAAGAGGGCCGCGCCGTAGATGTTGCCCTTGGAATCGGAAGCGCCCTCCCAGGCGAGCGGCGCAAGCTGTCCGTAGGTCTCCGGGAAGCGCTCCTTGAACGCCTCGATCTGGTGGGTGAAGTCCTTGACGACCTTGTTGATGGCGAGCTGTTCGACGTCGCGGGAGTGGATTTGCACGATGTCGGGCGCATTGCCGGAGCGCATCGCGAGAATGAGCTGCGCGTTCACGTCCTCCAGCCGGATCACTTCGAATTCGACGGCAATGTCCGGGTACTCGGCCCGGAACGTCTCGAACCGGTCGTCGGGGATAAAGTTCTCCCGCCCGAACCAGACCTTGACCGAGCGTTCCTGTGCTCCGGCCGGAGTTGCAAGGAAGCCGAAGGCGAGCGAACCCGACAATACGAGACCCGATAGTGCGGTTCCGAGAATCTTCATGGCGCCCATGTTGATGTCCTCCCGTCGGTGTTGCGAAATGCGGGCGGCCGCATTCCGGATGACGCCGCGAGACGCCGGGTCATGCCGGTTCGGCGATGGCGCTCGCGGCTTGTTGGATGGTGAAGGTTGGTCGATGGATACCCCTCGCCCGGTAGCTGCCCCGTCTGGTCGGGGTCGCCCCGAACGACGAGGCCCGACCGCACTGACCGTAACACCGCATTGGCTGGGCGGCAACTTCGCCGGACGGGAGCCGCTCCGGCGTGCGCACCCGGAGATGGGTCCGCGTGCTACGATGCCGGCATGGTCGGACCCTCCCAGGCGCTCATCGCGACCGTCCTCCTCGGGGTCGGACAGTAGTTCCGACCCTCCCGGCCAGCGAGCGGTTTGGAGGCTTCCCCCCATTCCGACCTCGAGCGCGGCCGCGTCGCCGGCCGCCTTCTGGTGCTCGCGGCCGGGTTCTGCATGAGTCTCGGCGGGCCGATCATCCGGCTCGCGGACGACATCACCGAGTGGCAGTTCCTGTTCTATCGCTCGCTCGGCGCGGCCCTCCTGCTGATCGCGTACTTCCACTTCACCGGCCGCCCCGTGCTCGCCCTTGTCCGGCGCGCGGGCGCGACCGGGCTCGTCGCCGGCGCGTGCCTCTCGGTCGCATTCATCGGCTACGTGTGGGGGGTCATGCACTCCACCGTCGCCAATGCCCTCTTCCTCCTGAGCGCGGCGCCGCTCTTCGCGGCACTCCTCGGCTGGGTGGTGCTTCGCGAGTCGATCGGCCGTTCGATGTGGCTCGCGATGGCCGGGGTGCTCGTCGGGGTCGCGATCATGATCGGGGAGGGTCTCGCGGAGGCCGACCTCCTCGGTGACGTCGCCGCGCTCGCGGCGGCGGTCGGGTTCGCCGGCTTCTCGGTCGGGATCCGACGCGGCCGGCACGTCGACATGAGCCCCGCGATACTCATTGCGGCCGCCATCGCCACCGCGGTGAGCGCCGCGATGGCGTTCGCGGACGGCACCGGGCTCGTGGCCCCCGCCCCGGACGTGGGTCTCGCGGCGGCCTACGGGATGCTCGTCATCGGGGCCGGCGTCTTTCTCTTCACCCTCGGCTCGAAGACCGTCCCCTCCGCCGAGCTCGTGCTCCTCTCGCTCACCGAGGTGGTGCTCGCCCCGGTGTGGGTGTGGCTCGCGTTCGGGGAGGTCCCGAGCCTTCCGACCCTCGCCGGCGGGGTCATCCTCCTCGGAAGCGTCGCCGGGCAGGCCGCGGTCGGGATGCGGCGATAACGCGCGGTGTCCCGTCCGGACGGGGCCGCGATAATCGTGCACGTTCCGGAACCCCTGAAAGGTGCCGGGCGGTATCGGCAGCGATTCCTCGCCGGGGGCCCTCCTCGGGAACTGCCGGAGTCTGCTGTCAGGCGGGCTGGGCCACCCGCGCCGGATCACCCACGTCAAGGGTCGTCACGCGGCGCATCTCGCGCCGGTGGGCGGTGTCCTCGAACGGCCGCGCGCGGTGCATGGTGGCGCGGTTGTCCCAGATCACGAAGTCGCCGTTCCGCCACGAGTGCCGGTACACGAGCTCGGGCCGGGTGGCGTGCTCCACGAGGTCGCGGAGGAGGAGCCGCCCGTCCGGAACCGGCCGGTCGAGGATCCGCGAGGCATGGGAGGCGAGGTAGAGGGAGCGCCGCCCGTTGCGCGGGTTGGTGAGGACGAGAGGATGGACGGCGCCCTTCAGGCGGTCCCTCTCCTCCTCGGAGAACTCGAAGCCGAGGGTCTGGCGGGAGTAGGCGATCGAGTGGTGCACGCGCAACCCCTCGAGGCTCGCCTTCGTCGCCTCGGGGAGGGTGTCCCAGGCGGTCCGCATGTCCGCGAACTCGGTGTCCGCCGCGACCTCCGGGACCACCAGGGCGGCGAGCATGGAGTAGCGGCCGCGCGGGTCCTGGAAGGAGGCGTCCGTGTGCCACAGCCGGTTGGCGAGGCTGTAGAGCCGTTTCCGGGACTCCGATTCGAGGAGGCCGCCGTCCGGCCCGACGTTCGAGACATCGGTGAGCGCCTCGTCCCCGAAACGGCTCTTCTGAAGGACGGCGCTGCCGGTCTTTCGATGCAGCTCTCCGTCGAGCCGGGTCGCGAAGGCGAGCTGCTCCTCGTTCGAGAGCCGCTGGTCGCGGAAGACGAGCACCGCGTACCGGTCCATCCCCTCGCGGATCGATTCGAGCACCTCCTCGCTCTCGATGTCGCGAAGGTCGAGGGGTCCGGCCTCGGCGGCGAAGGTCGGATGAAGCTCGCGCAATTCGAGGGTCATGTCCGGGTCCGGCGGCGGGAACGGCGGGTGAGCGGACAAGATAGCGCCGAACGCCCGCCGCGGCCAGTTCGAGGCGGCCCGGAGGAGGGCGGGGCGGCCGGGTGCGGCGCCGGCCCGGCCCGTGTCACCCGGTCGCGCCGGCGGGCGGCCCGGTCTCGATGGGAAGGTCCGGGTCCCGCGCCCATTCGCCCATCGACGCGTCGTACAGGGTGAGGTCCGGGTAGCCGAGCTGATGGAGGAGGAAGAGCCCGACGGTCGCGGATATCCCGCCCCCGCAGTAGGCGACGACGTGCTTGTCCGGGGTGACGCCGGCCGCTTCGTGCGCTCGCCGCGCCTCGTCCAGCGACACGAAGGTGCCGTCGGCCGGATCGAGGAGGGTTGCGGCGGGGACGCTGACACTGCCCGGGATGCGGCCGGGACGGCCGTAGCGGCTCGGCCCCGCGCCGAGGAAGAACTCCGGGGCGAGGGCGTTCACCGCCGTCGACCCGTCGTCGTCGAGCCGCGCGAGGACGTGACCGCTGCCGACGAAGAACCCCGGCCGCGGGCGGGCTTCGAACCGCGCCGGGGGATGGCTACCGGGCTCGGTGGAGACTGGTCTTCCTTCCGCCTGCCACTTCGCGAAGCCGCCGTCGAGCACCGCCGCCCCGTCGAACCCGAACGCGCGGAGCATCCACCACACCCGGGTCGCCCACATGATGCTGCCGTTCGAGTAGAGCACCACCCGGGAGTCGTTCCCGATGCCGAGCCGTCCCATGCCCTCGGCGAACCGCTCCGGGGACGGGGCCATGAACCGGAGGCGCGTCCCGGGGTCGGAGACCTCCCCCTGGAGGTCGAGGAACACCGCCCCCGGGATGTGCCCCGCCTCGTACTCGGCCACCCCGGGCACCACGCGGTAGGGCGCATCCTCGTCCGGGCCGGCCGGCATGAGCCACGTGGTGCAGTCCACGATCCGGAGATCGGGCGCCCCGAGGGCGGCTTCGAGGGTGTGGGTTTCGATGAGGGCGGCCGGTTCCCGCCACGTCTCGAGGTCGCTTCGCACTGGCTCCACCTTCGTCGCTGCGGAACGGATCGCGCGGATCGTACCAGCCCGCTTCCGCGGTCCGGCACTCGCCGCCGGGTCCCCCCGTCCGGGGCCTCCGGGGGCCGGGGGTCGCAGTCCGGCCGCGGCTACAATCCTCGCCGTCTCCTTCCGCCCCGGAGCCTTCATGGAACGCACCATCGAGTACTACTACGCGCTTGCCTCCCCGTGGTCCTATCTCGGCAACGATCTGCTCCGGCGGATGGCCGCGGGCCACGGCGCCCGCGTCGACCCCGTCATCATCGACTACGACCCGGTGTTCACCGCCACCGGAACGGTTCCTCTTCCGGACCGGCCCCGCGTGCGCAAGGCCTACCGGCTCGTGGAGCTTGCGAGGTGGAGCCGCTTTCGCGGGGTGCCCCTCAACCCGGAGCCGCGCTTCTACCGCGGGGAGACCGAGGAGCCCGACGAGCGCCAGGCTGCGCTCATGGTGACGGCCGCGAAGGAGGCGGGTCTCGACTCGCTGCGCCTCGCCCACGCAATCTCCCGGGCCCTGTGGGCGGAGGAGCGGTTCCCCTTCCGTCCCGGGGAGCTGCTCGCCATCGCGCAAGCGGAAGGGTTCGACGGCCCGGCCCTCCTCGAAGCCGCCGAACGCCCGGAGACCGTCCGGGCCTACAAGGCGGCGACGCGCCGGGCCGTCGATCTCGACGTCTTCGGGATGCCGTTCTACCGGCTCGACGGGGAGCCCTTCTGGGGCCAGGATCGGCTCGAATTCCTGGAGCGCGCCCTTCGCGCCGGATCCTGAGTGCGGAAGGCGCCCGCCGGTCGAGCTTGCGAAGCGTCGGCCGACGCGGAACCGAGCGCGGGAGTCGCGCGCCGGCTCAGACCGCTCCCGATTCCCGCAGGCGCTCCACGTCCTCGGCGCCGTAGCCGAGCCCCTCCAGGATCTCGGCCGTGTGCTCGCCGAGGAGGGGGGCGCGCGTGCGGATCGTCCCCGGGGTTCCGGAGAGCCGCACCGGGGTGGTCACGAGAGGAACCTCGCCGGGGGCGCCCGGGTACTCGGTCTCGTGCAGGAATCCGCCTCCCTGCACGTGCGGATCGTCCAGGGTCTGCTGCGGGGTGTAGACCGGCCCGGCCGGAACCCGCGCCGCCTCGAGCTCCGCGAGGGCCTCCTCGGTGGTCCGCTCCGCGCACCACTCGGCCATGCGGGCGCTGAAGACCTCGCCGTGTTCGCCCCGCGAGTCGTCGGTCCCGAATCGCTCGTCCTCGATCCAGCGCGGTTCGCCGATGAGCTTCGCCCAGCGGCCGTACATCGGTTCCCCGATGACGAGAATCATGATGTGGCCGTCGCGGGTCGCGAACACGTCGGAAGGGGCGTTCAACTGCCCTCGGTTGAGGGTCGCCACACGGTTCGGGGCGAGCACCGCCTGCTCGATGAGAAAGGGGCTGGCGGCGGTGAGGGCGGTGCCGAGGAGGGCGCCCTGGACCTCCTGGCCGCGCCCGGTCTGGCGCCGGGCGAGGAGGGCGACGACCGCCCCGAGGGCGCACAGGGCGGCGGTGCTGAAGTCGACCCACGGGGCGTAGGAGCGGACGGGCTCCTCCGGATGGCCGGAGAGGTGGAGGTTGCCGCACATCGCCTGGGCGAGGCCGTCGAAGCCGAGCTTGCGCCCGTAGGGGCCGGCCGTCCCGAAGCAGGTGTTGGAGACGAGGATGATGTCGGGGCGGATCTCGCAGAGGGACTCGTAGTCGAGGCCGAGCTGGCGGAGCGCGCGCTCGGGCATGTTGGCGACCACGATGTCCGCCGTCGCGACGAGCCGGCGTTGGACCTCGCGCCCTTCGTCCGTTGTCGGATCAAGGGTCAGACACTTCTTGTTGCGATTGACCTGGAGGTACGTGACCCCGGAGTCGTCCGCCTCGCTCACCCGGTTGATGAAGCGGTCCTCCCCGCCGCCCGTCTTCTCCACCCGGATCACGTCCGCCCCGAAGTCGCCGAGCAGCGCCGCGCACCACGGCCCCGCGATGTAGCGTCCGAAGTCGAGAACCCGTACCCCTTCCAGCACTCCCGGCATCTTCTCCCCCCTTGCGTTCTTCGTCTCCCGTTCACGTACGGTCCTCGCCGCCGCGGTCTCGTCCCACCGGAACGGGCGCAGGTATTGTGCCCGAACGCCGGTGGCCTTGGTCCGCCGGCCCGGGGGCAGGCCAAGGCTGATTCGTTCTCCCATCCACCTTCAATGAATTCAATGAGTTGCATCTGCCGAGACGTTCAAATCCAGAGCCGCCACCAACCGGACAAAGAGACGCTGCATCAACGAGTTACGCTGGCCGGGGGCTGCTGATGTCTATCGAGAACGAATTTGCCCTGGGGGGCAGGCCCCTTTCTCCGCGGCTCGTGCAACCCGCTGCGGAAGGGACCCGCCTCGGGCTGGCTGCGCCGCGAAGACCCCGTACCGGCGGACCAATGGCCCGGGGTTCGGGCCGGCGACGTTTGCAGATCGAAACGCGCTCCCGTGGTCATCGACGGGGTGGCCGCCGCGCGCGGCCCTCGGTCAGGTTGAGGCGGTTCCCGAAGAAGATGACGACGGCCCCGATGAGCACGAAGACGTCGACGGCTTCCGCGTAGACGAGGAAGCCGACCAGGATCGCGAGGGGGAGGCGGACGAAGTCGATGGGGGCGACGACGGCGGCGTCGGCGTGGGCGAACGCCCGGGCGAAGCAGTAGTGGGTGGAGAACCCCGTGATCCCGGCGACGACCATCCAGGGCCAGAGGGAGAAGGACGGAACGGTCCAGTCGGGGAGGGCGAGCACGAACCCGATGGGAAGCTGGATGAGGTTCATCCAGAAGAGGATGGTGACCGGGTGCTCGCTCGTGGTCATCGCGCGGGTGATGACGAAGGTGAGCGCGAACCCGGCCGCGGAGTACAGCACCGCGAACGCGGCCGGGTCCACGATCGCCGCTCCGGGCCTCAGGATGACGAGGATCCCCACGAACCCGAGGAGGATTCCGCCCGTCCGCCGGCCGGTGAGCGGTTCCCGGAGGAGGAGGGCGGCGAGCACCGCGGTCCAGATTGGGGCGGTGAACTCGAGGGCGATGACCTCGCCGAGGGGGAGCCGCATCAGTCCGTAGAACCAGGCCGCCTGGGCGGTGAAGTGCACCGTGTTGCGGAGCAGGTGACCGCGGACACGGTCCGTTCGCCACCGGTTCTCGCGCGCGAACGCTACGTACGGGACGAGGATGAGGAGACAGAACGCGTTGCGGATGAACACGACCTCGAAGACGGAGAGCTCGCGGGTCAGCTCACGTCCGGCGAGGGCGATCCCGATGAGCGAGGCCACCGCCCCCATCATCCACAGGGCGGCGAGGGCGACGGATTGCGGCGGTCGGGAGACGGGCATCGCGGGAGGGCAAGGGGCCGAATCGGGGGCGGCGGAAGGATAACGGCTGCCGGCGCCGCGGTCCCCGTGTCCCGACGGCGTGCAAGGCTCGGGCCGGACCGGGGCCCGCGAGCGGGGGGTCCGCGCTCCCGGGATGCACCGCAACCAGAGCGAGCTTCGGACGTGGCGGGGCGGCGTTTTGACCGGAACCCCGCGGCGACGCTAGAGTGCGGCGCCTCCACCAAGCGAAATCCGGGAGGAAGCCATGGAACCGAAGGCCGACTGGCGCTTCAACATCGACAGCGAAGCCGACGCGGAGTGGACGGAGGGGCTTCGCCGGATCTTCGACTACCGGGATCTCGGCATCAAGGATGCCACCAACGGCGACTACATCGCACAGATCATCCGCGCGAACGGCAAGCGGCAGGAGGACGAGGTCCAGCACTGGCACCTGCACGAGTGCACCTTCCAGTTCGTCTACGTGCTGAAGGGCTGGGCGAAGTTCGAGTACGAGGGCGAGGGGGTGAGGACGCTGCGCAAGGGCGACTGCATCAACCAGCGTCCCATGGTCAAGCACCGCGAGATCGAGTACTCCGACGACTACGAGGTGCTGGAGATTGTGGCTCCCGCCGACTTCAAGACGGTTATCGTCGACCCGCCGGAGAGCGCCGCGGCGGGCGAGAGCAGGAGGGAAGCGGCGGACTGACGCCCGGATCCAAGGTGGCGTCAGGCCAGCCCTCCGCAGGTCGGCTGGCCCGAAGGCCGCAGACCGGATTGGCGAAGCGTAATCCGACTCGGAACGAGACCCGAGGTGCTGACGTCGGATTTCGCCTTCGGCTGATCCGACCTGCGGCTGCCGCTCTTCGCGCTCATCGTCGTTGCGGTGGATTGGGGTGAACACGCCTTGGGCCGAATACGAAGGGGAAGGGCGGGTGAAGAGGAGGAGGGGATGTCGGTAGAGCGGGTCGAGGTTGCCCCCCGCCGCTTCCGGGAGGAGTACGGCCGGAGCTACGAGGACTTCGAGGTCGGGGACGTGTACGAGCACCGCCCCGGGCGGACCGTCACCGAGGCCGACAACACCTGGTTCACCCTGTTGACGATGAACCAGCACCCCCTCCACTTCGACCGCGCCTACGCGGCGAAGAGCGAGTTCGGGCGGCCCATCGTCAATAGCTGCCTCACCCTGTCCATCGTCACCGGGATGAGCGTGAGCGACGTGAGCCAGCGGGCGATCGGCAACCTCGGCTGGGACCGGGTGCGGCTCACCGCGCCGGTCTTCGCCGGCGACACCGTCTACGCGGAGACCGAGGTGCTCGCCAAGCGCGAGTCGAAGTCGCGGCCGAACCAGGGCATCGTGACCGTGCGTACCGTCGGCCGCAAGGACGACGGTACCGAGTTCCTCGCCTTCGAGCGCACGGTCCTCGTGCCGAAGCGCGGAGCCGGCGTCGCCGACGGCCCGGCCGCCTGAGGCGTGTTTCCACCCAATGAGCCGGAAAACCCGGCAGGATTCGGGTGAAGCTCGGCGAAGCGGGCAGGTCGATTAGCGAAGCGTAATCCGACATCACGTGCGACGGGTGGCTCCTGGTCCGCAAGTGCCGGATTACGCTTCACCACTCCAACCTGCGGCTCTTCGCCCTCATCCTGGGCGCACTACGGCGGTGCCAACAGCCCCCGGACGAGACGCGGTTCCCTCCGATCGGTCAGAATCGCGTCCCGGAGCCACGTCCCTTCGCGGGTGGAAGCGCGCCCAGCATCGCGTTGGCCGCGCAGTGAGTCGGAGGATGCAACTGGATGGAACGTCCCAACGAACGGATCGCGTACTTCAACGGGGAGTTCGTGCCCGAGAGCCACGTCCTCATCCCCTTCCGAGATCGCGGCTTCCGCCACGGCGACGGGGTCTTCGACACCGCCCGCACCGTGGACGGGAAGATCTTCCGGCTGACCGAGCACATCGAACGCCTCTACCGGTCGCTGCGCTACCTTCGCATCGACCCGCCGGAGAGCCCGGACGAGATGCGCGAGGCGACCGAAGAGGTCGTCCGGCGCAACCTCTCCCGCCTTCCCGAGGGCGAGGACTACTGGG
>JAJDXW010000318.1 GCA_022823045.1 Gammaproteobacteria bacterium
AGCGGCTTGAGGGAGTACGCCTTGTCACAGCGAGCACATCCGCGTCCGCAGCAGGAAGTTGGTGAGATATGCGGGCTAAGGACGCCGTGCAGCCGCTTGACCTCCCGTCGACCCCGGCCCTGCCGCCGTGGGCCTCCGACGGGGGGCTGCGAACCGCGGGGCGGGGCCGTCCGGGCCCTTTCCGCTCACCCGCCTCCCGGCGCCGCAAACGGCGCGCACCGCGACGGGCGAACGACGCCGGCTCGGATCAGGCGGCGCCTCGCTTCGGAAAGCAGCTCTCCCAGTCCACCGACTCCTGGTAGGCGTGGGCGGCGCGGATGAGCTCGTCCTCCCGGAAGTACGGAGCGGTGAGCTGGAGCCCGACCGGCATTCCGGTAACCCCCGCGCACGGGACGCTCAAGCTCGGGAAGCCGGTGTAGTTGAAGGGGGCGGTGTTGTGAATGATGAGGCCGAGGTCGTCGCCCAGCTCGCCGCCGAACAGGGTGCGATCGAAGGCTTCGACGTGGTCCGCGGGCTCGGCGTAGGGGTGCGCCCGGATCGGGACGGTGGGCATCGCGAGGAGGTCGACGCCGGCGAAGGCTTCGAGGTACTGCCGCACGATGACCGGCCGCAGGTTCTGCGCCTTGGCGTAGAGCCGGCCGTTGTAGCGCTCTCTCGCGTACGTCGCCGAGAGCAGCATCACCTTCAGGTTGAGGGGCAGCTCGTGGCTGTGGCTTCGCTTCGCCCGCCCGAACGTCGCCATGATCGACGCCGGATAGAACGACTTCGCGAGCCCGCCGCCGAGGTTCGTATCCCAGGCGAGCCTCGCGCCTTCGAGGTAAATGGGAATGACGGCGGCGGAAGCCGTGGCGTGATCGGGCACCGATACGGTGCTCACCGTGGCTCCCGCCCGTTCGAGGACCGCCACCGCTTCGCGCACCGCGTCGTCGACGGCCGGCTCGGCGTTCTCGACCCCGAACCCTTCCTCGAGAAGGCCGATCCGCAGGCCTTCGACACCCCTGCCGAGCGAGTCTCGGTAGTTCGGCAGGTCCTCGGGCACGGCCGCCTGCCGCGGGTCGTAGCCGTCCCGTCCCGCGACGCAGTCGAGCACCGTCGCGAGGTCGTCGACGCTCCGGGTCATGGGTCCGGTGTAGTCGATGGTGGGCTCGAGTCCGAATACCCCGGTGTGCGGGATGAGGCCGTGGGTGGCCATCAGCCCCACGCACCCGCACCACGCGGACGGGATCCGGACCGAGCCGCCCTGGTCCCCGCCGAACGCGAGGTCCACGTAGCCGCCGGCGACGGCGGCTCCCGAACCGGACGACGATCCACCCGTGACGTAGGTGGGGTCGTGGGGATTGAGGGGCCGCCCGTAGTCGCCCACGCCCGCGAACCCTGGGCCCCCGAAGGAGAAATCCTCCATGTTCATCTTGCCGGTGATAATTGCGCCGGCATCGAGGAGGCGAGTCACGACGGTCGCGTCGAATTCCGGGATGTAGCTGTCGAGGAAGTACGAGCCAAGGGTCATGGGAACGCCGGCGACGGCGGTGTGATCCTTGAGCCCGACCGTCTTGCCGGCGAGGGGGCCTTCCGCCGCGCCCTCCACCCGGCAGCGGCGGATGAAGGCGTTGAGCGGGTCCTCGTCGGGAATCGGACGCCGGCCAGGGTCGCGCGGGACGTGTCGGAGAGGCGGCGCGTCCTCGCGAATGCGGAGCTCGTGAAACCCCTCCATCGCGTCGATGTGCTCCAGCATGCGGCTTCGGAAGATACGGGCTTCGGTCCGGGTGAGGTGAATGCCGAGCTCCCTGGCGAGCTCGATGACGTCGTCCTTCTGCGGGCGCTGGAACGGCATGCTCGGTTTCCTCGTGTCCGGGTTCCGACTCGGAGGCTATCATCGCACCATCGAGATCCGCCCGGCCGGGCCGAAGGACACCCGTCCGGGCCCCGCCCGGTGCGACAGGGAGAGAAGACGATGCCCGAACGACCCATTCACTACCAGAGCCTCGTGGAGGTCTCGGCCCGCATTCGCGGCGGCGAGTCGACGTCCGTCGAAGCGACCCGGGCCATGCTCGACCGCATCGTCGCCCTCGATGGAGAGCTGCGCGCCTATTCGGTCCTGATGGCCGATTCGGCCATGGCGGCGGCGGAGGCGGCGGACGCGGAGATCGCCGCCGGGAATGCCCGGGGGCCGCTCCACGGGGTGCCGGTGGCGGTGAAGGACCTTTGCCGGACGAAGGGAGTGCGGACCCGGGCGGGGATGCCCCTGTTGAACGACTACGTCCCGGACTACGACAGCACCGCGGTCGTGCGGTTCCGCGAGGCGGGGGCGGTTCTGCTCGGCAAGCTCGAGCTCACCGAAGGCGCGTTCGCCTGCCATCACCCCGACGTCGTGGCCCCGGTGAACCCGTGGGATCCGGACTCCTGGCCGGGCGCCTCGTCGAGCGGTTCGGGGGTCGCGACCGCAACCGGCATGTGCTACGGCTCGCTCGGTTCGGACACCGGGGGGTCGATACGATTCCCCTCGCTCGCCTGCGCGGTGACCGGGCTCAAGCCCACCTGGGGCCGGGTGAGCCGCCACGGCGTGTTCATGCTGTCCGACACCCTCGACCACCTCGGGCCGATGGCCCGCACGGCGGAGGACTGCGCGGCCCTGCTCGGGGCCATCGCGGGCCGCGACGACCATGACCACCACACGTCGCTCGAGCCGGTGCCGGACTACCTCGCCGAGCTCGGGAAGGGCATCGGAGGGTTGCGGATCGGCTGGGACGAGGACCATTGCACGCACGACGTGGACCCCGAGGTGGCGGCCGGGGTGCGGGCGGCGCTCCGCGATCTCGAGCAGGCGGGAGCGGAGGTGGTGGAGGTCTCGATCCCCGACACGCGCGAGATCATCGCGCACTGGGCGGTCATCTGCGCCGCGGAGACGGCGGCGGCTCACGCGGAGACCTACCCGGCGAAGGCGGGCTCGTACGGCCGCGAGCTCAAGGCCCATATCGACTTCGGCCGGGCCGCGACCAGCGTGGAGGTCGGCCGGGCCAACGCCTGCCGCAACCATTGGCGGGGCACGATCGCCCGCCTGTTCGAGCAGGTCGACATGTTCATCGCGCCACCCTATCCGGACCTGACCCCGACCGTCGACGGCTTCATGGCGGTGATGGACTCCTCCGACGGGCTCCACCGCCTCACCCGCTACACCGCGCCCCACGACATGTCGGGAAGCCCGACCCTCTCGCTCCCCTGCGGATTCAGCTCGGGGGGACGGCCCCTCGGCTTCCAGCTTGTCGGGCGCGACTTCGGCGAGGACCTCCTCCTGCGGGCGGGCCACGCCTACCAGCAGCACACGGACTGGCACCACCGGCACCCCGACCGGTAGCGAACCGAGCGGGCCAGCATTGCCCCGCGGACCCCGGAGGGTGGGGTCCGAGTCCGAGTCGGCGGAGAGGCGTGGCAGGGAAGCCGCGCCCGGCGCGGTCCTCTCAGCGGGGCGGGAGGTGCTCCCGGAACCAGGCGAGGGTCTCGTCCATGACCTCGGTGAATGCGGGGTCGGTGTAGACCTCGTAGTGGCCGTAGCCTTCGAGGATCACCAGCTTCTTCGGCTCACCGGCCCGGTCGTAGAGGGCTTGCGACTCCTCGGGCGGGACGAGCCGGTCGTCGTCGGTGGCGATGAAGAGGACGGGGCGGGGGGCAATCTTGTCCACCACCCACTCCGGGTGGAAGCCGAGGGTCTCGTCGACGTACTCGAGGGGGAGGGTGTTGAGGGCGGAGGGGACGTTGCGGCGCGCGGCGGCCGCGAGCTCCGCCGACTGCCGGTCGGGGAGGAGCACCTCGCTCCGCTCGACGAGCTCCGACTCCCCGTCCATGGTCCGCTTGACCCGGTCCGCGGCGGAGCGCTCGAGGAGGTCGAACCACTCGTCGGGCCGGCGCACGCTCCGCATCCAGCGCTCGCCGTGGCCGATCCCGACCACGCTCACGATGCACCGCACCCGCCGGTCGACCGCCCCGGTCCACACCACCGTCGCCCCGCCATAGCTCGTGCCGTAGATCCCGAGCCGCCCCTCGTCCACCCCGTCCTGCGCCCCGAGGAAGGTGAGCGCGGCCTGCACGTCCGCGACCCGGCTGTAGGGGGCGAGGCGCGTCCGCGGTCCCTCGCTCTCGCCCCAGCCCTTGTAGTCGAAGGCGAGGATCACGTAGCCCGCCTCGGTGAGCACGCGGGCGTTGTCGGGGAGGTAGAGGTCCTTGACCCCGGTGTAGCCGTGGCAGAGCACGATGCCGGCCCGCTCCTCCCCGGCCACCAGGTCGTCGGGCCGGTAGAGATCCCCAACGAGCTTGAATCCCTCGGAGTGGAAGGTGACGGGAGTAGCGTTCATGCCGGTGCTCCTCTTCTTCGTTCCCGCCGGTTCGGGCCGGACCGAGCGGGGGTCGAGCCCGGTCGGGCGGGACGGGTATCGCCCGCCATTTCGACGAATGCAGCGCACGCCGCTGGCGGGATGCAATGATACGCTTGCCGCGCCCCGCCTTCGTCCGCGAGTCATCATGAAGACGAGCGAGTCCCGCATCCTCACCACCCATATGGGGAGCCTTCCCCGGGGGGAGGTCCTCTCCGACCTGCTGATCCGCAAGGACAACGAGGAGGCGGTGGACGAGGCCCGGCTCGCGAGCGAGATCGCCGCCGCCATGCAGCATGTCGTGGACCGGCAGCTCGCGTGCGGAGTGGACGTCGGCAACGACGGCGAGCAGCCGCGGGTCAGCTTCCAGACCTACGTGACCTCGCGGATGTCCGGCTTCGGCGGCGAGGGCAAGCGGCCGATGCCCCTCGAGACGAAGCTCTACCCCAAGTGGGCGGAGCTCCTGAAGACGCGCCGCGCGGCGCGCTCCCGGGTCTACAACCCCCCCGCCGCCATCGCCGCGGTGCGCTACGAGGACTTCTCCGGGGTCGAGGCGGAATGCGCCGGGTTCCGCCGGTGTCTCGACGCTTCGCAGGGCGCGTTCCTGGAGACGTTCATGACCGCCGCCTCGCCCGGGGTCGTCACCACCACGATGATGAACCACCACTATGCGAGCCACGAGGAGTACCTCTTCGCGGTGGCCCGCGAGATCGCCAGGGAGTACCGCTACATCGCCGACCAGGGGTTCGTGCTGCAGATCGACGCGCCGGACCTCGCGATGGAGCGGGCGAGCTTCTTCCAGGACCTATCCATCCGGGAGTTCCAGGAGCGGGTCGTCCAGCACGTCGAGGCGATCAACGTTGCCATCGAGGGGATACCTCGCGACCGGGTGCGGCTGCATTCCTGCTGGGGGAACCGGGACGGTCCGCACACCGAGGACGTGGCCCTGGAGCACGTCCTGCCCCACCTCCTCGAGGCGCGGGTCGGGGCGATCTGCCTTCCGTTCGCCAACCCGCGGCACTCCCACGAGGTCGAGGCCCTCGGCAGCGCCGCGATTCCGGGCGACCTCGTCGTCGTGGCGGGGGTCATCGAATCGACGAACAACTACGTCGAGCACCCCGAGGTGGTGAAGCGGCGAATCCTCGAGGCGGCGACGGCCCTCGGGGACCGCGAGCGCATCATCGCCGGGGTGGACTGCGGCTTCGGGACCTTCGCCGGCGACAGCTTCGTGGCCGAGGACGTGGTGTGGGCCAAGCTCGCGATCCTCGCCGAGGGGGCGAAGCTCGCCTCCGCGGAGCTCTGGTAGCAGGTGCATGTAGGGGTTCGCCACGTCCGCTTGGCCGCGGCTCACCCGGTCGAGGGCCCCCGCGACCACCACTTCGAACCGTCCCCGCCGCGCATCCGCGCCGCGTCGTGCCATGCCTGCATCTGCAACAGCCGGTCCATGCCGGGGCGGAAGGCATTCTCGACCCGCAACGCCATTTCGGGCGAGAGCGACGGGTTGCCGTTCAGCAGGTAGGACAGCGTCGCACGCCGTACGCCGAGAATCCGCGCCGCTGCCGAAACGCCCAGTCCCGACTCCACAAGGGTCTCGATCCGGCTGAAGGCTCCGGGATGCGGGGGAGTCATCCCGAGTTTGATGCCGCCGGTGGCCATCAGCCGACGCCCCATGCTGCCGCGACGAACGCGGGCGACCCGCGCCAAGCTTGCCGCCACTGCGGTTTATTTACTGAAATAACCCAATAAAAGTCGATATCGACGCACTGAATTTATACAAAATCTGCTATCGATAGCATCCCGGCATGTGCAAGGGAGAGCGCCATGAAGATCGCCCGCCTGGTGGGGTTGCTCGCCGCCGTCGTCGCGTTCGGACTCGCACCGCTTGGCGCCGCCGCACAAGGCGCGCCGACGGTGACGAGCGTGGCGGTGACGTCGGACGCGGGCGACGACGATACCTACGCATTCGGCGAGACGCTCCAGGTGACGGTGACGTTCAGCGAGGCGGTGTCGGTGACGGGCACGCCGGAGCTCGGCATCGACATGGACCCGGCGGCGTGGGGCGAGCAGTGGGCGCGCTACGAGAGCGGCAGCGGCACGGCGACGCTTGTCTTTGCCCACAAGGTGGTGGAGCCGTGAGAATCGCCCCGGGCTCGGCGTTGACGAACAGCTTGGGCAGGTCGTTCGGGCTCATCCACTCGGCGCAGAGTCGGACAATCTCCGTCACGCCCGCGGGCGTTCCCTCGATCGGGGTGTCGCGGGGCCAGGTCAGGGTTGGCCGGCGCGACTCGCCGGGCTCCGGGTAGGGCGCCCGGCGGACGGTCATCTCCTCTTCGGCGAGATCGCGCAGAACCGATGTCAATGTGCGATGGATGATTTGATGTTCAATTGATTGATGATATGGTGCAAGGCACGATGCATCACGCGGGACGAGGGTCATGCGAACGACATTGACCATCGACGAAGACATCGCCCGGCAACTCAGGGAAATCGTCCATCGTTCCGGCAAACCGTTCAGGAATGTGGTGAACGAGGCTTTGCGTGCCGGAATGGAAAACAACCGGATCGCCGACGTAAGCAGACCGTATCGGCTCGAACCGGTTGCGATGGGTGAGGTGACGGGTCCTTACGACCTCGACAAGGCGCTGCAACTCGCGGATCGCCTGGAAGACGAGGAGACGAGTCGCAAGCTCCTGCTGAGAAAGTGATCCTCATCGACGCGAACCTGCTGATCTACGCGGTGAACCTGGATGCCCACCACCACCGGCGTGCGCGCGGATGGCTCGAGGACACTCTGTCCGGGGCGACCTCGGTCGGCTTGCCGTGGATCTGCCTCCTTGCCTTTGTTCGCATTACGACGCGTCCCGGAATCATCGCCCATCCCCTGCGGGCGGAGCAGGCGCTCGGCTTCGTCGCCTCGTGGCTGGATCAACCCTTTGTCGCGCCGGTCGCGCCGGGCAGCGGCCACTGGCCGATCCTGCGCAATCTGCTGCGCGGGACCGGTACTGCCGGAAATCTTACGTCGGATGCCCATGTCGCGGCTCTCGCGATCGAGTACGGCGCTGCCGTTTACTCGGCGGATCACGACTTCAAGCGGTTTCCGGGCGTCGAACACGTCAATCCGCTGGACGATCCGGGGCGAGCCCGGGACTGAGCGCAAGGAGCGCCTCGGGCGCTCGTGAGGAGGGCGGCGGCGCGGGTCACGTCCGATCGTCCGCCCTGCATGATCGGCGGCTGCAAGGCGTCCCGGATTCCGCTCTCCCAGTCGCTCACGGTGCCGTAGCAGTCGAACGTCAGGACGCGGTAGTCGGTCAGTCTGGCCATGGTCTCCGTCTGCGCCATCATCGAGGCACCGGGCACGCGCCGGCGCCCGATGATCGTGACGCCGCAAGCGGTGGAGAACGTGGGTGCCATCGCCGCCGTGGAGGGTGTCGACGGGTTGCTCGTCGGCACCAACGATCTCTGCATGGAGATGGAAAGATGCCGGGCCAGGTGGGCGATCCGGCGGTGATGGAGGCGCAGGCGAAGGTCATCGACGCCTGCCGCCGGCACGGCCGGTTCCCGGGGCTCGGCGGCGTCTACGAGCCTGCGCTGTTCGAGCGTTACATCGGGATGGGGATGCGCTTCATCCTCTGCGGCAACGATTTGTCGATGCTGATGGGAGCCGCGGGCGCACGCGCGAAGCAGCTTCGCGCGCTGGCGTCGGGCTGAGAGGGGATCGCGGCTCCCGCGTAACGCGGGCCCGTGCGCCAGCCCGGAGGAACCGGAAACGAATCGGTTCCGGGGGAGGAATTGTACGGGTCCAAGACCCGCGCGGCGAGAGTCGCGCCCTCCTCGAAAGCGGAGCGGAGATCCTTCAATTTCCGGGTAACCTGTGGAATTGAAGCCGAATATGGCGTCGATCGGGGCGTGAGCAGGAAGCGTCGCGCCCCGAAGGCGGGCGATTCGACGCACGGGAAGAAACTGGTTGTCCGACTCGCTACAAGCTCACTTCATGAGCCACCAGACCCTGATAATGGGGGCCATGAACCTGCTCCCGTTTGCACGTCCAGTATCGAAAAGGGGCCTCTGCGAGCCGCAACCGCCGCCCCACGGCTTCGGGCGCGCGCGTCCGGACTCCTCCGACCTCCCGCTCCTTGTCGACCGGGTGGAGCCGGCTCCGTCCGTCCTCACGATCGCCATCTCGTCGCGGGCGCTGTTCGACCTGGAGGAGAGCCACCGGGTGTTCACCCGCGAAGGAGTGGAGGCGTACGCCCGCTACCAGGCGGCGCGCGAGACGGAGGTGCTCGGCAAGGGCCCCGCCTTCGGAGCGGTGAAGAAGCTCCTTGCCCTGAACGACCTCGCGCCGCGCCGCCGGCGGGTGGACGTGGTGCTCCTGTCGCGAAACAGCGTGAACGCCGGGCTCCGCGTGCTCAACTCGATCGCCTGGTACGGGCTCGACGTCCGGCGCGCGGTGTTCGCGGGAGGCATGGACCGTTATCGCTATCTCGGCGCGTTCGGGGCGGAGCTCTTTCTCTCCGCGGACGGGGACGCGGTGCGAAAGGCCCTGCGGGGTGGCCACGCGGCGGCCATCCTGCTCCCGAGAGAGGGCGGCGCGGACGAGGGGGGGCCGTCTCCGCGCGACCGTGAGTTGCGCATCGCGTTCGATGGTGATG
Organism: Gammaproteobacteria bacterium; assembly: GCA_022823045.1. Classification (GTDB taxonomy): domain Bacteria; phylum Pseudomonadota; class Gammaproteobacteria; order HK1; family HK1; genus JAJDXW01. The sequence goes on from JAJDXW010000318.1 coordinate 9,017, forward strand.
CAGTGCTCTTTTCCGACGAGGCGGAGCGCGTGTACCGGGCCCACGGCCTCGACACCTTCGTGCGGAGCGAACAGGCGGCGGCGCGCCAGCCGTTGACGGGGGGGCCGTTCCGGGGGTTTCTCGCCGCCCTCCACCGGCTCCAGGCCGAGTTCGGGCCGGAGGCGTCGCCGGTCCGGACCGCCCTCGTGACCTCGCGCGCGACCCCCGTTCACGAGCGGGTGGTTCGGACCCTGCGCGCCTGGGGGATCCGGATCGACGAAGCCCTCTTCCTCGGGGGCCGCGAGAAGCGCGAGTTCCTGCGCGCCTTCGGGGCGGACATCTTCTTCGACGATCAGCGCTGGCACTGCGACGCGGCCCGCGGGGTCGCCGCTATCGGGCACGTGCCGAACGGCGTCGCGAACGAGGAAGGGTGAGCCGGGGCTTGCGGATCGTCCACTCCAATCGGCTAGAGGCGCTCGCCGCGGCGTTCGCGGAGCTGGTGCGCGCCGAGCCCGGGGACCCGTTTTCGCCCGAGCGCATCGTCGTGCCGCACCGCGCCGTCGGGCGGTGGCTGTCGCTCGAGCTCGCCCGTACGCTCGGGATCGCCGCCAACCTCGAGTTCGAGTTGCCCGCGGGCTTCGCATGGTCCGTCATGCGGGGCGCGGTACCCGGGCTGCCGACGGAGCAGCCGTTCGCGCCGTCCCAGCTCCGCTGGCGGATCCACGAGGTCCTGCCGCGATTCGCGGAGGAGGAGCGGGAGGGGAGGGCGATCCGGCGTTACCTCGCGGACGGCGACCCGCGCAAGCGCTTCGCGCTCGCGGACCGTCTTGCCCGGGTGTTCGACCGGTGCGCGGTGTATCGGCCGGACTGGATCCGCGCATGGGAGGGCGGGGACGCTCCGAACTGGCAGGCGCGGCTCTGGCGGCGGGTGGTGGAGGCGGAGGGGTCCGCCGCCCACTGGGTGGGGGCGATCGACGCATTCCGCGGCGCGCTCGAGGGCGGCGCCCGGCCGGGCGGGTGGCCGCTCCGGGCGACCTTCTTCGCGGTGCCCGCCCTCTCGCCTTCCTATCTCGATGTGCTGGGCGCAATCGGCCGGAGGATCGACCTTCGCCTCTTCGTGCTCAACCCGTGCCGTGAGTACTGGGGAGACATCTACTCCCGGCGCGAGATCGGCCGGCGGGCGGAGGGCGAGGACCCCGCCGAACGGTACCTCACCGAGGGCAACGAGCTCCTCGCGGCGTGGGGGCGGAGCGGCCGCGACACCTTCGACTCGCTCGTGGAGGTGGCCGGCGACGACGGGCAGGAGCGCTTCGTGCGGCCGGACGGGGCGCATCGGCTCGCCGCCGTCCAGCGGGACGTGCTCGACCTCCGCCTCGCTTCCGAGGGGGCGGCGAACGGGGCGGCGAACACGGAGCCGGCCGCCGGCCCGGGCGCGAGCGACGACTCCATCCGGATCCACGTCTGCCACTCGCCGGTGCGCGAGGCCGAGGTGCTGCACGATCGTCTTCTCGGGCTCTTCGATGCCCACCCCGACATCGGGCCGGCCGACGTCCTCGTCCTCGCACCGAGCCTCGACGTCTACGGCCCCGCGGTGGAGGCGGTGTTCGGAGCCGCGGCGCGCATTCCGTTCCACGTGGCCCGCCGGCGCTCCGCCGCCTCGCCCGCGATCCGCGCCTTCTTCGAGCTGCTCGCGATGCGGCGCTCCCGACTCGGGGCGGAAGCGGTGCTCGCCCCCCTCGACGCGGAGGCGGTGCGCGCCCGCTTCGGCATCGCGGCGTCGGGTCTTCCGGTCATCCGTGACTGGGTGCGCGAAGCGGGGATCCGTTGGGGAGTGGATGCCGGGCACCGCGTGGCCGAGGGGCTTCCCGCGACTGGGGACCACGCGTGGCGGCAGGGGCTCCGGCGTCTCCTGCTCGGCTATGCGCTCCCCGATCCGAACGAGCTGTTCGCGGGAGTCGTTCCCTGCCCCCCCCGCGCGGGCGGGTTCGAGCCCGGGGCGGACGAGGCGGACCTCCTCGGGCGCTTCGTCACCTGGTGCGAGGCAGTGTTCGCCCTGCGTTCCCGGCTGGAGGAAGAGCGGCCTCCCCGCGCATGGGTCCGGGTGCTCCACGAGGAGCTCGGCCGCTTCTTCGCCGGGGGCGCTGCGGGTCCGGCGGCCGGGGCCGGAATCGGGCCCGGGGCGGGGATCGGGGTTGCGGCCGCGGTCGCGGAAGAGGTGAGCGAGATTCGGGGCCTTGTCCGCGCCTTCGAGCGCGAGGCGGGAGGGACCGAAGTCCCGATCGGGAGCGACGTGGTACACGACGTGCTCCTCGAGCTTGCCGAAGCGCCGTCCCGCGAGGCGGTCCGGCTCGCCGACGCGGTGACGGTCACGACCCTCACCCCGGGGCAGGTGTTCCCGGCCGAGGTGGTCTGCGTCATCGGCCTCAACGACGGTGCATTCCCCCGCTCGCCGTCGTTCCCGTCGTTCGACCTCGTCGCGGCGGGTCCCGTCCGGAGGGGGGATCGCGACGTCCGGCACGAGGACCGCTTCGTCTTCCTGGAGGCCCTTCTCGCGGCCCGCCGCGCCTTCCTCGTGAGCTACACGGGGCGCGGGCAGCGCGACGATGCACCGATTCCGCCCGCCGCGGTGGTCGACGAGCTGAAGGACTACCTCGGGCGACGGTTTCCGGGCGGGTCGGTCGAGACGAGACACCCCCTGCAGCCGTTCAGCCCCCGCTATTTCGCGGGCTCCGGCGCGGCGGAGGCCGCGGGTCTGCCCGGGGAGACGCGCGCGGGAGGCGGCGGGGAGCTCTTCAGCTACTCCGAGGCGATGTGCGAGGCGGCCCGCTCCCTGGTGTCGGACGAAGCGCGGTCCGGGCTCCCGGCGCGGTTCGACGCGGCTTTGCCGGCACCCCCGGAATTCGAGGACTCGGACCGTCGGGTCGCCTTCGGCGAGCTCGTCGCGTTCTTCGCGAACCCCGTCCGGTGGTTCCTCCGGGAGCGGCTCGGGGTGCGGCTCGAGCTCGACGACGCGAGCCTCGAGGACGAGGAGCCGTTCGAGCTCGACCCTCTCGAAAGGTATTGGCTCCGCTCGGACATTCTGGACCGCATGCACGCCGGGGTGACGCGCCGCCGCGACGAAGCGTTGCAGCGAGGAAGCGGGCGGCTGCCCCAGGCGGCCCTTGGGTCGATCGTGCACCGGCGCGTCTGGGAGGAGGTGGAAGGCCTCCATCGGGCGCTCGACCTCCACCGGGGTGCGCTCGAGGCGCCGCCCGCCGAGATCGATGTCGAGGTCGGTGGCTGGCGCGTGACTGGTTCGGTCGAGAACGTCGGGCCGGAGGGGCTCGTGTGGTGGCGGCCGGGGCAGCTCCGGGCGCGGGACCGAATCGCGCTCTGGCTCACTCAGCTCGCCCTCGGGGCGGCGGACGCCGGGCCGCCGGGAGCGCGCGCGTTCTCCCTTGAGCGGAATGCCGTGAAGGGCACCCGGTTCGCGGCACCCGAGGATCCGGGCGAGCAACTGGCGGAGTGGCTCCGGGCATGGCAGGAGGGGCGTTCTTCCCTGCTTCCCTTCTTTCCCGAGACCTCGCTCGCCTATGCGAACGCCCTCGTATCCGAGGCGGGCGAGGACACGGCCCGGGAGAAGGCCGTCGACGCCTGGTCCCGCCGCCCGAGCGCGTGGAGTCCCGGCGGAGAGCTCGCGCGCGATCCGTACCTTCAGCTCGTCCACGATGGCCGTGATCCGCTCACCGGCGAGTTCGAGATGCTCGCGACAGGTCTCCTCGTTCCCCTGGCGGAGGCGGTGCAATGAGCGGGCCGGTCCTCAACCGCCCGGCCCGGGAACGGCCTTCCGCCGACGTGGACGGCATGACCCTCATCGAAGCGAGCGCCGGCACCGGCAAGACCCGGGAGCTCTCCGGCATCGTCGCGACTCTCGTGGTCGATGGCGGCCGGCGGCTCGACGAGATCCTGGTGGTGACGTTCACCCGGGCGGCGACCGCCGAGCTCCGCGACCGGATCCGGGACACCCTCCGGTCCACCCATCGGGCGGCCGTGGCCGGAGAGGCCCCGGAAGCCTCCCAGGCGGCGGAGCTTCTTGCCGGCTGGCGGGAAGATGCCGGGTTCGATCCGCAGGCCGCGGTCCGACGCCTCGAAGCGGCCCTCCAGGACATCGATCGGGCCAACGTCTTCACCATCCACGGCTTCTGCCAGCGGGTGCTCGCCGACCTCGCCTTCGACGGCGGCTTCCCCTTCGGCTTCGAGGTGAGCGGCGACGACGCCGGGATCGTCGCGCGGGCGGCGCGCGACTTCTGGCGCCGGCGCGTGTACCCCGCCTCGAGGCTGCTCGCCGGTTACGCGGAGGAGAACGGGTTCCGGCCCGACGGTCTTGCCGCCTGGGTCGGGAAGTGGCGGGCGAAGCCGGACCTTCGGCTGAAAGGGGGGGATCCTCTCGATGTGCCGGTGGAGTCGCGGGAAACGGCGTGGCATTGCGTCCGGGAGGAGGTTGAAGCGGTCTGGGAGCGGCACCGGGAGACATTTCTGGACGAAGTGCGGAACGGAAGCTGGCTCCACCGCGGCAGGTACCGCGCTCCAAGGACGGAATCGGAGCTGGCCGCGGTCTCGGCCCTGCTCGCCGACCCCGAGCCACTTCTCCCCCCGGCCGGGTTGTTCGGGCGATACGGAGCGCGGGCGCTCGAGGCGGCATGCAAGAAGGGCGGCCGCCTGCCGGACAACCCGCTGTTCGCCGCCTTCGATCGCCTGGAGGAGGCGTCCGCGGAGCTTCGCGCGGCATTTGCCGCCTGGCTTCGTTGGGTGCGCCGCGAAGTCCTTGTCGAGGCCGCGGAATCGGTCCGCCGCCGGGTCCTCGAGGACCGGCGCCTCGGCTACGACGACCTCCTCCTGGAGCTCTACCGCGCGCTTCGAAGCGATGGTGGCGAGCGTCTGGCTCGGCGCATCCGGCGCGAGTACCCCGTGGCCCTCATCGACGAGTTCCAGGACACCGATCCGGTCCAGGCCGAAGTGTTCATGCGGATCTACGGCGCGGCCGGGGGGGTGGCCGGCGGTGCGCTGGGGGCAGGCGCGGAGGGGGAAGCCGGGAACGCGCGTTCGGAGGGTACGCATGGAGCGGCGGCGGTCGAGGCGGCCGGCATCGGGGGGCCGACGGATCCGTCACCGGCGAGCGCATGTGGAGCGGCTTCCCGCTCGGAGGCGGACGACGGCCCGACCGGGGTGGGCGGGCTCTTCGTCGTCGGCGATCCCAAGCAGTCCATCTACCGGTTCCGGGGGGCGGACGTCTTCGCCTACCTCCGGGCCCGCGACGCGGCGCGCACCACCTACGAGTTGAAGCGCAACTGGCGGTCGGTGCCCGCGCTCGTCGAGGCGGTGAACGCGGTCTTCGCCGGGTCCAATCCGTTCGTCGTGCCCGCGATTCCGTACCCGCGGGTGGCGCCCGGCCGGGAGGAGGGCGAGCCGCTTCGGGTCGAGGGAACGGCCGGCGAAGGTCCCCTCGGCTTCCGGCTCCTTCCCGCGAGACCGGATGGAAGGCGCTGGACGAAGGAGAGGGCGGCGCTCTTCGCGGCGAGCGGGGCGGCGGACGAGATCGCGCAGTTGCTCTCGCTCGCGGGGGACGGCAGGGCGGTCCTCGAGGGCCGTCCCCTCACCGGCGCGGACGTGGCGGTGCTTGTCCGCACCCGGGCGCAGGGCCGCCTCGTCGCGGACGCCCTTCGCGAGCGCAACGTCCGGAGCGTCGAGGTGGGCGACACGAGCGTGTTCGAGTCCCGGGAAGCGGAACAGATGGAGCGCCTGCTCTGGGCTCTCGCCGAGCCCGGCCGGGGGGCGCGCGAACGGGGTGCGCTCGCGGGCGATCTCTTCGGGCTGGACGCGGGGGGGCTGCTCGACCTCGGGGAGGACGAAGAAGCGTGGAGCGAGTGGTCGGAACGTCTTCGGAGCTGGCGCGCCGACTGGGAGGCACGGGGGATCGGCCCGTTCCTGCGGCGGCTCGTGGAGTCCGAGGGCGGCGCCGCGCGCCTCCTCCGCTACCCGGACGGGGCGCGGCGGCTCACCAACGTCCGGCACCTGGCGGACCTCCTCCAGGCCGCGGAGGCCGAGCAGCGGACGGCGCCGGCGGGGCTCGCGGTCTGGTTCAGCCGGCGGCGGGCGGAGGCGGGAACCCACGATGAAGATCTCCAGCTCCGGCTCGAGAGCGACGAGGAGCTCGTGCGGATCCTTACCGTGCACGGAGCCAAGGGCCTCGAGTTTCCCCTCGTCTTCCTGCCCTTCGCCTGGGACGCGCGGGATCCGTCCCTGAACCGGGACGAGCACGCCGCGTACCACGAGGGGGAAGCGGAGGGATACGGAGAGGTGCTCGACCTCGAGCCGGACGAAGCGGCCCGTGCTCTCGCCCGGCGCGAGGAGCTCTCCGAGGACTTGCGGCTCCTCTACGTCGCCCTCACCCGCGCCAGGTACCGGTGCGTGGTCACCTGGGGGCAGGTGAGGGCGGCGGAGCACGCTCCCCTCGCCTGGCTTCTCCACCGGGAGGGGAGCAGTGCGGCCGGCGGCACCGCTGTTCCATCCGGCGCGGGGGAAGGGGGAGCGGATGGCGAGGGGCTCGAATCCGTGGACGCCGTGGTCGCTGCGACCGCCCTTCGCTTCTCCGGGCTGACCGACGAGGCGCTGCATGCCGAGGTCCGGTCGTTTGCCGGCTCGCGCCCGGAGCTGGTCTCGGTGGGCGTGCCGGGTGGTCCGGACGAGCCGGCCCGGCCGACGGTGCTCGCCGCCTTGCCTCCGTCCGTGCT
>JAJDXW010000408.1 GCA_022823045.1 Gammaproteobacteria bacterium
CGACTCCACCACCTTGACCTCCAACAGATAGACGCACCTCTCGAAGCGCACCGCCATGTCCACCCGGCCGAAGCTGGTGCTGTCCTCCACGGTGACGTCCAGCCCCGCCGCCGCGAAGTACGAGTAGAACACGCTCGCGTAGTAGCCCTCGTACCTCGCGACGTCGTTCCTCGTGTGCCATTCGTAGGGGATGCTCGCGAAGAACCCGCGGAACAGCGCTTCGAGCCCCGCGAAGTCGTCCGCCCCGAGCAGCTCGCGGAGCTTGAGCCCCGACACCAGGCGCCGCGACGCGGCCGGCGCCATGGCCCGCAGCAGCCGTTCGTTCAGGCTCTCGCGCACCTCCCGGTTCGGATAGCCCAGCCGGTACACCGGGCGCCCGTCCAAATCCGCGACGCCCGCGATGGTCAGGTACCCGGTCTGGAACAGCAGCGCCTCGGGCTCGATCTCGTCCACGTCGAACGCCGACAGCAGGCTCTCGGTGCCGCTCATGCCCTCGAGGTCCACCGAGCCGATCCCTCGCTTCGCCAGCGTCTCGACCAGAAACGACGGCGTGCCGGTCTCGAACCACCAAGCGTCGAACCGACGGTGGCGGAACAGCAGCAGCGCGTCGAAAGGGTTGTAAACCTTCTCCTCGCCCAGCCAAGCGTAGCCGTTGTACCACTCGCGGATCCGATCCCGGTCCAGGCCCGGCAGCTCCGGCCCGAACACCTCGTCCAGGTTCGCGTCGGTGTAGCCGCAGATGGCGGAGTAGCGCGGGTTCAGGGTGATGTCCTCGAGGTTGTTGAGGCCCGAGAACAGGCTCACCTTGGAGAACTTGCTCACCCCGGTGAGAAAGGTGAGTTTGATGTCCGCATCGTGGTCCTTGACAGTCGAGTACAGCCCGCGCAGGTAGCCGCGGTTGGCTCGCGCCACCTCCGGCGCCTCCAGCGCATCCAGGATCGGCTTGTCGTACTCGTCCACCAGAACCACCACCCGCTGGCCCGCACGCCTGTGCAACGTCCGGATCAGGTGGCCGAAGCGTTCCGGCCCAGTGTCGTAGCGGCCGGCGGTCCCGGCCGCTTCCTCGATGGCGTCGAACTGCGCCATCAGGTTCTTGTGCAGGTATCCCGGCTCCCGGTAGTCGCCGGCGCCGAAGCTCAGCCGCACCACGGGATGACGCACGGACCAGTCCCAGCAGCCGTGGATTTCGAGCCCCTCGAACAGCGGCTCGCTGCCCTCGAACAGCTCCTTCAGCGTGTCCACGAGCAGGCTCTTGCCGAAGCGCCGCGGCCGGGAGAGGAAGTAGTGCTTGCCCTCGTCCACCAGCCGCCGCACGTAGGGCGTCTTGTCGACGTAGTAGTACCCCTCCTCGCGGATCTCGCGGAAGTTCTGGATACCGATGGGAAGCTTTCGTCGTTGCATTGGCGGGCCTCCCGAGGAGGGGACCGTTGCGGGACGGGAGCGACTGTACCAGCATGGCTCCGGCGGCGGCGTACCGCGGTCGCCGCTTCGTTCGTGCCGGGGAAGTCCGGTCCGGGGAGGCTTGTATCCGGCTATGAGGGTCCGGAATTCGATTCTCCGAGGCCAAATGGCAACCTGCATGGTCACGAACGGCTCTCAACGCGGCCGCGGGCGGAGCTTCCGCCGGCGCGGAAACCGGTCCAGGGTCGGAATCGGCCAGCGCACGAGCGGGCACATCGCCTCCGTTGCCGGCCCGGTGCGACGCGCGGCGACGCTCGACGGGGGTGTCATCGGCGAGGACGGGGGCCGCCGACTGCGGAGACCGCTCCCGGAACCGCAAGGCCGCGGCCAGACCCCCTGGGTGGTGGCAGGGAGGAGCTACGGCCCCCGGTGAACGCGCTCCCATGCCCCGCACGCAGCCCCGACTACCCCAACGTGAGCGCTCAGGCGCCAAGAAATCGGCCAGGGGCTCCGCCCCCTGGACCCCCGCAAAAGAGACAAAGAAACCAAGACGCAAGAATCAATCCAACGTCCTGGCAATACGAAACCCGATAAGGTCGCTCCGGTTTCCGGCCGCGTTCCTGAAGCGGTACGCGGAACGGAGGAGCCTCGGAATGTTGAGCCACGAGCCGCCCCGCAAAACACGGCGGTCGCAATCTCCACCAGTCGCCCAAGCTCGACCGTCCGACGGCGCTCCTTCGTAATCATCGTGCCAGCAGTCCTCTACCCACTCCCATACGTTCCCATGTACGTCATGCAAACCGAAACCATTCGCAGAAAACGAACCAACCGGCGACGTCTCCTCATCATCCCAGCGGCTACCACAACCGTCACAGTTCGCTCGATTCCGACCAACCCCATCTCCCCACCAGTAACGACTACTCGTACCCGCTCGCGCCACATACTCCCACTCCGACTCACTCAACAATCGATAACCCGCACCCGTCTCACCCGATAGCCACCGTACATACTCCTTCGCATCCGACCAACTCACATGCACGACCGGACGCTCCCCCCGACCCCAGCCCAGGTCGCCAGGATCGTGCGTGCAGCCGCCGCCTCGACGACACGCAGCCCACTCGGCAAACGTCACCTCGTACACACCCACCGCAAACGACTCCGGTATCCTCACTCGGTGCACCGGAACTTCGTCGTCCCGGACGGTCTCGTGCGACGGCGAGCCCATCTCGTAGCTCCCCGACGGTACCACCACCATCTCGGGACAGTCGCCGCAGTCGCGGAACTTCTTCCCGACCTCCGACGGCCCGGCTCACGGATTTCCTGACCCACCGCCCACCTCGGCTTCACCAGATCGATCAGCGCCTCGTACTGCGGGCGCGTCAGATAACCCGTCTCCGGCAGACCGCGGCGGCGCTGATCATCGCGAACCGCAGATCTCGTCGCGGAATCGAACTCTCCGTCCACCTCCCCGACCTCGAAGCCGCGCGACGCAAGCGCCCGCTCGACCAGCGTCCGGTCCGAATGCCCCAAGCCCAACCCGCGCTCCTCGGACTCCGCACGCGCCCGCTCGCGCTCCGACTCCTCGAGCGCCGCCAGCGCGGACTTCAGCTCCTCGATCTCCCGCGCCTCCGTCTGGCTCCTCTTCAGACCTCCGAGACGGTCCACATGGCCGCGCGCCTCCGACACCCTCCTTGCCGCCAGCGCGGAGCGGGCCAGCCGCACGCGCTCCCGAAACGCCTCCCGCCGCTCCTCCTCTTCGGCCGCCGCCTTCGCCTCGCGGTAGGCCCGCTCCGCCTCCCGGCCCGCCGCGACGAGCGCGTCCGACTCGTCTCGCTCCTTCAGCCAGCCCGTCGCCTCCGCGCCCCGGCCCGCCTGCCACGTGCGGATCAACGCGCGGTCCGCCTCGGTGAGCTCGCCGCCGCCACCCCGGCCCGAACCCAGGACCCGTTCTCCCATCAGGGCCCAGCGGATCGACGTTCGTTCCCCCGGAGTCAAGCCGAGCGCCGCCTCCAACGCCGCCGGGTCGGCCCGCTCGCCGAACGAGGACGCGAGGACGTACCCCAACCGCCCGTCGGCCAGCGCGATCTCGAGCCACTGGCGGCCCCTCCGGCCCCGAACCCTCGCGGTCACGAACACCTCGTCCCCCGCCCGCAGCCCCCCCATTCGCCGGGGGCTGCCGGGGCGTGCCCGGATCGTGGCGCGCTTGCTCGCCCACAGGGTCTCGTCCACCAGCTCGCGCTCGAGCGGCCGGAGGTTCGGCGGCAGGGACGCGGTCGCGAGAATCACGTCGCCGCTCGATACCCGGCGCTCCGATCCGCCCGCGCCTTCCCGCCCGTACAGATAGACCCACAGCCGGAGCTCGCCGTCGTCGAGATGCCAGATCTCTCCCTCCATGCGATGGCTCCAGCCGCCGCCCCCTCCGGTCACGCCGGGGAGACCGCGCTCGCGCGCCACCTCTATCGCCTCGTCGTGCAGGTGCCCGGTGACGAAGTCCGTCAGATCGGTCTCTCCGCCGGTCCGCCGATCGTGGACCCGCACCTCCTGCAAGGGCCCCACGTCCCGGCCGCCGAGGACCTGCCGTCCCAGCCGGGCCACGACGAACTCGAGGTACTCGAGCTCGTCCCGCCACCCGAATCGTACGCCTCCCCCGGACAGCCGATCGGGCGTCTCCATCCCCGCTGGCGCGCAGGAGATCTCGAAGCCCTCCGGATCGTCCGCCGTCCAGAGGCAGACGACCACGAAGTCGGCCTTCGCCTGCTTCAGGATCTCCTTCAGGCCGGCGCCGAGATCGGCCTCCCAAGTGTCCTCCAGATGGCGGTAGAGGCCTTTCAGGCGCGGACCGGCGACTATCCGGATTTCGCGGGCCACGTTGCGTTCGAGCGCCCCCGCCAGCTCTTCGTAGAACCGCTGGTGCGCCTCGTCGGGGAGGCCGATGCTCGGGTTGAGCGGCAGCAGCACGACCTTCGAGCCGTGCTCGATCTTACTCATCAGCTTGAGCGCCAGCGCATCGACGTCCGCGTCGCCTGCGCCCGCCCGCGGGGGCGAGAAGGCCACGACGAGGAGGACGAGGAGCCAGCCGGCGGCGGCGCCCGTCATCCTCCGGCAGCCGCTCGACGCGCGCCGCCGGTGCCTCGGCCCGCGCTCCTCGCGAACGCCGTACGATGGTGCGGGCATCTCGGACTCCTCCTGCGGCTGCTTCGGGCGCAGGGTCAGGATACATCAGCCTCGTGAACGCATCCGGGCGCCGGCGTGGCGGCGATGTGGCGGCCAACGGACGGCTGGCGCCTCGCGCCCTGCCCCGACAACCACAATGGAAGGATCGGCCGCCATTTGCGGGAGGGGGGAGGGCCGCCCGCCCGGAGCGGGCGCGCGCCGGTAAACCGGCACCTGACTACAGGCAAAGATCAGGCTGGGACCAGCGCATGCCTGGGGTGGCGGGCATCCTCGCCCACATGGGCCACGGCGAGCCTTCGGCCGCCAAGCGCAGGCCACCTCGAACGAGGCCAAGTTACCGCTTTCCGGCCAAGCTCCGCCGCGTGGGCCCTCGAAGACGCGCGGGCGTCGAGACCCGGGACCCGATCCGGCGGCCTGCCGCTTCAAAAGCCCGAATTGCCGGTCAGGCTCCCCAAGGCGCGGGCAAGCCCGCCGTGTTCCATCATCTTTCTCGTCCCGTCGTCGGGCACTGTCGTTGCAGATCCGGTCTGAGGCCCCGGCATTCACGGACCGCATGGCGCGTGCCTTTATGATCCAGGAGTGGAAGATCCTTAATCCGGACATCGGAAGCAACGGTAAACTTCATTCTTACCGTCCCTCCTTTCCCAAGAACAGGAAGGACCTTGCATTCCTTCAGACCGATGCACGTCCTCACTTCATCTCCTTCGCGATTCAGAATCTTCGTACCGGAAGGAAATTCGATCGTATTTTCCATTTTGGCAATTGATCCATCGAAACTGATCAGGAAAAATGTTTCTTCTTTCTCTACGCCCTTGCTGCCGACATTTGTCATCAAGATTCGATACTCGTTCGTTTCATCTCTGATCGTCTTCGTAATATCGTAGATTAGCGAAACCCTGTTCTGTGGCAGATCAATCCACCAGTACCCGACGAACATGACGAGGACAGGCGGTCCAAACCGCTCCACGATCCAAAGGACGACTCTGCCATACCGGATTGCGATGCGCGACGGAAATCCGAGCTTCGGCCAGCCTTTGCCCATCTGTTTCGGATGCCCGATATGTCTATGGGGTGACTTCCACGACGTCCACGGTCAAAGGACCGACCAAGATCCGATCGTCGCGAACGGCGAGCCATCCCGAGAGGCCATGGACCGAACCGACCCCCTGCCAAGGACTGCCGCCCTTGGGCCAGTCGGGTCCCGACTTCCAAGCATTACCGAGCACTTGCACCGCGTCATATGCCTTGACGGCGGCGAAGGCGGCGAGGTTACCCGACCTGCTCCGGCCATCACCCACCGTTTGCGCGAGCCACGAGAGATCCTCTTCGGCAACGTCCGGCGAAAATTGGGTACCGAAGAAGATCGGTAACGCGCCGTACGAAGCGAGATCCTCAATCTGATCTATCGCGTCGACGGGCGGCGCGGCGTAGATGGGTATGGGCCCGACCTTCTCCGCGACTTGCTTCACGAAATTGGCCGCATGCCAAGGCGAGGCGGAGACGATAATCCCATCCGCTTTGGACGCCTTGATGTCTCCAACCTCGGAATCGTATTCCTCGATGTAGTCGCCGTTGAAGAAGACTTCAATGAAATCGATCTCGGGTTTCAATGGCTCCAAGACCTCGGGGGTAATCTCGGCACCGTACCGGAACGTCACGCCGTTCGCGATGTCGTAGAACACGGCTACCTTCTTCAATTCCTGATCGGTTATCCATTTTACAACGCCTTCTCGGTACACTTCTTCCCGAGAACGACCAATCCGCAGGATATTTTCCGAAAACAAACCCGCACTGGTCGGTGCATCACAACACTCCAGCACGATGGTGGGAATGTCCGATGCTGCTGCGACTATCAGGAGTTCGTCGGCGGACCCGGGCGTCACGCCGCCAATCACCGCGTCCACGCCCTGGCTTGCGAGGTGGTCGAACGCCTCCCTGGTCTTCGGCCCCGGAAAGCTGCTATCGGGGGTAACCAGGCGAATCTGACCGCCGTCACTCCAATTCGATTGCAAGGTCGCGATACCGTGCTCCACGCCGGCCGTCACCTGGGCAGCCAACAAACGGTTCCCCCCGGTGACGGGGATCAAAACGCCAATCTTCCACTCACCCCTTTCGGATAGCCCCGCGATAGCCCCTTGCGCGAACAAGCACGCCGACAGGAGACCGACCATGAAGCGAATACTTCTCATTACTCGGGCTCCATCACGGTGGAGATCGCCGGGAATCGTAACATACGTCCCCGAGCCCCCGAGCCCCGAGTCTTGTCCCCTGAGACTGGAGCCTGACCGGTGACCAGAGCAGGTCGAATTGCCGCTTTCAGGCCACGGCGCTAAACGGATCCGCCGCCTGTGGGAGAAGGGGCTCGAGCCCGAACAAGTCGGAGGCCCTCCGGCGAGATGCCTCTTCCGTCCCGCCCGGGCCGGTCAGTCGTGGACCTGGTACGGCAGCCAGATTACCGCCATGCGGGCCGGGTCGTTCCCGGCGAGGGCGGTGAGGAAGCCCGACCCGTCCACCGCGCGTTGCATGGTACCGGAGAGCGAGGCCCCCGCCTCCGGAGCGAGGGCGGCAAAGTCAATGGAGCGCGCGGTGGCGACGACCACGAACGCCTCGTGGTCCTCCCGGTTTCCCGCTATCGGCATCGGTGCGGACAGAATGTCCCCGTCGCGGGGTCGAGGCAGAACGAGGGTCTCGCCAGCGCCGATCCCGAGCTGGCCCCTCCCCTTCGGGTACAGCCGCACCACCCGGTTGTCCGCTCCCCAGGCGAACACCCCGAGATGGGCCGTCTCCTCGCTCCGGATCTCGATCCGCATGGGCTCCATCGCCCGATACACGTTGCGGTCGAGGCGCGCGCTCACCGCGGGCCGGATGAGGCCGCCAACGGGCACCACCCGGGCCGTGAGCCGGACCGCGAGCCGTTCCTCCGCGCCGGAATCGCCCTCCGTCCAGGCGTCGCTGAAGCGCTCGTCCACCGGCAGCCCGCGATCGAGGAAGCCCGCGAAGGCCATGACCGCATTCGCCTCCGTCCTTGCCACCGTCACCCCGGGAGGCGGCAGGCCGATCGCCTGGGCGACGACCCGGGCGCGGGCGAGGTTGCGGGCGGCGCGAAGGGCGGACGCCCGGTCGAGGCGCTCGGAGACCGCCGCCTCGGCCACCGCCTCATGCACCTGGCCGCCCTCTCCACCTACGCTCGCCTTCCCAGGTTGTGCCGGCAAGGAGGAGGCGGAGATGTCGGCGCTCGCCGCAACGCGGGTCCGGCCGCAGTGCTTCAGGCGCACCTCCAGCCGCACCAGCTCGTCGTCGAGGCGCCAGAGGGTTCCTTCCATGCGATAGGTCAATCGCTCCGCGGGGGGTGGCGGTTCGGTGCCGAGCGCGGTCGCGACCCGCACCTTCTCCTCCTCGGACTTCGCCCGTTCCCCCATCCACTCGATGAGCTTCCCTTCCAGGGTGTTGCCGACGAAGCTGCCGAGGTCCCCGCGCGCCCCGATGGAGGCGTCCATGATCATTACCCGCTCGACCTCGCCCACCGCCGGGGCATCCTCCGCGAGACGCCGCGCCATCTCGGCCAGCGCATGATCGAGCCGTGCCACCTGGCGCTCCAGCGGAAAGCGTGCCATCGCCCGGGCGTGGGAGAACGTTCCCTCGAGGTCCCAGGCTCCGCAGGAGAGGTCGACCCCATCCGCGACGGAGAACGCCTCGCAAATCACCTCGATTTCCGCCCGCGCCTCCCGGAGCATGGATTCCACGTTCCCCTGGCCGAACTCGTAGAGGCTCTCGTAGATCTTCCGGAGGCTCTCTCGGGGGAGCACGACGACCTCTCGCGACCTGGCGGCATGAAACACCGCGTTCAGGATCGACTCGTAGAGCCGGCGGCCGGCCTCCTGCGGGAGCCCCGTCTCCTGGGGGACGAGGGGGCGGAGGGAGAGCCGCGAGCCGGGCGGGATCGTGGCGAGGAGCTCCCCCGCGAGCCGCTCCGCGGGCGGAGCCGCGGGCTCGGAGACCGCCGCCGGGGCCGGAGCCGAGGCCGAAACCGGGGCCGAAACCGGGGCCGACGCCGGGGCCGAAGCGGGAGCCCGGTCCGGTTGCACCGACCCCGTGCTGCCGGCCGCGAACGCCGGCGCCGGCAGTGCGAACACCCACGCCACCGTCATCGCCGATACGGCAAGGGCGAACCGTGGCAACCGGACCTGGCACAAGATGGAGATGAGACTGGTCATGACGTTCCTCCCCTTCCGCGCGTCGAGCCGGCGCCTCGTCGACCCGTCCTGCCTTGTCGATATATGGGACGAGCAGGGCCTCATTTTGGAAACCCTGCCAGCCGTCCGCAAGCCAGGGAACTCGTACGAGCCGTCCGCCTTCACGGCGAACGCTCACCGTCAGGGCGGCGCTACTCCACCCAGACGGTTGCGGTGGCGGAACGCCCCAGGGTGTCCAATGCGCTGATCGTCGCGGCGCCCGGGCCGTCGGGATGCCAGGACGCCTTGTCCAGGGGGCGCCCGTTCACCAGCCATCGAACGGGACCGACCCCGCCCGTGGCTCGCAGGGGCAAGGGGCGGAAGCGCCCTCCGCGCGAGAGGTCCAAGGCCACCCCGTCGGGGGGAAAATCGAGCACGAGCTCCGGCGCTCGAGGAGCGTCGGGCTCGAAGCCGTGCCCGAGCTTCCGGAGGGCCGGCGGGGCGGGCTCCGACAGGGGGCGAACCGGCTCGGGCAACTTCCGCGCCGGGTCGCGCGGCAACAGCCCGAACACCGCGCGCAGCAGGGGCAGCGCATCGTCCCGGCCGGTGAGACCGGGCTGCGGCGTGCCGTCCACCCGACCGATCCACACCCCGGCGACGTATCGCCCGTCGACGCCGACGGCCCAGGCATCGCGGAATCCGAACGAGGTGCCCGTCTTGGCAGCGAAGCGAGACGCGCCGGCGAGCAGACGCGCCGGGGCGGCTCCGCGCGGCGGGGGGGCGTCTTCGAGAATGGCGGCCACCCGGTGGGCGGTGCCGGCCGTCAGCAGCCGGAGCGGCGGGCCCCCGCCGGCGTCCGGATCGAGCCGCAACGGCTGCACCCGACCGTCCGCGCCGAGAGCCCCATAGAGGGCCACCAGCCGGTCCAGGGTGAGCCCGATCCCGCCGAGGGCGACGGCCAGCCCGGGCCTCTCGCCGGGCGGCAGGGAAAGGGGGACCCCGGCGGCCTTCAGGGCATGGGTGAAGCGATGCGGCCCCAGCCGATGCATCACCGCCACCGCGGGGATGTTGAGCGACAACCGCAACGCCTCCGCCATCGTCACCGGTCCCCGATAACGGCGGTCGAAGTTGTCGGGCGCGTAGCGTCCGAAGATTCGGGGCGCATCCATCACCCGGGTGTCGGGGTGCGCCAGCGCCCGGTCGAAGGCGAGACCGTAGATGAAGGGCTTCAGGGTCGAGCCCGGCGAACGTATCGCTCTCACCATGTCGACCGCTCCCAGCCTCGGGCCCGACAGGTAGTCCGGGCTCCCGATCCAGGCTCGAACCGCCATCGCATCCCGGTGGTCGGCCACGAGCACCGCCGCTCCCGCCGCGGGACCGGCCCGTGCCGCGTGGGCGGCCGCGAGGGTCTCGGCCCGGATCTGAAGGGAGGCCTCAAGCGGCGTTCGCACCGAGGTCTCCGGGCGCTTGGCGAACAGGCGGTCGGCGAGGTGAACGGCGTGAAACGGAAAGGGCCGGCGCGCGACGGGGACCCCGTCGCGCATGGCGAGCGAAGCCTCGCGCTCGGTGAGGACGCCGCGTTTCACCCCCTGGCGCAATACCTTGTCGCGGGCGGCGCGGGCGAGGGCCGGGTGCCGGTCCGGGCGCAGGCGGCTCGGAGCCTGCGGCAGCACCACGAGGAGGGCGGCCTCCGCGTCCGTCAGTTGCCGGGGCTCCTTTCCCAGCCATGCGTGAGAGGCGGCGCGGACCCCTTCGAGGTTTCCCCCGTAGGGGGCCAGGGTCAGGTAGAGCTCGAGGATCTCGCGCTTGGAGAGATGCGCTTCGAGCTGGAGGGCGCGCAGCATCTCGAGGCCCTTGGACCGGAGGGTGCGCGGCCGCGGCTCGAGGAGTCGCGCGACCTGCATGGTCAGGGTGGATGCGCCCGAGACGACCCGGCCCGACGTCGCCCACTGCTTGAGGGCCCGCATCACGGCGAGCGGGTCGACTCCCGGGTGAGCGGCGAAGCGGCGGTCCTCATAGGCGATGAGCAATTGCACGAACCGCGAGTCCACGTCGGACAGGCTCGCTCCCAGGCGGAACTTGTCATCGCCGGTGATGGCGATCCGGAGGGCGGTTCCGTCGTTCGCGAGGAGGACGCGGGAGAGGTCCCGGCCCTTGGCCGCCGGCAAGGGGAAGGCGGTGTCGAGGGCGAGGGCGGCGACGGCGACCGTGACGGCCGCCGCCGCGAGTCCGGCGAGGGCATTGCGCCGGCCCGATGCCCGCACGATGACGGCCCGGCGCCGCTCAGGGCCGGACGTTCAGGCGACCCATGGAGCCGCGCGCCTGTACCGCCGGGTCGTACATGTCCTCCACGTAGGCGGCCGGGAGCCGGAACTCACCGGGGGTCACCGCGCGGACGAGGTACGCGAGCCGGAACGACCCGCCCTCATCGCCCTCACCCCGAGTGAGCGCGGCCACGTAGCGATCGTCCCGCAGTCGCAGGGTTTCCGGGCGGTCGATCCGCCCGAGCGCCTCATGCTCGTCGTCGTCTCCGAGGGCGGCCCCGATCTCGAAGCCGGCCGGCAGCAGATCCGCGACGAGGAGGCGGCGGGGGAACCGGCTCTCCTCCTCCAGCCGGCCTTCCAGCACCACGGTCAGCTCGTCCCCCTGCTTCACGTCCGCGAGCCCGGCCGGCACGCCCTCGCGCGTGAGGAGGGTGCGGGTCAGGGTGATGCCGTTGGCATAGGCGGGTTCCTCGACCGCGGGGTGCCCGCCGGTGCCGATGGTGAGGTTCACCGCTCGGGTTCCGGGGTTCGCGATGGTCACCCCTTCGCCCTTCAGCTCCCTCGGACCGAACACCCGGTAGAAACCGCCCTCACCGATCCGGGTCTCGGCACCGTCCACGGTGAGCGGTGCTCCCTCCATGGCGCGATTCAGCTCCCAGGCGGCCACCACCATCCAGGCCTTCTCCTGGGTGCTGGTATGGGAGTCTTCAGCGCTGAGCTCGCGCAGGTGGGCCGCCGCCTCCCGCAGGGAATCGGACTCGAGGGCGGCGGCCACGGCAACGAGCGCGGCCGCATCGCGCAATGCGCTGCCGTAGGTGGCGTAGCGATCGCCGCCCGGTGCCGAGACGGCCGCGGAGAGCGCGGTATCGCGGTCCTCCGCCAGCCCGAACGAGGCGGCGGCAAGCGCCAACTGCGCACGACCGAGGCCGCTCGCCACCCGCCCGAGGCGGGCGCGGACGAAGTGACGCACGTCGCCGGGCTCGACGACGTTGGCGCGAGCGAGCGCGGCAAGACCATAGGCGACCGCCTCCGCCTGTTCTTCCGAAAGCCGCGTCGAGCGCAGCAGGCCGGCGATGTAGAGCCGGGACCGGCGAAGCGCCCCCGCGTCCACCTCGAAACCCGCGGTGCGGGCACGATCGAGGAAGTCGAGGGCGTAGGCCGAGACCCAGGGATCCTCCCGGTCCCGGGCGCTCCACAGGCCGAAGCTTCCGTCGGAGCGCTGGCGCGACAGCACCCGTCGGACCGCTCCCTGGATGCGGTCGCGAAGCCCCGGGTAGCCGGCGTACCGGCCGGCTCCGGCGCTCACGCTCAGCGCATCGACGTAGAGCAGGGGCAGGGCGCGGCTCACGATCTGCTCGGTGCAGCCGTAGGGATACCGGTCCAGCGAGGCCAGCAGCCCGGGCAGGTCGTAGAGCACCGCCGACAGGCTGACCGACACCCGGGCGTCCGCCGCATGGAGATCCGAGATGAGGGCTTCGGACAGGTCGATGCTCTCGCCCGGCCCGAGCGCGACCGCGCGCCGGGTCTGGCGCCAGGCCTGGGCGGGACGCACCGCGAGGGTCCACGTTCGTTCGACACGGGTGCCTTCGGGGCCGGATGCGCGGAAGCGCAAAGTCACCTCCCCCGGCGCGCGGGCGGAGAGGGCGAGAGGCGCCGACCAGCGCTCGCCCGGGGCAAGGCGGAGGGCGGCGGGGAGCGTCCCGGCGACGCGGGCCGGCCCCGTCACGGACAAGGCGGGGATGTACTCGCCGGCCGGCGCGTCGAGGTTGGCGAGCTCGACGCTGATCCGGGCCTCGTCGCCGGGGGCGAGGAAGCGCGGCAGGTAGAGGTCCGCCACCAGGGGGTCGCGGACGATGAGAGCCCGGTTTC
The DNA here is from genome assembly GCA_022823045.1 of Gammaproteobacteria bacterium. Classification (GTDB taxonomy): domain Bacteria; phylum Pseudomonadota; class Gammaproteobacteria; order HK1; family HK1; genus JAJDXW01. The sequence goes on from JAJDXW010000408.1 coordinate 12,881, forward strand.
CGTGACCGACCGCTTGCCGGTTGTGGGCGACCGCCATCAGGCGCAGCCGGCCGCTGAATCCCTCGGGAACGTCGAGCACGACCTCGCCGCGGCCCTCGGCGTCGGTGTGCATGAGGCCGTGATGGAGAACCACCGTCCGGCGGGGAGGCTGGAGGCCGCCCAGCAGGCCGCCCGGGTCGTCACCGCCCGAGCGAACGGTCTTCGGGCGTCCTTGCCGGGCGTCGATCAGCCGGCCATAGAGATCGCGCAGCTCCACCTCCATGCGCCGCTTGCCGAATACCACGGCAATCGGATCGGGCGGGTCGAAGTCGGTCAACTGGAGGATCCCCTCGTCCACCGCCGCGACGGTCAGGCGGGCCCGGGTGGGGACCCCGGCGCCGTTCGTGACCTGAAAGGGCACGGTTACCGGACCGCCGGAGGCGGCGGTGGCCGGCGCGTCGAACACGACCGACAGGCGCCGCTCCGGGGCGTCGACGGCGAGCCAAGCGAGCCCCACGGCGCGCCCCGGACCCCGTTCGGCCCCGGCCGGCGCGGGCCGGAAGACGGTGGCGGTGACGTAGGCGCCCGCCGTCCAGTCCTCCACCGGGAGCGAAAGGGACGCATGGCCGTCGCGTACTTCGGCGCCGTGCACCTGCGCCACCCGGTCGGTGAGCACGGTGACGAGCGCGGGTCCGTCGAACGGTGCCTCCAGCCGGACGGTCGCGGTTTCGCCCGCCAAGTAGCGGTCGCGGTCCAGGCGCACCGTCATCCGGTCCGGGGTGCCCGGGCCGCCGTCGTTCCGGCCCCAGCCGACGCGAAAGCGGATGCTGGCCGGCGCGGCGCCGGGATCGGCCGGATCGGTCACCTCCAGGCGATAGTCTCCCCACCCTGCCTGCAGGGTGATGCGGGCAGGGTCGCCATCGCTTCGGGAGCCGGAGGTGTGGACCTCGCCGCTCTCCATGGTGGTGTCGCTCACAATCTCGCGATACTCCCAGCTCCCGCTCGAATCGCGATACCAGAAGAGCTCCCGGTCCTCCCGGTGGAGATGCCACGCGAGGGCGCGCCCGCCGACGGCCTCCCCGGCACCGTCGACCAGGGCGATGGCGAAGACCGCGGGGGCTCCCGTGCCCACCGACCCGGCGAACTCGGGCCGAATGCCGATGCGCTCGCGCCCGTCGCGCACGGGGCGGACGAGGGTCTTGCCCACCGGCCGGCCACCTCGTTCCAGCACCGCAACGTCGATGCGGGCCCGCAACGGATGCGTGCTCTCCGCCACCGCGGGGAGGGCCAGGGACAGGGCCGCGGTGCCGTCCTCGCCGGTCCGCGCCTCCGGCAGGTCGGCGCGGGCGGCAACCGGCCGCGCGTCGACGAGGCCGAACCGGTAGCCGGACCAGGCGGCAAAGGGCTCGGGATCGACCTCCACGCGAACCCGTCCCGCGACCGCGAGGCCGGCGGCGGGGGCGCCATAGAGGAAGCGGGCCGCAATGGTGATCGGAGCTCCGGCCGGGAAGGAGAGGGCTTCGGGAGCCCCGGCGCTGACCTCGATGCGCGGCGACACGAAGTCCTCCACCTGCACCGTGGCTTCCCCGACGGTGGCTCCGCCGCCCGGCACGCGCAACGCGAAGCGCCAGTCGCCGGTGATCGCGCTGCCGGCGAGCAGGTGGTCGAGGGGCACGGCGCCGGTCTCGTCACTTCGCACGGAGAATGTGCGCGCCACCACCCCGTCGGGGCGAGTAACGGTCAGCTCGAGGGGCAGGCCGGCGATCGCATGGCCCCGGTCGTCGCGGACCAGGGCCGTCAGGTGGACGGTCTCGCCGGGGCGGTAGATCCCACGGTCGGTATAGACGAAGGCGTCTATCGGACCTGGCGCCCGGCGGCCGCCGACGCCGCGGTCAGCGAGATCGAAGCCGGCCCCGGTCAGCGCGAGAAACGTGTAGTCGCCCTCTCCCGACCGCGCTCTCAGGAGCACCGCCTCGCGACCCCCCGAGCCCCGCAACAGCCCCGGCGCGAACGTCGCGCGGCCGTCCGGGCCGGTGGTGCGCTCGGCCAGGGTGTCCTCGTTGCGAGCGTCAAGGGAGAGGGTCACGCCGGCCATCGGCCCGCCGGTGGCGAGGGAGCGGGCGAAGACGGACAATCCGCCGGCGCCGCGGACGGTCACCAGACCGATGTCCGAGACCACCAGCCACTGGACGGCCCGGTCCCAGTAACCGGAGAGTTCCGAGTCGCTCGGCGTCACCGCGAGAAGATAGACACCGGGTTTTCGCTCCGGCAGCAGGGTGTCGATCGGAACCGCGGTCACGACCTCCCGGTTGCGTGTCCCCCGGACCGATACCGTCCCTTCCCAGATCTGCTCACCGAGTGAATCGGCAACCTCACGCAGGTCGTAACCATCGAGGTTCCGGCCGACCCGCCCCCGCGTCACTTCGTCCACCAGGTTGCCTTCGGTGATCCGAAGAAGGGTCAGCGGAACCTCCTTCATGTTCACCGTGGTCAAGGGGATCCCGAGGCTGCCGACCACGGGAAACACGTAGCGCCCGCCGGAGAACTTCGCCCCGGGCCGGCGATCGGGCACCAGCACCTGGCGCTCGTGGGGAACGACGGCCCGTCCGTGGGTATCGACGAGACCGTCGCGGAGGGTCAGGGAGTACTCCGCACCGTGCTCGAGGTTGCCGATGCACACGGTGGAGCCGCGGAGTACCACCGGGTGGTCGCCGCGGCTCGGCTCCAGCCGGAGATAGTCGGCGATGGCCTCGTGCTGCTCTTCCGCGACCTCGGCGCTGAGAGCGAGGCAGGCCATGGGGTCGTCGCGGTTCGGGTCGATGTGGACCTCGACGACGCGAAAGCCGTGCTCGTGGCGGAGGCGTTCGAGCCGAACCTCGGCCCCGGGGGCTTCTTTCACGGCGAGGCTCGCGATCAGGGCCAGCTCGGCGCTGACATGGTCCTCCCGGGCTTCCTGGACGGAGCTGAGCGCACGGAGGGCCTCACTGGCGGAACCAGGGTCGGAGGAAGCGCGGTAGGCGGAATACAGACTGTAGGCGGCCTCCCGCAGGGCATCCTTGGCAATGCGCCTTGCTTCGTACCGTTCGTCCCAGTCGTGCTCCCGGTTGTCGGCGAACGCCCTCGAAGACCGATACAGGCTTGCCCAGAACCCCGCCGCCTTCTCCCAGCCGGCGGCGATACCCTCGGGCGCATGAACGAGCACATCGCGCGCCGCCGCCGCGAGGCCGGCGGTGTCCCGGGCTCGGGCCGCGGCGTTCGCCCTCGTCGTCGCCATCATCTCCCTTTCCGCCGAGGGCACCTGAAGCACCTCGGGTTCCGCCTGCCACCGCTGTTCCATTTCCGCATCGCGATAGACGGGGAAGGGAGGGTCGGCCGCCCCGGCCGCCCCGGGGACGAGCGCGGCAAGCGCGGCGAGTGCCAGGAGTGCGCCGAGCAGACAGGAAGCGGACAGTGCGCGGGTCATCGGGAGTCTCCGTTCATGCGAGGTTGCGGTATGGGCCATCGGGGGTCCCGCAGCCCGCTCCCCAGGCACCGCGGCCGCGAGCGGACCGGGGCAGGGCCGGTGCGCGTCTCGTCTTCGACACGACGCTCTCCTCCTCGCCCCAACCGCGTGAGCCCACGTCCGGCTATGGAAGGAAGAGGGCTCGTTTCTCGGAAACCTCTCCCCGCCCCGCAGGACACGCCCCTCGCGCTCGCAAAGCGCGCCCCAACCCTCCGTAGCCGGGGACGCTCGGTGCCGACCCACTCCGGGCCCCCGCTACCAACGCGCGCCTCGACGATGCGCCTCAGCGAGGCGGAGTTATCCTTTCACGGAATCCGAAAAGGTCACCTCGTACAGTGGCCGCCGGCCGCCCCGCCGTTCGGGAGGTCCCGCAACGCGAGGCGCGCGGAGGTCTTGCCCGTCTGCCGCGGGGCGTGCAGGACGAAGTATCGCTTGTCGCGGACGAGTCCGAGGACCTCGTCCAGGTTCACCCGTTCAAGGGGCGGGATGCGGTAGTGGTCGGCGGGGACGACGGGGCCGGAGGTGTTGAAGAAGCGCGTGACGGCCAGTATCGCACCTCGACCGCCGCGTCGTGCCGGCCAGGGCGAGGCCGCCGCATGCGGACGGGCTCAGGGCGCCGGAGCGGACGGGCGACGGCGAGCCGGCCGGAACCCGGTGCCGGATGGGAGCGCATGGGAGCGGCCGCGGCGCAGGAGAAGGGAGCATCAGACTTCCCCCCGGGATGGCGAATTTTCGGCCAGGGGCTCCGCCCCCTGGACCCCCGCAAAAGAGGCCAAGACACAGGAGTCAATCCAATGTCCTGGCAATACGAAACCCGATATCGTCGAGCCGGAGCCCGGTACCGCTCCTGTAGCGGTCCGCGGAACGGAGGAGCCTCGGTTCGTCGCCCCACGAGCCGCCCCGCAAAACACGGCGGACACAGCCGCCACCAGTCGTCCAGGCGCGGCCATCCGACGGCGCTCCACGATAACTCCCGTGCCAGCAGTCCTCTACCCACTCCCGGACGTTCCCGTGCACGTCGTGCAAACCGAACGCGTTCGGTGGAAACGAACCCACCGGCTCCGTCCGCTTCCGGTACCGACCCTTGCGGCCGGAGCCGTACGTGTAGTTCCCGTCGTAGTTCGCCTGCTCGGGCGAAATCGTCGAACCGAAGTGAAATGGACCCGTCGTTCCCGCCCGCGCCGCGTACTCCCACTCCGATTCGCTGAGCAACCGGTATTCCGCGCCCGTCTCACGCGAAAGCCAGCGAACGTACTCCTTCGCATCCTCCCAGCTCACGGCGATGACCGGACGGTCCCCGCGACCCCAGCCCCGGTCGCCGGGAGCATGCGAGCAACCACCGTCCCGACGGCACGCGTCCCACTCCCGGAACGTGACCTCGTATACACCCACCGCAAACGGCTCGGGTATCGTCACACGGTGCACCGGGCTTTCCCGGTCGACTCGGCCATCCTCGTGCGACGGCGAGCCCATCATGTAGCTCCCCGCCGGTACCACCACCATCTCCGGGCAATCGTCGCAGTCGCGGAACTTCTTACCGGGCTCCAACTTCGGCTTCGAAACCTCCGCGAGCCGCTCCTTGCCCAGCTCCAGCAACGCCCCGGCCTGCGCCGACGTCAGATAGCCCGTCGCCGCGTAGCCCTTCTTCCGCTGGTACGCGGCTATCGATTCGCGAGTCCGGGGGCCGAACAGCCCGTCAATCAACCCCACCTCGATGCCCAGCGACGCGAGACCGTGCTGTATCAGCTTGCGCTTTGCGGTGGTCAGCTCAAGCGCCGCCTCCAACTCCTCCGCAGGCGGCGGAAGTCGGTCGAGCCGTACCGCACGACGCGTCGCCGCGCGGCCGTGGACCACCGTCTCCTCCCGCGACCGCCAGCCTTCAGCGCTCACCCGCACCCGGTACCGCCCGGAGGGAAGCTCCATCCCCGGACGATATCGCTCCGCCGCGTCCAGGAACCGGACCTCCGCCTCCGAAGGGATCGGGACGACCGTGAACGAGAACAGCTCCCGCTCCAGTTCCACCCGCAACGAAGATTCCCCCGAGACCTCCACCTCGAGCTCCGCCGCGCGGTATCCCTCACGGCTCACCCGCAGCCGGTGCACGCCCTCGGGAAGGCGCATCCCCGAACGGTACGTCCCCGCGCCCGGCACCTCGACCTGCGCGTCCGCCGGCTCCGTACTTACCGTCAGCGTTCCGTAGCGCACCGGCTCGAGACGATGCTCCACCAGCGCTACGTCACCCTTCGGAACCTCGACCTCCAACCGAATCTCCTGGTGTCCGGGCGCACCCAAGGTCAGCTCGACCGGACCCGACAACACCCCCTCCAGGGTCACCGGCACCTCGTGGCGGCTCCCCCCATGCTCCACCCATGCACCCGGCACCGCGGGCGTAACCAGCACCGTCACCTCGCCTCGCGTCCGGACCAGCCGGTGCCGGACCTTCAGCACCCGACGGTCCGCCAGCTCCTGGCCCTCGAGACTTACCGTCTCGTGCAGCGGGTGGTCCAGCACCACCGTCCACGTCCCCGCCCGCAGGTCCGAACGGATGAGCGGCGTCTCCCCGGCGAGCTCCCCGCCCACCAGCACCCGCGCGCCCGCCGGCTCCGTCCTCACGTCCAGGATCGCCCGGCCACCGAAGGGAGAGCGCAAAGCGTCCGACCCGGCCCCGGCTTCGGCTTCGGCCGCCGACACGCCCGCCGACTCCGCCGTCTCCGCTGGCGGCGGAGGCTCCGCACCGGCGCTCTCCCCGGTCGCGTCCGGCCCGGGCTCCGCTTCGCCGAGCCCCGGACGGCGCGGGAAGGCGCCCCCTTCGCCCGCCCTCGCGAGCACCGCGCCGGCCTCGCCGTTGAGGCTCGCGTTCTGGTGACGGCCGAACTCCACCCGGGCCGCAATCGTCATCGTGTCGTCGAGGTACGTCTTCGCTTCCACCGCGGTCACCCGGCCGTCCCCGTCGAGGTCAGCCTCGCCGTAAAGCGCGTCCAGCAGGTGGTGCGTGAACATCCCGTGCCCCGCCTCCTCGTCCCACGAAGCGACCTCCGAACCCGACGCCGCGGACAGCACCGTCAGCTTCTCCGCCGATGCCTCCGGAAGCGCCGCCTGCACGAACACCGGCGACGCGGACCGAATCAGCATCCCCCGGTCGCTGTCCCCCGAAAAGCACGCGTCCAGGAACACCCGCGCCGTCTTCGCCTCCAGCGACGCACCGAGGTTCGCGTACAGGAGGTCGATCGGATAGCCGTTGATCTCCGGGGTGTCCGGGTCCGCGTCCGAGGGAAGCAGGTAGCCGCGCCGGTCCTTGAGCCCCGGCACCCCGTGACCGGAGTAGAACACCACCACGTCCGAGCCGTGGCGCGGATGGAGGAAGCGCCACAGCCTCCCTTCGTGGCTGTCGCGGTTGCCGAACCACGTGAACATCTCCGCCTGCGTCGCGTCGCGGACGTCGAACACCCGGTTCGGGTCGAAGCCGAGCACGTCGACGACGTAGCGCCGGAACGCCTCCGCGTCCCGGTGCGCGTAGGCGACGGCCGGCACCCGCTCGTTCTGGTAGTCCCGGTTGCCGACGATGACCGCCACCCCGTATGGGTTCGCGTACTCCGCCCGCGCGGGGGCAACGGACACCAACAGGGTCGTCAGCGCCGTGGCGACCGCGAGCCCGAGGGTCAGGGCAAGCACGCGTGGTGTCTTCGCTGCCATGGCCTCCTCCCTTCCGGAACCGGTCCCGGCGTTCTGTCGGCAATGGAAGGACCGGGACCCGATTCTCCGAGACCCCGCCCCGGCGCGCAACGTGCGAGCCGGCCGCCCTCGCCGCACCGGTTCCACGGTGAGCAGCGCGAGGTCGCGTCGGTCACGCCAGCGTGACCGCCGTCGTCGACGTGCGGGCCGGCCGATGGAATGGTGGCGCCCGTCGGCCACGGGGTGGCCCGGGACGGGCGCCACCTTGCACCGCCACCCCGCGCGGGCGCGGTGCGCTCGTCATGACCGGCCCTGGACGGCCCCCAGCGCGCTCCCCACCCCCAATGGGAGTGAGGACTCCGGCCTCGGGCCGTGCTGGCAATACGAAACCCGATATTGTTGTTCCGGTTTCCGGTTTCGTTCCTGTTGCGGTTCGCGGAACGGAGGTTCCTCGGTTTGTTGTTCCACGAGCCGCCCCGCAAAACACGGCGGTCAGGGGCCGGTCAGGCTCCCGGACCAGCCCGGCGGGGCCGCCGGGTGGCCCGGAAGTCGTTGCGCGGCGGGGTCGAAGGGCCCGCCGCGAAGCAGCGCGCGCCGCAGCCGCCGGGTGTTCGCGTGGCGCGCATGCGCCACCCAGCTCGCGACCCGCGGGCGCCCTTCCTCCGGCGCCATCGCGCCCGCGCGCACCCGGTCGCGCATGCTTCGCAAGCGGTTGCGGAAGCGGCGAACGTTGTCCTCGGGAAGCCGCCGCCGGCCGTCCGGGAGCAGGACGTATCCGAGAAAACGGGTCGGCTCCGCCGTCGGCGCGACATACGTCTTGCGCGGGTGCAAGGAGAGCCGTCGCCGTGCGAGGTACGCACCGATGCGCTCCCGCCAGTCCGCGAGCACCGCCGGGTCGTCGTGGAAGAGCGCGAAGTCGTCCACGTAGCGCAGGTATCCCTTCGCCCGCAGCACCTCCTTGACGAAGTGGTCGAGGCCGTCGAGGTACACGTTCGCGAAGAGCTGGCTCGTCAGGTTCCCGATGGGTAGACCCCGACGCCGCTCGAAGGGTGTGAAGAGATCGTCGCCCGGATAGTAGCGGTAGACCGGCTCCTGGGGATTCGAGCCGTCGATGATCGCATCCGTCAGCCGCAACGTCCGTTCGCATCGGATTCGTCGGCGAACCCGGCTCTTAAGGATCGCGTGGTCCATGGCGGGGAAGTAGCGGAAGATGTCACCGCGCAACACCGCGGCGAACCGGTTTCGGAATCGTTCGTAGCGCGCGACCGCCCGGTGCGTGCCCTTGCCGCGGCGATTCGCGTAGCTGTCGTGGATGAAGCTCCGCTCGAAGTGCGGCTCGATGGCGGCGCAGAGGGCGTGGTGCACCACCCGGTCCCGGAACGGGGCGGCGGACACGGTACGTGGCTTCGGGTCGCGGATGGCGATTTCCACGTAGCGCCCGGGCTGCCATTCGCCCGCGAGCAGCTCGCGTTCGAGACGCAGCACCTCGCGTTCCAGGCAGGCGAGAAACGCGGCGGCGCCGGGCTTTCTCCGCTTGCCCCGCGCGGCCCGGCGTGCCGCCGCTTCCAATGCCGGAAACGAGGCGATTCCGGGGAAGAGGTCGTCAGCCCGCCGGGTCACGGTGCACCCGGCGCCATCCGCCGACGAGCCGGCCCACCTCGTCCAGGCGCCGCGCCGCGTGCTCGTAGCGCCGCAGGTCGAGGTACCCGAGCTCCTTCGCGAGACGAAGCAACAGGCGCAGCTTGTCGAGGTCGACGTTGACGCGGTCGAGGAGCCGGCCTCGGTTGCGGGTGAAGGTCGCCTCGACCAGCCGCTCCAGGCCCGTGAGGGCGGTGGTCTGGATGCGGTCGCCGAGGAGGAACTTCTGCCGGCGCGGGAACCGGTCCACGGTGGGAATCAGCCACCGCACGAGCTGGTACATCGCCTCCAGCGCGGGGCCGGTGCGGCGCTCCGCACCATCCGTCGAGCGCTTCATCGGCCAAGACACGCCCGCCGGGGCCTGCGTCCACCGACTACGACGCGATGCCGGGCGCCAGACCGGACGCGAGACGGGGCGCTGGCCAGAACCAAGCGCCGGAGGCGGGCGCTCTGCGGTACTCGGACACGATGCACCGAGGAACCCAACGAATGGCGATAAATCGGCCAGGGGGCTCCGCCCCCTGGACCCCCGCAAAAGAGACAAAGA
>JAJDXW010000134.1 GCA_022823045.1 Gammaproteobacteria bacterium
GCGACTCTCCGTAGCCGACCGTGCCGTCGTCCGCGGTCACCTTGACGAGCACGAAGTCGCGCTTGACGTTGGCGCCGAGCGCGTTTCGGAGCACGTCCCCCTCGAACGGACGCGAGTGGGCGCTCGCCTCGACGCTCGCAATCTTCACCATCGTGGTTCCTCCCGAATGAACGCGGCGGCGGAAAACCCGGCTTCAGACTTCCGGCCCGGAGATTGGTTCCAATCCTCGAATATACTCGCTGCGATGAAACTCGGGATCGACGCGCTCAAGGGCGCCTACGTGCCGCTCATCGTCCCGTTCGAGGACGGGAACATCGACTACGACGCCTATGCCGGTCACTGCCAGTGGCAGATCGACCAGGGAGTGCACGGCCTGCTCGTCAACGCGACGAGCGGCGAGCCGACCACCCTGACCCTCAAGGAGCGCATCACGCTGGTCGAGGTGGCCACGGACGCGGCAGCCGGCCGCGTGCCGATCTGCGCGGGGACGGGCGCCCAGTCGCACGCGGAGACGGTGATCCAGGTCGAGCGCTACCAGGCGCTCGGGGTCGACTCGATGGTGGTCGTCACGCCCTACTACTGCCGGCCGCCGCAGCGCGCCCTGATCGACTACTTCGCGGACGTGGCCGGACGCACCGACCGGCCGGTGCTCATCTATCACATCCCCGGGCGCGCGGCGGTCAGCCTCACCGTCGACACCATGGAGGCGATCAAGGAGCGCGCGCCGAACTTCGTCGGGCTCAAGAATACCGACGACGACGTGAAGTTCGTGACCGCCGCCCTGCACCGCATCGGGAGCGACTTCCGGATCTTCTCCGGATCGGAGGAGCCGAGCCTGCCGATGATGGCGATCGGGGCCTGCGGCACCATGATCTCGGTGACCAATGTCATCCCGGCCGAGGTCGCGCGTCTGTGCGAGCTTTGCGCGGCCGGCGACAGCGCGGGCGCGCGCGCCCTCAACGACGAGATCTCCGAGGTGTTCGCCGCGATCTCCTACGACACCTCGCCGATCACGACCAAGTACATGGTGAAGCGGCGAGGGCGAATCGAGCGCAATGAGCATCGCCTGCCCATGACCACGTCGACCCCGGATCTCGAGCGGCGGCTCGACGGAGTGCTGAGCCGGGCCGGCCTCATCTGAGGCGTGGCAGGGGCGACGGAGGCGACGGGCGCCCTGGGCGCCCGCGCCCCCGCCGACCGGCCCGAAACACCCGGAAAAATCCGCGTCCCCCCCATCCTCGAATATACTCGCGGCGATGGAACGCGGCATCGAGTATTCCGCCCCGATCGGCGACGAAGTCCGGTCCACCACCTGCATTCCCAGCCGGTGACGATGGCCGGCCGGTCGCCGATCTCACGGGACCTTCTCGCGGAGTGACTGGCGCCAGGTCCATGCGACGCAAGCTCCCGGTCGGCATTCAGACCTTCCGCACCCTCCGGGAGGAAGACTGCTACTACGTGGACAAGACGCCCTGGATCTGGCGCCTCAACGAGACCGGTTCACGCTACTTCCTGTCGCGTCCCCGGCGTTTTGGCAAGAGCCTCCTCGTCGACACAATCAAGGAGCTGTTCGAGGGAAGCGAGGAGCTGTTCAGGGACCTCTACATCCACGGCCGATGGGACTGGTCGGTGCGCCATCCGGTGGTGCGGCTCGACTTCGCCTACGGCAGCTTCACCGAGCCTGGCAGCGTCCATGCGAACCTGATGGCGCAGCTCGACGAAATCGAGCGGGACGCTCCGATCGAGCGTCGTTACGACACCGGGCCGGAACGCTTCGCCCATCTCATTGCGACCCTGCACCGCCACACGGGCCAGCGGGTCGTCGTGCTGGTGGACGAATACGACAAGCCCATTCTGGAGGCCCTCGGGACTCCGGACGTCGCGAAAGCCCACCGGAGCTACCTCCGGGGCGTCTACTCGGTGATCAAGGGCCTCGACGCGGACGTGAAGTTCGCCTTCATCACCGGGGTGAGCAAGTTCTCGAAGGTAAGCCTCTTCTCGGACCTCAACAATCTCGTCGACCTCACCCTCAACCCCGACCAATCCGCCATCTGTGGCTACACGGACCGGGACCTCGACACGGTGTTCGCCCCCGAGATCGACGGGCTCGACCGGACGGAGGTTCGGGAGTGGTACAACGGCTACGGTTGGGGCGGTGAGGAGAAGGTGTACAACCCCTTCGACATCCTGCTGCTCTTCTACAACCGTGCGTTCGGCCCCTGGTGGTTCGAAACGGGGACCCCGACCTTTCTCCTCGAAACGCTGGTCCGGCACGAGGTCGATGCGTTCACGCTCGGCGACCTGCGGCGAAGCGAGACGCTGCTCTCAGCCTTCGACGTGGAGCACATCGCCCCGGAGGCGTTGCTGTTCCAGACCGGCTACCTCACCATCCTCGAGAGCGAGAGAAGGGCCGGGAGGACCTGGCACCGGCTCGGGTATCCGAACCGGGAGGTGTACCAGAGCCTGAACGAGCACCTCCTGGACCACCTGACCGGGAATCGGACCGGGCGGGAGGAGAACAGCTCCCGCCTGCACGATCTTCTGCTCGCCGGAGACCTCGAGGGGCTGAAGGAGGTCATCCACGCCTTCTTCGCGAGCATCCCCTACGACTGGCATCGTCGAAATGACCTCGCGCGGTACGAGGGGTACTACGCGAGCGTGTTCTATGCGTACTTCGCGGGGCTTGGCCTCGACGTCGTGGTGGAGGAGAGCACGAGCCGGGGACGCCTGGACATGTCAGTCCAGTTCGAGGGAAGGGTCTACATCTTCGAGTTCAAGGTGGTGGAGCAGGCCGGTGAGGGAGGAGCACTCGCACAGATCCGGGAACAACGCTACGCGGACAAGTACCGCGGCCTTCGAGTTCCCATTCACCTGGTGGGCGTCGAGTTCAGCCGCAAAGAGCGCAACGTCACCCAATTCGACGTGGAGCGCGTCTGACCGCTCGCGCGGTGCGGCAGCTCGCAATTCCCTTCACGATACAAAGGGTCTCCTCTCTCTTGATTCGGCGCGGAGGCTTGGGGGCGGCACCAGCCTACCCCTCAGCCAGAGCCACAACGAGGCTTGGGCAACCTCCTCGGTGTCCGCGCTTCCGATGGAGCGGTTCGACGCACCCGCTATGCCTCACCCTTCTGCCTGGTGTCGCTCGAGATCCCTGACCAAACGGGCAAGCTCTTCCTTGTCCAGGATAGCGCGCGTGTATTCACCGCGCAGCTTTGCTACTGCCTCCCTCTGCACCTCATTTAGTTCATCCATTGACAATACTACGATGTTGCTTTCCACGTCGCTCGCGCCACGGAGCAATAGCCTGTATGTATCAAGTGCATTCCTGACGTACGCCAGCGTGTTCGGGTGATTCTTGATCGTGATGTCTGATGCGCCTGTCAGGCTCGTTACTATCAGCCTTTCATTCTCGAGATGCATGAGATACCTTCCCAGCAAGATGATGTAATTGGTGATCCGAAATTCCTCGAGAGGCGGTGACTTCATGATCTCGAATGCTTCGTGAAAGAGTCGAGGATCGAATTGCCCATCACTCATGCTGCGCAAAGTGAGCCGATCCAGGAAAATGCTGAACAGCAAAGGGACGAGTTTGTTCTCCGGTTCCGCCAATATCGAACTCTCGAATCGAGAAATAGCATTTGTATAATCTAGTTCTTCGCCGTACAGTGAGCACGTTGCCGAGATAAACGTCGGTAAACTGATCCGAACGGCGTAGCCTTCAGGATCCTCCGCCTGTGCAATTTCTGCGGCTCGCGCCGCATAGTAATTGGCCTTTCTGTAATCGTCGAGCATGAAGTAGAGCAACGATAACAGGGCGGCATCGCGAAGTTCTGCAACTTCGGACGACTCCAGGAGAATATTCACCGCCTCCATTCCCGATTCTTGGTTTCTTGCAGAGAGGTGAGCCTCTTCCTTGTCGATGTGCGCCAGTGCCGCCAGCGCATCCTCTTGAGCGTCGGGGGTCCATCGCAGCTTGCTCACGGCCTTCCGGAGTAGCCGCCGGTTGCTCTCGGCAGATAGAGGTTGTTCGGTATCAATCTCTTCCAGGATGGACATGGCTTCCTTGACGGCATTCGATCCCGAGGTGCTCTTGGGTATCGGAAAAGTGATCAGCCCCTTGCTTTGGCTCACCAGTCGAGAATATAGAGCGTCCGTTTCCCTTCGTTCCTTCACGGAATCGTAGATTTCCTCCCCCGCGATTACCGCGGTCGTGGTCGCAACTTCGAATGCAACAGTGATTGCCGCCGCGCCGCCGGCGATTCCGAGTCCTCCTGCGGCTATGGCTCCCCCACCGACGAGGGCGAGGCCGGCGTTGGTCGCTGCGACGCCCGTGAGTCCCATGAATTTTCCAATCAGAGTGCCAAGGGCAACTGCGCCGGGTGCGACGAACGGGCTTGCCGCACCACCTGTGAAAAGAACCGCTGCGCCAAGAACGGCCGCAGCAAGTATGCCCAGTCCGCCCCAGATGATCAGGCCACTCCAACCTTCGTCATAGAATGAACCAAAGGTAGCCTTGGTCTCGAACAAGGCATGTGCAGTGTCGGGATATATCCAGCTTGATACAAGCATGAAAGCAACGAGCGTGGTGGGTTTCATGAAATCGTCTCCAGGTAGTTCAGTACTACCGCTTGTTCATCGGCGGAACCAACGATGAGCTTGATGCCTCGTTTGGCGGTCTCGTTTTGAAGCAATTTCCAATCTCTCAGGTTGTCAGGCATTCTGGTGATGGAGAATACGGGGATTACCTTGTCCGGCTCCATCCGTGATTGAAATTTGACGAGGGAATCCATATCGGCTCTGAATTGATCCATTGGAAGCCGGTTCTTCGCCGCATAGTCCTTGGCTTCCAATGCGAAGGTCTTGCCGTTCTTTTCAATTACAACATCTATGTCCGTGGGGCGACTCTTTATGCCGTCGTCAAATCTCTCGCCGATTCCTTTGACGGAAAAACCGTACTGAGAAGACCGATCTGCAATTCTCAGCTCGTTCAGGTGTCCTTGGGTCTTGGGTTGCTTATTTCCAATCACCTTGCGTAGAGTGGTTCTGAATCCTTTGACACCACTCAGTCTGGAAAAGAATCCCATAGCTTCGTCATTTGAGATTACACCATTCTGGACCGCGATTCGCAGCAGGGCTTCTTCCTTTCCTTCACCAGGAAGCAACTCCTTATCAAGAAACTTTCTAACCTTCTCTGCACCCTTTGGTTCACGCGCAAGATTGCGCAGAATTTCGAATTTTTCATCGACGAGTCGCGGACCGAAGTAGATGATTCGTGACCTGAATGGGCTCGCCTGCAGTGGGAACAGCAGCAGAAATATCGCCAATGTTGTCAACAGTCGCCACATCGAGTTTCTCTGTGCTGTTGAAGGAACCACGCGGCAATATCTCCCCTTAATTGGCTGGTATCAAAATACTACCTTATTTCGAACGGCGCAGTATGCGACCCGTCGGCGCTGTTCGCGGACGCCTGACGGCACCGCGACTTCCAATATGCTTGACCAGGGTTTGAGCTGCTTGGCCCGCCCGTCGCACAGGAGCCGGTAGACGGGTTGCCCGAGGAGCTTGCACTTGAGGCCCCATGGGGCGACGTCGCTCCCTCTCCGGTGAGCGGGGGGGGGAATGCCCGGCTTCGGCGTTTCCGGCCGGGTGTCTGACCCCGATCTTCGAATATACTTGCGGCAATGGAACGCGGCATCGAGTACTCTGCCCCGATCGGCGACGAAGTCCGGTCCACCACGTGCTACATGTGCGCGTGCCGGTGCGGGATCCGGGTGCACCTGAAGGACGGCACCGTCCGCTACATCGAGGGCAACCCGGACCACCCCGTCAACCGCGGCGTGCTCTGCGCGAAGGGCTCCGCCGGCATCATGCAGCACTACTCGCCGGCGCGGCTCTCGCGGCCGCTCCTTCGCACCGGCGAGCGCGGGCAGGGCGAGTTCCGGGAGATTTCCTGGGAGGAGGCCGTCGGGCTCGCGGTGGAGTGGCTCCGCCCCCTCCGCGAGACGGACCCGCGCAAGCTCGCGTTCTTCACCGGACGCGACCAGAGCCAGGCCCTCACCGGCTGGTGGGCGAGCCGCTTCGGCACCCCCAACCACGCGGCGCACGGGGGCTTCTGCTCGGTCAACATGGCGGCGGCCGGGCTCTACTCGATCGGCGCCTCCTTCTGGGAGTTCGGTGAGCCGGACTGGGAGCATGCCCGCTGGTTCATGATGCTCGGCGTCGCCGAGGACCACGACAGCAACCCCATCAAGCTCGGGCTCGCGCGGCTCAAGGAGCGGGGCGCGAAGGTGATCTCGGTCAACCCCGTTCGCACCGGCTACTCCGCGATCGCGGACGAGTGGGTCGGGATCACTCCGGGGACGGACGGGCTCCTCGTCCTTGCCCTCGCGCACGAGCTCCTGCGTTCGGGGCGGGTGGACGCCGGCTACCTCGCTTCGTACACGAACGCCCCTTGGCTGGTGGTAGAGGCGCCGGGCGATGCGCGCGACGGGCTCTTCGCGCGCGACGCCGACGGGCGGCCCCTCGTCCGGGACCGTGTCGAGGGGGCTCCCCGCCCTGCCGCCGACCCGGAGGCGCGGCCCGCCCTCCGGGGCCGGTACGAGTTGCCGGACGGGACGGCGGCGCGGCCCGCCTTCGAGCTTCTCGCGGAGCGGGTTCTCGACCCGTGCTACGCGCCGGACGCGGTCGCCGCCGCCACCGGGGTGCCCGCCGCCACCATCCGGCGGCTCGCGCATGAGATGGCCGAAGCCGCCTTCTCGCATCCCGTCACCCTCGACGTCCCGTGGACGGACGTCCACGGCCGCCGCCACGAGACGATGGTCGGGCGCCCCGTCGCGTTCCACGCGATGCGCGGGATCTCCGCCCACTCCAACGGGTTCCAGACCTGCCGGGCGCTCCACGTGCTGCAGATGCTCCTCGGGACGGTGGACGTCCCGGGCGGGTTCCGCTACAAGGCGCCGTTCCCGAAACCCGCCCCCCCGCCCCAGCTCCCCGCCGGCCGGCCGGACCAGGTCGAGGCCGGGCAGCCCATGCCCGGGCCGCCGCTCGGCTTCCCGCAAGGGCCGGAGGACCTGCTCGTCGACGCCGGCGGGCGCCCGAGCCGGATCGACAAGGCGTTCTCGTGGGAGGCCCCGATCGCCGCCCACGGGATGATGCACACCGTCATCCGCAACGCGTGGGCCGGCGACCCCTATCCCATCGACACCCTGTTCCTCTACATGGCGAACATGGCCTGGAATTCGGCGATGAACACCGCCGAGACCGCGGCCATGCTCACCGACCGGGACCCCGCGACCGGCGAGTACCGGATCCCCCGGTTCATATACAGCGACGCGTTCGCGTCGGAGACCGTCGCCTACGCGGACTTGGTGCTACCGGACACGACGTACCTCGAGCGCTGGGACTGCATCTCCATGCTGGACCGGCCGATCGGCTCGGCCGAAGGCCCCGCCGACTCCATCCGCCAGCCGGTGGTGGCGCCCGACCGGGACGTGCGCCCCTTCCAGGACGTGCTCCTCGAGATCGGGGCCCGCCTCGGCCTTCCCGGACTCGTTCACGACGACGGGTCGGCGCGCTATCCGGGCGGCTACCCGGACTTCCTCGCCAACCACGAGTACCGGCCGGGGGTCGGCTCCCTCGCGGGGTGGCGCGGCGCGGCCGGCGAGGCGCACGGCACCGGCGAGCCGAACCCCGACCAGCTCGCCCGCTACGTCGAGAACGGCTGCTTCTGGCAGGACGAGCTCGAGCCGTCTCAGCGGTACTTCAAGCACTTCAACCGCGACTACCTCGCCTACGCGAAGCGCATGGGCCTCGTCGGGTCCGAGGACCCGGTG
>JAJDXW010000376.1 GCA_022823045.1 Gammaproteobacteria bacterium
GTCATGCACCGCATCCACGGCATGAGCCTCGACGAGGCGCTTCGCCTGGAGTCCGACTCGTTCCGCGACCTCGGCGACACCCACGACCTCGACGAGGGGACACGCGCCTTCCGCGAGGGCCGCGACGCCGAGTTTCTCGGGCGGTAGCCCCCCGCCCGAGGGCGGTACGACACCGCCGGACCCGCGACCGCGAGGCCGCCGTCAACCGCCGGACGCGAAGTCCATGGCCCGCTCCGCCACCTCGGACCGGCCGCCGACCCCCTCCGGGAAGTGGCATGCCGCCTCGTGGCCGGGCGCAAGCTCGACCGCTTCGGGGTCCCGGCGTACGCAGACCTCCGGGAGGCGGTCTCCTTCGTGCTCGACCGTCGGCACCCCGCCTTCACGGGCCTTGAGCCGCGCGAGGTAGCAGCGCGGATGGAACCGGCACCCCTCCGGGAGCCGGGTTGCCGACCCGATCTCCCCGTGGAGCACGACGCGGTTGCGAACTCGAGCCGCGGACGCTTCCGGAACCGGGACGGCGGAGAGGAGGGACAGGGTGTAGGGATGGGCCGGCGCTCGATAGATGGCGTCCCGGGGGCCGATCTCCACGATGCGCCCGAGGTACATCACGGCCACCCGGTCGCTCACGTGGCGCACCACCGCGAGGTCGTGGGCGATGAACAGGAAGCCCATGCCGGACTCCTGCTGGAGATCGCGCAGCAAGTTGATGATCTGCGCCTGGATGGACACGTCGAGGGCGGATACCGGTTCGTCGAGGACGAGCACGCGGGGCCGAAGCGCCATCGCGCGGGCGATCCCGATCCGCTGCCGCTGCCCGCCCGAGAACTCGTGAGGGTAGCGGTCCAGGTGACCCTCGTGCAGGCCCACCTTGTGAACGACCTCCGCCACCCGCTCGCGTCCCGCTCCCCGCCAGGTTCCGTGCACCACCATCGGCTCGGCCACCAGGGCGCCCACCTTCATCCTCGGGTCGAGGGAGCCGTAGGGATCCTGGAACACCATCTGCACCTCGCGGCGCCGGCGCCGCATCTCGCGTGTCGAGAGCGCGGTGAGGTCCTCGCCGTCGAGCCGGATCCGGCCCGCCGTCGGCTCGACGAGGCGAAGGACGAGGCGCCCGACGGTGCTCTTGCCGCTTCCGGTCTCGCCCACCAGCCCGAGGGTCTCGCCGGAGCGAAGGATGAACGACACCGTATCCACCGCGTGCACCCGGACCCTGTGCCCGCCCGCGAGCCAGCCGCCCGAGGCGAACACCTTCCGGAGGTCGCGCACCTCCAGGAGCGGCGCTGCCTCGTCCGGCGTTCGTTCCGGGGCGCTCATGCGGGCGTTCCTCCGCCCGCCTCGGGCCGAGCGCCATCGCCCTCCGGGCTCATGGGCAACCGCCGCCAGTGCGGGCACGCGCTGAACGACCCGTCCTCGCCGACCGGCTCGAGGGCGGGACGGACGCGCCGACAGTCGTCACGCCCCCGGCCGAGGAAGCAGCGCGGCTCGAAGGCACAGCCCTCCGGCAGCCGGGCGAGGTCGGGGGGCTGGCCCTCGATGGCGCTCAACCGGCTCTCCGGTTCCGTGTCCAGACGGGGGATGCTGCGGTAGAGCGAACGCGTGTAGGGGTGCCTCGACTGCCCGAATCCCCTCGACACGGGCGAGGTCTCCACCACCCGCCCGGCGTACATCACCGCCACCCGGTCCGCGTGGGTCGCGACGAGGCCGAGGTCGTGGCTGATGAGGACCATCCCCATCCCGAACTCCGCCTTCAGCTCCTCCAGCAGCTCCAGGATCTGCGCCTGCACGGTGACGTCGAGGGCGGTGGTCGGCTCGTCCGCGATCAGGATCTTCGGCCCGAACGCGATGGCCATCGCGATGAGCACCCGTTGGCGCATGCCCCCCGAGAGCTGGTGCGGATAGGCGTCGATCCGCTCTCCCGGGTGCGGAATGTGGACCCGCTCGAGCAGCTCGACGGCTCGCGCCCGCGCCTCGGCCTTTCCGACGGAGCCATGCGCCCGGATCACGGTGACCAACTGGTCACCCACGGTGAACACGGGATTGAGGGACGTGAGGGGGTCCTGGAACACCATCGCGATCTGCGCGCCCCGGATCGCGCGCATCGCGGCGGGGTCGAGCCGGGCGAGGTCCCGGCCGTCGAACCACACCTCTCCTTCCGTCACCCGACCCCCCGGGGGCAGGAGCCCCAGCACCGAGAGAAAGGTCATGGTCTTCCCCGAGCCCGACTCGCCGACCACCGCGAGGGTCTCGCCGCGACCCACCGCAACGTCCACTCCGTCGACCACCGTGATGGTGCCTTCCTCGCCGGGGAACACGGTGCGCAGCCCCCGCACCCGCAGCACCGGGTCGGCCGAGAGCGCGGCCGGGGACGCTCCCGGCCCGTCGTCCTGTCCTGGCCCGTTCACAGCATCCGGCTGCTCGTGTAGCGGCGCATCTGCGGGTCGAGGGTGTCGCGGAGCCCATCGCCGAGCAGGTTGAGCGCAACCACCGTGATCGCGATGCAAAGGCCCGCGGACACGGAGATGAGGGGGTTCGAGATGATGTAGCCCTGGCCGTCCGAGATGACGTTGCCCCAGGTGGCGGTCGGCGGCTGGACCCCGAGACCGAGGAAGCTGAGCCCCGCTTCGGCGAGGATCGCGGTCGCGGCGCTCACGGTG
>JAJDXW010000353.1 GCA_022823045.1 Gammaproteobacteria bacterium
GGCGTGGTCGAGCCCCGCCTCGGGCGGGGCACCGTGGCCAAGCTCGCGGTCAACGCGGTGATGGCGGGGTGCGAGCCCGCCCACTTCGACGTGGTGCTGGCCGCGACCCGGGCGATGTGCGATCCGCGCTTCAACCTGAAGGCCGTCCAGTCCACCACCCACCCCTGCACGGTGCTCGCGATGGTGAACGGCCCGCTCGCGGACACCCTCGAGATCAACGGCGCCTACAACGCGATGGGCCAGGGCCGGCGGGCCAACGCGGCCATCGGGCGGGCGATCCGGTTCATCCTCCTAAACGTCGGCGGAGCCGCGCCCGGCGTGCTCGACCGCGCGACGATGGGCTCGCCCGCGAAGTACTCCTTCTGCTTCGCGGAGAACGTCGCCGCGAGCCCCTGGGAGCCGTGGCACGTCGAGAACGGATTCGCACCGGATGCGAGCACGGTGACCGTGTGCGGGGTCGAAGGACCCCACAACGTCAACGACCACTACGGCCGTACCGGCGAGGAGATCCTGCTGAGCGTCGCGGGGACCCTCGCCTCGACCGGGGCGAACAACTTCTATCTCGAGGGCGAGCCGGTGGTGGTGCTCGGCCCCGAGCACGCGGAGGTGGTGGCCGCGGCGGGCTTCTCGAAAGCGGACGTGAGAAGCTTCCTCAGCGAGCACGCGATTGTTCCGCGCGCCGTCGTCTCGGAGGCGATGATCGACGTGCTCGAGGAGAGGATCCCGGACCACCTCCTCGGCCCCCGGGGCCGGGACGGGGTGCGCTTCTGCACCCGGCCGGAGGACCTCATCGTGGTGGTCGCGGGCGGGGCCGGCCGGCACTCCGCGATCCTCCCCACCTTCGGCCATGCGACCCGCCACGTCATCGCCGAAATCGCCGGCCCCGGCGGCACCCCGTGCTGATCCGGTCCGGCCGACCCCGATCACCCTGGTCACGATTCGGAGGTTTTCCCAATGATCCAAGGGCTCACGTAGTGAGCCCTTGGAGTGCGTAAGGTGCCAATCGGTGCAGTAGACGCGGCAGCGTGAAACAAGATGTGGGACCTCAGGGCATGAATGCAAGAAACGGCACGGAATCTCAGGCATTCGGCGGCGCGTGGACGCGGGAGAAGCTGAGTATTCTGCAGCGTTATCTCGACGCCTACACGACGGCACTCAAGAATCAGCCATTCAGTCTGATGTATGTCGACGCCTTCGCCGGTACCGGGCGCGTTGCACTGCCAGGCAAGGACCGCGAGGACCTGCGGGAGCTCATTCGTGGCTCGGCAGCGATTGCACTCAACATTCAAGACAAGCGCTTTGACCGCCTGATCTTCGTGGAGCAAGATTCGGATCGGTGCTCCGAATTGGAAGGCTTGAAAGGCACGCACTCGGGACAGCGTGTCGAGATCATCCGTTCCGACGCCAACCAATTCCTGAAGTCGCTGCAAGAAGACTGGCGCGAATGGCGCGGGGTGCTGTTTCTCGATCCGTTCGCAACCGAGGTCGAATGGGAGACAGTACGGCGGATTTCCGAATTCAAGGCGCTGGATACGTGGATTCTGTTCCCGGTGGGCGCGATTCAGCGGATGCTCCCAACCCGGAGATTGCCCGACGAAATCGACCCCGCATGGGCGCAACGTTTGACGACCGTATTCGGTGGCGATAGCTGGCGAGAACTGTATGGCAGGAGCCCTCAGGGGACCCTGTTCGGTGACGAAGAATTCGGACGCGAGCCAGGTAGCGACGGGCTGCTTCGAATCTACAAGGCTCAGCTTGCGAACTTGTTCGGGTCCAGACTACTGGAGGTATCCCGGCCGCTCAGGAATTCGCGGAATTCCGTACTGTTCGAGCTGCTATTCTGTGTCGGGAACGACAGTCCCAAGGCTATCGGCCCCGCGAAACGGATTGCCAAGCACATTCTGGATCACCTGTAGACATGGCCACGCGTTCCACGATCGAATGGACCGAGGTCACCTGGAATCCGGTGACCGGCTGCACCAAGATCAGCCATGGTTGCAAGCACTGTTATGCGGAACGCATGGCGCGGCGGCTGCGCGCGATGGGCGTGCACAAGTACCGGGACGGATTTTCAGTCCGTACCCATGAAGACTCGCTCGACGAGCCCACGCGCTGGCGACAGCCGCGTCTGGTGTTTGTCAACTCCATGTCCGACCTGTTTCACCAGTCCGTGCCGACATCGTTCATCGAAACGGTGTTCGAAGTGATGGACCGCGCGAGCCAGCATACATTTCAGGTACTCACCAAGCGGCCAGGTCGGGTAGCCCAACTCAATCGCAGGCTTCGCTGGGCTCCGAACATCTGGCTCGGAACGAGCATCGAGTCGGAGCGATGGTTGGGACGCCTGGAACGGCTTGGGGAGACGGGTGCGCGGACGAAGTTCCTGTCGCTCGAGCCACTTCTGGGTCCGTTGCCGAACCTGCCGCTTCAGGGAATCGACTGGGTCATCGTCGGCGGAGAATCCGGCCCCGGAGCCCGGCCGATGGAGGCGGAGTGGGTACGGGACATCCGCGACAACTGCCTGGACAATGACGTGCCGTTCTTCTTCAAGCAGTGGGGCGGTGCATTCAAGAAGAGGGCCGGCCGGATGCTGGACGGTCGCGCCTGGAATCAGATGCCGGCGCTGGAGGGCGGATAGTCGAGCCCACCCGATCGACCGTCCGATCGTCGATTCGCCCTACAAGGCCCTGCAACCAAGGTCGTTTCCGCCGGCTTCGCGATGGTCGGGGCCAGCCGGAAGTGCATGAACGATGCGTGGGGTGTGAGAGAATCGCGCCCCGGCGGTGTCCCCGCCGCGGCGCAACCGTTCCCGGAGGAAAGAGAGAGTGAAGGCCGAGTTCCTGTTCGATTTCGGAAGCCCCAACGCCTATATCGCGCATACCCAGATCCCGGGCATCGAGTCCCGTACTGGCGTCACCGTCGAGTACGTGCCGGTGCTCCTCGGGGGCGTGTTCAAGCTGATCGGGAACGTCTCGCCCGTCGAGTCGTTCCAGTCGGTGCCGGCCAAGCTCGAGTACTTCAGCCAGGACATCCGGGACTGGGTCGAGTACCTCGGCATCCCCTACCGCCGCAACCCGCACTTTCCGGTGATGACCCTCGGCGTCATGCGGGGGGCGGTGGCCATACTGGGCACCGATCGCTTCGCGGACTACGTAGACACCGTCTTTCGGGCGATGTGGGTCGACGAGAAGAAGATGGACGACGTGGCGGTCATCGGGGAAGTGCTGGCCGCGGCGGGCTTCGACGCGCAGGCGATCTTCGCCCGAACCCAGGAGCCGGAGGTCAAGCAGAAGCTCATCGACCTGACCCAGGGGGCGGTGGACCGCGGCGTCTTCGGCTCGCCGGCCTTCTTCGCCGGGGACCGGCAGTTCTTCGGCAAGGACCGCATGCACCTCTTCGAGGCCGCGATCGAACGCGGCAAGTAGCCGCCCGCCGGCGGGGCCGTCAAACGGAGGCGACGTCCACCCAGCGCCGCTCCCTCGCGGAAACGAGGGCCGCGTCCACGGTTCGCTGCACCTCAAACCCTTCGGCGAAGTCGGGGTGGGCCGGGCGGCCGCCGGCGAACGCGTCGAGGAGCTCCGCCACCTCGATGACCTTGAGCTCGTTGTACCCGAGCTGGTGGCCGGGCGCGGGGCAGAGGTTTCCGTAGGGTGGGTGGTCCGGGCCTGCCTCGATGCGGGTGAACCCGCGGCGCCCCCGGGCGCCATCAGCCGGATAGAGAAGAAGCTCGTTCATCCGCTCCTGGGTGAATGCGACCGACCCCCGCGTTCCCGCCACCTCGAAGGCGAGCTGCATCTTGCGGCCCGCCGCCGCCCAGTTGGCTTCGATGGTGCCGGTGATCCCGGACTCGAACTCGGCGAGGAAGACGGCCCGGTCGTCCACCTCGACCGGCCGCCTCGCGCCCGGGTCTCCGGCGTCCGGCCGCCACGAGTGGATTGTGGCCGTCGCGCCGTTGACCGACACGATCGGGCCAAGGAGGTAGCGTGCCACCGAAACGACGTGACTTCCAAGGTCGAAGAGCGCGCCGCCGCCGGCCGGGTCGGTGCGGAAGGAGTGGGGGGACGCCGGGTCCGCCATGTAGTCCTCGGCGTGAATGCCCCGAAACGAGGTCGCCTCACCGATCTCGCCGCTCGCGACGATCTCGCGGGCGAGCTTCAGCATCGGGTTCTTGAGGTAGGCGAACCCCACCAGCGTGCATGCCCCGGCCGCGGCCGCCGCGTCGCGCATCGCGCGTGCCGAGGGGGTATCGACCGACAGGGGCTTCTCGCAGTACACGGCCTTGCCCGCCTCGAGGGCCGCGAAGGCCATTTCGGCATGGAGCGCATTCGGCGCGGTGATCGCCACGATGTCGACCTCCGGGTCGCCGGCGAGCTGCCGCCAGTCTCCCGTCGATCGCGGGAACCCGAGCGCGTCGGCGGAGCGGCGCGCCGCCGCTTCATCGATGTCCGCGAGGAGGTGGAGCTCGGGCTCGACGGGAAGGTCGAACAGCCCGGCCACGGAGCGGAACGCGTTCGCGTGGCACTTC
This sequence comes from Gammaproteobacteria bacterium, assembly GCA_022823045.1. GTDB lineage: Bacteria > Pseudomonadota > Gammaproteobacteria > HK1 > HK1 > JAJDXW01. Next base: position 4,526 of record JAJDXW010000353.1, read on the forward strand.
CCCATGAACCCGGCGCCGATGAGTCCGATGCGCGCCACCGGCTTCGCCCTTTTCTCGGCCATCGTGTGGTCCCTCTTCATGGTGTGGTTCCTCGCCGCGCCGTGCCGCGCCGCCTCGGATACGCACTCGGTGCCCGGCGAACGGATCGGCCGGGGGGTCGGGACTCTCCCCGCGGCGCCGGTCGCCGGCCGGAGTATAGAGCCGCCGGATGGGCGCGGTATGATGCGGCCGGGCACTTCACGCCGGGAACCGGCGACGTTGCGGAAGCGAACGGACGACGGTCCGCCTTCCGGCAACTGCACAGCAAGGGGAGAGCGACGATGGCAGCGAACGGCCGGCAGAACGGACGAGAGGACGGGACGGAAACGGGCCGGACCGCAAGCCCGCCGCCCGCCGCGGCGGAGGTCGAGGAGCGCGGGATCGCCTTCTGCGACGGGCGCTACGTGCCGGCGGCGGAGGCGAAGATCTCGGTCCACGATTGGGGGTTCGCCCGCAACGACACCACCTATGACGTGGTGCATGTCTGGAAGGGAAGCTTCTTCCGGCTCGAGGACCACCTGGATCGCTTCGAGCGCTCGTGCGGCACCATGCGTCTCGATCCGGGTCTCGAACGCGCGGAGATTCGCGAGGTGCTGATGGAGTGCGTTCGCCGGAGCGGCCTTCGCGACGCCTACGTCAAGCTCGCCGTTACCCGGGGGCAGCCGGCGCCGGGGTCGCGGGATCCCCGCACCTGCCGCAATACCTTCTTCGCCTTCGCGGTGCCCTTCATCTGGATCTTTTCACCGGAACGCCAGGCAGAGGGGCTCCACCTCATCCTCTCCTCGATCCCTCGCATTCCCCCCGAGAGCGTCGACCCGACCGCGAAGAACTTCCACTGGGGGGACCTCAACCGCGGTCTCTACGAGGCCTTCGAACGGGGCGGCGACACGGTGGCGCTCGCCGACCTCGACGGCAACGTGTCCGAGGGGCCGGGCTTCAACGTCTTCCGGGTGCAGGGCGGCCGGGTCGCAACCCCCGAGGGCACCGTGCTCGGGGGGATCACGCGGCTTGTCGTCCAGGAGCTCTGCGACGAGCTCGGAATCGGTTTCGAGTACGGGACGGTGTCCGCGGAGAGCCTCCGCGAGGCGGACGAGGCGTTCCTTTCCTCTACCGCGGGTGGGGTAATGCCGGTCACCCGGATCGACGAGCGAGTCCTTTCCAATGGTGCGCCGGGACCGATCACGACCCGGATCCGCGATCTCTACTGGCGCAAGCACGACGAGGGCTGGCACGGCACCCCGGTCGACTACTGAATGCGTGGACCGGACGCCGGGCCCCGGGATGCTCGTCCGGCATCCTTGACAGGCCAGGGAAGGGACCGGACCGAAAACGGATCCTCCAGGAGAATCGGCGGACTCTGGAGCGATGGAGGCTCGGCAGGTCGGATTGGCGAAGCGCAGTCCGACATGGAACTACGCAAGGGGCAAGGACCGATGTCGGATTGCGCCTTCGGCGAGGCCGGCCTGCAGCGCGGCCTGACCAAGCGCAAATGGGTTGGCCCGCGGCACACTGGACGCGCGGAGAGATGGGAAGACTCGAAGGACAGGTAGCGGTCGTCACCGGCGGCGGCAACGGGATCGGGCGCGAGACGGTGCTCCGCTTCCTTCGCGAGGGGGCGCGCGTCGTGGTGGCGGACTTGAACCCGGAGAACGGCGCGCGCACCGTCGAGCTTGCGACCGGGGGAGGGCACGGGGAGGACGTGCGGTTCGCGCGCACCGACGTGACGGTGGAAGCCGACGTCAAGGCGGCGATCGAGTGCGCCCGCGACGAGTTCGGCCGACTCGACTGCGTGTTCAACAACGCCGGGATCGGGGGCGCCTTCGGTCCGGTGACGGAAACCGAGGTCGAGGAGTGGGACTTCTCGATGGAGGTGCTCGTCCGCGGCGTCTTTCTCGGCCTCAAGCACGGCGCGCGGGTGCTCAAGCGCCAGGGGGAGGGTGGGGCGCTCCTCTCGACCGCGTCGGTGGCGGGGCTCGGCGGGGGGGCGGGCTCGCACTGCTACTCCGCCGCCAAGGCGGCGGTCGCGAACCTCACCCGCTCCGTCGCCCTCGAGATGGCCCCGCATCGGGTGCGGGTCAACGCGATAGCCCCGGGGATGATCATGACCGAGCTCTTCCATCGCGGCCGGTCGGAGCGCGGGGAGGAGTTCGCGCTCGGGCGCCAGCCCTGGCCGGACCCGGGACGCCCCGCCGACATCGCGGCGGCCGCGGAAGCGTGCTCCGTGAGCCCCGTGATGCCACTTGCGGGCAACCCGCTTCATCGGGCCGGAAACGAGCGGCGCGATCCAGAGTGGCTCTCGGCGGCCCTCGCCGCCGAGCGGACCCGTTTCCTCCCGGTGCAGCGCCTCAAGGTGCCGGTGGGGCCGGCGGCCGGCGACCCCGACACGCCGGAGGGAGGGCACCGCCTCGCCTGGGCGCGGGGCGGTGGTTGGCTCGACGGGGTTGGCGAGCCCGTTCTGCTCGGTCTGGACGGGGGCGAGGCCCGCTTCGCGGTGGACGTCTCGGACGTGCCGGAGCCGGCCGCGGCCTCGTTCGGATCCGGTACCGAGGTCGAGTTCCAGGGCCTTCGCACCGCCGCCCCCGCCCTCCCCGCGGGAGAGGCGTCCATCGCGGCCCAGGCCCGAAGTCTCCTCGGCTGGCACGAGCGTCACCCGTATTGCGCCGCCTGCGGAGTCGCGACCCGCTCGCGCAACGGTGGTTCGTCCCGGGCATGCCCGAGCTGCGGGGCAGAGCATTTCCCGCGTACCGATCCGGTCGTCATCGTGGTCGTCGCGCGCGGCGGTCGGGCCCTTCTCGGCCGTTCCGGCCGCTTCCCGGGCAACCTCTTCTCCGCCCTCGCCGGCTTCATGGAGCCCGGGGAGTCGGTCGAGGAGGCGGTCCGGCGGGAGGTGGCGGAGGAGGCGGGCATCCGGGTGGGGGCGGTGCGATACGTGTTCTCCCAGCCCTGGCCGTTCCCCGCCTCGCTCATGCTCGGGTGCCTCGCGGAGGGGCTGAGCGACGAGATCGCGATCGACCCAGAGGAGCTGGAGGACGCCCGGTGGTTCTCCCGGGTCGAGCTCACCGAGGCTCTCGCGGGCCGGAGCGATGTACTGACGACTCCCCAGCCGCTCGCCATCGCCCACCACCTGATCCGGGCCTGGCTCGCCGCTTGATCGTTCTCTTCCACGTACAGCACCTCCTCGGAATCGGCCACCTCACCCGCGCCGCGACCCTCGCCCGCGGCCTCGCCATGGAGGGCTTCGAGGTCACCGTCGGGTCCGGTGGGGAGCCGGTCCCGGGAGTCGACTTCGGCCGCGCGACCTTCGTCCAGCTTCCGCCCGCACGGGTCGCCGACCGCCGGTTCAGCGAGCTCCTCGACGCGAACGGGGCGCCGGTCGGCGACGCGTGGAAGGCCCGCCGGCGCGACCGGCTTCTCGACCTCTACGAGAAGGTCGGTCCCGACTTCGTCCTCACCGAGCTCTTCCCCTTCGGCCGCCGGCAGCTCCGGTTCGAGCTGCTGCCCCTGCTCGATCGCGCGGCGGCGGACCGGGAGCGGACGGGCCGACCTCGAATCGCGTGCTCGGTGCGGGACATCCTCGTTCAGTCGCCGAAGCCCGAACGCACCCGCGAGATGCTGGCCTTCGCCCGGCACTACTACGACCTCGTGCTCGTGCACGGCGACCCGCGCTTCGTCTCCCTCGATGCCACCTTCCCGCACGCCCGTGAGATTGCGGACCGCGTCGCGTACACCGGCTACGTGGTGGCGCGGTCGGAACGCCCGCCTGGTGAGCCGGAACGCAAGGCCGGGGAGGCCGATGCGGAGGTGATCGTCTCCGCGGGCGGCGGAGCGGTCGGGGGAAAGCTCCTCGAGGCGGCGCTCGCGGCCCGTCCCCGGACCCCGCTCGCGGATGCCGGGTGGCGCCTCCTCGCCGGGGCGAACCTCCCCGAACCCGTCTTCCGGTCGCTCGCCGCCCGCGCGCCGGACGGGGTGAGCGTCGAGCGCTTCCGGCCGGACTTTCGCAGGCTCCTGCGAAGCGCGCGCCTCTCCATCTCCCAGGGCGGATACAACACCCTGATGGAGGTGCTGGACGCGGAGGTTCGGGCGGTGGTCGTGCCCTACGCGGGCGGGCTCGAGACCGAGCAGACCCTGCGCGCGAACCTTCTCGCCGCGCGGGGGCTCGTCGAGGTCGTCGGCGAGGAGGAGCTCGGCCCGGAATCAATCGCGGCCGCCGTCGCGCGCGCGCTCGCGAAGCCGCCGTCCGGCGGCCTCGCGGGAGTCGATACCTCCGGCGTAGCGGCTACCGCCCGGGCGCTTCGCGACCTCGCCGTCCGCTGACCCGGCTCCGGCAGGACCGGAGCCGGGGCGGTCCGGAGCGCTCGAGCCTTCCCGCTCTGTCGGGCAGGCTCGCACACGGACGCCCCGTCATGGGCACGCTGGTCAGACCGGGTCCCAGTGAAAGACGTCCTGGCTCCGGTCGAGGGGGAAGTAGTGCGCGGCGAGGGCGGGGTGGGCGTGCTCCGCCACCGTCTCCGGCGTCCAGCCGTCCGAACGCTGCACCGAGCGGAGGGGCCGCGACTGGCCCATGAGGAAGATCTCGTTGTTGCGGACGGCGAAGATCTGTCCGGTGACCTCGGCCGCGGCATCGGAGAGGAGGAACACCGCGACCGGCGCGATCTTCGCGGGGGTCATCCCCTTGAGCTTCTCGACCCGGGCCGCCTGCACCTCGTCCGCGATGGGGATGGTGCCGATGAGACGGCTCCAGGCGAAGGGAGAGACGCAGTTCGAGCGGACGTGGAAGCGGGCCATGTCGAGGGCGATTGACTTCGAGAGCCCCACGATACCGAGCTTGGCGGCCGCGTAGTTCGCCTGCCCGAAGTTGCCGACGAGGCCCGAGGTGGAGGTCATGTGCACGAAGGCGCCGGCCTCGCGCTCGCGGAAATGGGCCGCGGCGGCCCGCGCCACGTTGAACGAGCCCTTGAGGTGCACGCCGATGACCGCGTCCCAGTCGTCCTCGGTCATCTTGTGGAAGATGACGTCACGCAGGATCCCCGCGTTGTTGACGACTCCGTCGAGACGTCCGAACTCGCTGATCGCCTGCGCGACCATGCGCTCGGCGGCCGCGAACTCCGCGACCGAGTCGAAGTTGGCCACCGCCTCGCCGCCCGCCTCGCTGATCTCGGCAACTACCTCCAGGGCCGGCACCCGGTCGCCGCCTTCTCCCTTCTCGGTTCCCCCGAGATCGTTCACGACCACCCTGGCGCCATGCCGCGCGGCGAGAAGCGAGATGTCTCGTCCGATCCCGCGGCCCGCGCCGGTGACCAGGATGACCTTGCCTTCGAGCAGCCGTTCGCCCATGTCGTCGCTCTCCATGGTGATGGGCAGGGCGCCGGTGGCGCCCGTGCGGTCAGTGGGTGAGGGTCAGGGTGGAGAATCGTACCGGCAGGATCCGGGTCGTCCGGGTCTCTCCCTCTTCGTCCTTGGTGACGAGTACCAGGGTCTGCTCGTCGAACGGCCCGAGGGGGAGCACGAGGCGGCCACCCGGCCGGAGCTGCTCGAGGAGCGCCGGGGGCACGTGCTCGGGCGCGGCCGCCGCGCTGATCTTGTTGAACGGAGCGTGCTCCTTCCAGCCGCGGCCTCCGTCCCCCGCCCGCACGGAGACGTTGTCGACCCCAGTCCGTACGAGGCTCCGGGCGGCTGCCTCGGCGAGCTCCGGGATGAGCTCCACCGTGTGCACCGTGTCCGCGAGCGACGCGAGCACGGCGGCGTGGTATCCGAGCCCGGTGCCGACCTCGAGCACCCGGTCCTCGGGCCGGACATCGAGGAGCTCGACCATCAGGGCCACGATGAAGGGCTGCGAGATGGTCTTGCCGTGGCCGATCGGAAGCGGCGAATCGGCGTAGGCAAGCTCCGACACGTCCGCCGGCACGAACTCGTGCCGGGGCACCGTCCCCATGGCCTGAAGCACCCGCGGCGAAAGGGTGATGCCTCCTCGCTCCCCGGCCGCGACCTGGCCGTGCAGCATGATCCGCTGCACCATCTCTGCTCGCTCGGCGCTTCGGTCGTCGTCCTCGGCCATCTCTGCCGTCTCGTTCGCCCGCTGACCTGTGGCAAAGTGTAGCCGCCCGGCCGCCATTGGAAAGCCGGTGCCCCCGACACGCGTCGAGCGGGCTCGCAATCCGCGGGGGCAGGGCGAGACGAGTCGGCCGCCGCGGGGCGCGCCGGGGGAAAGCGGGTGCGGTGCGGCGGCGGCCGCTGGACCGCCGGCAACGAAGAATGAATCGAGGGGAAGCTCAATGAGTCTCGACGGACAGGTAGCGCTCGTCACGGGCGGCGCGCGCGGGATCGGACGGGCCATCGCGGAGCGCGTGGCCGAGGACGGGGCGGACGTCGCGCTCGCCGACGTGCGTGAACCGGAGCTTGCCGAAGCGGTGCGGGCGGTGGAGGCTCTCGGCCGGCGCGCGCTCGGCCTCGCCGTCGACGTCACCGATCGAGCTGCCGTCGAGGGGATGGTCGAGACCACCGTGCGCACGTTCGGTCACATCGACATCCTGTTCAACAACGCCGGCATCATCAAGGTGCATGACTTCTTCGACATCGAGGACGAGGACTTCGACCGCATCATGGCCGTCAACGCGAAGGGCGTGTTCCTGTGCGGCCAGGTGGTCGCACGCCACATGGTGGAGCGGGGCCGCGGCAAGATCGTGAACACCGCTTCCATCGCGGCCCGTCTCGGGATCCCGTACAGCGCCGCCTATGCCGCGAGCAAGGCGGCCGTCATGTCTCTCACCCGGTCGATGGCCGCGTCGCTCGCCAAGACCGGGGTCACCGTGAACGCCCTCGCCCCCGGCATGGTCGACACGGACATGTGGACGCTCATCGACGAGCAGACCGCGAAGCAGCGGGGGTTGGAGATCGGCGAGCCGAAGCGCCGGCGGATACGCAGCGTGCCGACCGGCCGGGCCGCGACCGCACGCGACATTGCCGCCGTCGCCGGCTTCCTCGCCTCGGCCGCCTCCGATCACATGAACGGGCAGACCCTCAACATCGATGGCGGCGAGGTCATGAGCTGACCCCGCCCCGGGGAGGGGCAGGCGGGGACGGCGCGATCAGTCGGCGGCGGCGTGGCGCCCGGCGATTGCCTCCCGCAGCCCTTCGAGGAGCCCTTCGATCCGGGACACCCGGTCGCTCAGGTCGGCTACCCCGTCGCGCAGAACGGCCTGTACCTGGCGCAGCTCGCGGATATCGTCGCGCAGCGTGTCGATCTGCTTCTCGAGGCTCCGCGCGAGTCCGCGGATCAGCCGCACCATCAGGGCGGCAAGCGCGACACCGACCGTGGCGGTGCTGACGAGGATGGTGACGATCCCGGCGTCCATGCGAACGTCTCGCTTCAGTCGGCGGCTGCGGTGCGCCCGGCGATTGCCTCCCGCAGCCCTTCGAGGAGTCCTTCAATCCGGGATACCCGATCGCGGAGGCCGGCCTGTTCCTGCCGGAGCTCGCGGACATCGTCGCGCAGCGTGTCGATCTGCTTCTCGAGGCTCCGCGCGAGTCCGCGGATCAGCCGCACCATCAGGGCGGCAAGCGCGACGCCCACTGTGGCGGTGCTGATGGCGGTGCTGACGAGGACGGTGACGATCCCGGTGTCCATGGATGCATCGTACCACCCCGGTTTCATCCGAGCGTGCGGTCGAATGAAAAGCCTCGGATGAATCCAGGTTTCCCTTGGACCCCGTAAAATCGAGAAAGTTCAAGTTCGACGGAAAAACGACGACGGTTCGTCGGGTCGAAATCCGATTGGCCTTGAGCCAGATCCCTATAATCCGCGGGCCGAATTCCTGCTCTCGACGAGGAAACACGCCCCGATGCGACTCTCCGAGCCCCGCGTTTCGCCCCTCGACCCCGATTCGCTGACGGACGAGCAGCGCGAGATCGCCGTCAAGGCCTCGCCGCCCGAATCCGACCTCCTCAACATCACGAAGACCCTCGTCCGCCATCCGAAGCTCCTCAAGCGCTGGAACGTCTTCGCGGGCCACGTCCTCACCAAGTCCTCGCTCCCGCCCCGGGAGCGCGAGATCGCGATCCTGCGGATCGGGTGGCTCTGCCGGGCCGAGTACGAGTGGGCGCAGCACGTCGTCATCGGGCGGCAGTGCGGCCTCGACGACGAGGACTTCGAGCGCATCAAGGCGGGACCCGCCGCCCCGGGCTGGACCCCCCACGAGGCCGCGCTCCTTCGCGCGACGGACGAGCTCCACGAGGATTCGTTCATCGGCGACGAGACCTGGGCCGCGCTCGCCGCGACGTGGTCCGAGGAGCAGCTCATGGACTTCATCTTCGCGGTCGGGCAGTACCGCCTCGTGTCGATGGCCCTCAACACCCTCGGGGTCCAACTCGATCCCGGGCTCGAGGGTTTCTGAACGAGCCGCAGGCGCGTGCGCGCGGGACGCGGCGCCGGGTCCTTGACGCTGCCCGCGCTCCCCACCAGAATCCGATTGCGTTCGATTGTTTTCGAGTCGCAGCAGCCCTCGGGTCGAGACGACCCCAATTTTCCAAGGAGAAAACCCATGTCAATTCGGATCAATCACTTGCCCGCGCTCATCGCGGCTGCCGCGATGGTCGCGGGCCTCGCCGGCGGCCCCGCGGCGGCCGAGACCCGGATCCGCGTCCAGTCGGTAATCCCGACCAAGGCGGACGAAGTCGTCATGCTCAACGCGTTCGGGGAGGACGTGAAGGCCCTCACCAACGGCGAAGTGGTGATCGAGGTTCTGCCGGCCGGCGCGGTGGTCGGCGTGCGGGAGACGCTCGACGCGGTCGACAAGGGCCTCGTCGAAGGCGGCTTCGCGTGGACTCACTACTGGTCCGGCAAGCATCCAGCGGCCATGCTCTTCGGCTCTCCGGTCGCCGGCGCAGGGGTCGGCATCGACAACATCGCGTTCATCTCCTGGTTCCTCTACGGGGGTGGCAAGGAGCTCTACGACCGCCTCTGGGACGAGATGGGAGTGAACGTCAAGGGCTTCATGCTGCAGCCGGTGGGACCGGAGGCGCTCGGTTGGTTCCGGGAGCCGATCAACTCGATGGATGACTTCCGCAAGTACCGCTTCCGCACCCCGCCGGGGATCCCGGGCCAGACCTACAAGGACATCGGGGTCGCCTCGGTCGCGATGGGCGGCGGCGACATCCTCCCGGCCCTCGAGAAGGGAACGATCGATGCGGCCGAGTGGTGCTGCCCGAAGCCGGACAGCGTGTTCGGTCTCCACAAGGTGCTCAAGCACTACTACCTCCAGGGCCTGCACCAGGTGGTCGTCAACGCCGACATCTACATCAACGGCGATGTCTACCGGAGCCTCACCCCCCACCAGCAAAAGGCCATCGAGGTGGCGGCCAACGCTTCGCTCGTCAAGTCCCTCGGCTACCGGATCTTCGAGAACGGCAAGGCCCTGAAGGACCTGACGGAGAACCACGGGGTGCAGTTGCACGACACCCCCGCCGACTACTTCACCGCCTACATGGACGCGGCCCGCGCGTCGCTCGAGAAGAACGCGGCCGAGAACGCGTTCTTCAAGGAGGTGTGGGATTCGCAGAAGGCGTTCGCGGAGGTCGCGGTTCCGTTCTGGGCCGGTGCCCAGATGTCCAACGCGAGCCTCGGGATGGCGTTCGCGAAGTCGCAGTAGGCAAGGCCGGAATCGTGGCGCCGATTCCCCAGGGTGCGAGTCGGCGCGAGGCGGGCGGCGACCCGAAGCGCCGGGTTGCCGCCTGCCGGTTTCCGATTCGGACTCTGTGCTACGGTTCCCCCACGGCCTGTTGAAGGAAGTAGAGCGCCCCGCGTGGAAACGGATCGTCCCGAGTTCACCGACGAGCTGATCGCGGGGCGGCGGGCCGGCCCTCCGGGGCGTCCGCCCGACGACATGCCGCCCTGGATGGCGGCGCTCATCTACCGGATCGACACCGCGAGCCGCATCGCGGGGCGGATCATCTGCTGGATGCTCGTTCCCCTCATGTTGGCGATGGTCTACGAGGTGGTCGCGCGCAAGCTCTTCGTCGCACCCACCATGTGGGCCTACGACATCTCGCGGATGCTGTGCGGGGCGATGTTCATGCTGGGAGCGGGCTACGCGCTCTCCAAGGGCGTCCACATCCGGGCCGACTTCCTCTACCGCAACTGGTCGCCCCGCCGACAGGGGATGGTCGACGCGGCCCTCTACGTGCTGTTCTATTTTCCGGCGCTCATCTTCTTTGCCTGGGTCTCGTACGACTACGCAGCCGACGCGTGGATGCGGGGCGAGCGCAGCATGGACACCGCGTGGATGGCGCCGCTCGCCCCCCTTCGCACCGCCATGCCCGCAGGGGCGGTGCTTCTCCTCGTCCAGGGAGTTTCCGAGTTCCTGAAGAGCATCCACGCCATTCGCACCGACCGCTGGCCGCAATGAGCTCCGAGCTGATCGGCGCGCTCATGATCGCGGTCATGCTGCTCGCGATCTTCGTGGGCTTCCCCATTTCGTTCACCCTCATCTTCCTCGGGCTCGCGTTCGGGTACTGGGGGTTCGGGGACCTCGTCTTCTACCTGATGACGCTCCAGTTCAACAGCGTGATGCTGGAGCAGACCCTCGCCGCGGTGCCCCTCTTCGTCTTCATGGGGATCATGATGGAGCAGGCGGGCCTCATGGAACGGCTGTTCCGTTCCGTGCAGCTCATGCTCGCCTCGACCCGCGGCTCGCTGTACATCGCGGTGCTCTTCGTCTCCACTATCTTCGCGGCGGCGACCGGCATCGTCGGCGCGTCGGTCACCATCCTCGGGATCATGGCCGCGAAGACCATGAACCGCTCGGGCTACGACGTGCGCCTCGCGGCGGGGACGATCACCGCCGGAGGGACGCTCGGCATCCTCATCCCGCCCTCGATCATGCTGGTGGTTCTCGGGCCGGTGCTCGAAGTGCCGGTGACCGACCTCTTCGCGGCGGCCATCGTGCCCGGGATCCTGCTTGCGTTCCTCTACACCGCCTACTCCCTCGTTCGTTGCTGGCTCAATCCGGAGCTGGGGCCGCCGCTGCCGAAGGAGGAGCACCCCGAGAGCTTCGCCGTGGTGCTTCGCGAGTTCAGCCAGGGGCTGGTCCCCCCCGCCGCCCTCGTCGGCTTCGCGCTCGGATCGATCCTGTTCGGCTGGGCGACCCCGACGGAAGGGGCCGCCTGCGGGGCATTCGGCGCGCTGTTGCTTACCGCCGCCTACGGGAAGCTGACCCCGAAGCGCTTCACGGAAGCGCTCATCAAGACGCTCGAAATCTCGGTCCTCATCCTGTTCCTGGTCGCGGCTTCGAACTTCTTCGGGGCGGTCTTCTCGCGCCTCGGCACGCCCGGCATGCTGACGAACATGCTCCTCGACTGGGAACTCACCCAGATTCAGGTGCTGCTCATCGTCATGGCGCTCATCTTCCTCCTCGGGTGGCCGCTCGAGTGGGTGCCCATCGTCCTCATCATCGTCCCGATCCTCATCCCCCTTCTCGACAAGATGGGGGTCAACCTCACCTGGTTCGGGATCCTGGTGGCGGTGAACCTCCAGACTGCCTGGTTGTCGCCGCCCGTGGCGTTATCGGCCTACTTTCTGAAAGGCGCGGTCCCCGCCTGGGATCTCAAGGACATCTATATCGGCATGATGCAGTTCATGGTGATCCAGCTCATCGGGCTGGCCGCCGTTCTCACGTTCCCCCAGCTTGCCCTCTGGCTCCCCTCCCTCATCTACGGTTAGTCTTGCGGAACTGAATCCCGGATGCGGCGGGGCTGGCCCGCCGTCGTCCCTCGCCCCAAACGGAGACAAGAACATGGCGGCCAACTCGGCGCAGGCGCGCGACATCGCCTATCAGGTGCACCCCCAGACCAACCTGCGGCTCCATCAGTCGGAGGGTCCCCTCGTCGTGGAGCGGGGCGACGGACCCTACGTCTTCGACGACACCGGCAGGCGTTACCTCGAGGGGATGGCGGGGCTGTGGTGCGCCTCGCTCGGCTTCAGCGAGCGCCGGCTCGCGGAGGTGGCCTACGAGCAGATGAAGACCCTGCCCTACTACCACACCTTCAACGGGCGGTCGCATCCGCAAAGCATCGACCTCGCGGAGAAGCTAATCGAGATCGCCCCGGTGAAGATGTCGAAGGTACTGTTCCAGTCGTCCGGATCGGAGGCCAACGACACCGCCATCAAGCTCGTCTGGTACTACCACAACGCCATCGGCAAGCCGAAAAAGAAGAAGATCATCGGCCGCACCAAGGGGTACCACGGCACGACGGCGGCCTCCGTGAGCCTGTCCGGGCAGGCCCTCATGCACGCCGACTTCGACCTGCCGCTCGATGGCTTCCGGCACACCGACTACCCCCACTACTACAAGCTCGCGGAGGCGGGGGAGAGCGAGGAGGCGTTCGCGACCCGCATGGCGGAGAGTCTGGAGAGCCTGATCCTCGCCGAGGGTCCGGAGACCTGCGCCGCCTTCTTCGCCGAACCCGTGCAGGGGGCGGGCGGGGTGATCGTCCCGCCCCCGACGTACTTCGAGAAGATCCAGGCGGTGCTGAAGAAGTACGACATGCTGTTCGTCGCGGACGAGGTGATCTGCGGCTTCGGGCGGACCGGGAACCGCTGGGGCAGCGAGACCTTCGATCTGAAGCCGGACATGCTGACCTGCGCCAAGGCGCTCTCGGCCTCCTACCTGCCGATCTCCGCCCTGATGATCTCCGAGGCGATCTTCGAGGCGATGGTCGCGGAGAGCGAGAAGATCGGGATCTTCGGACACGGGTACACCTACAGCGGCCACCCGGTGACGACGGCGGTGGCCCTCGAGACCCTGAAGATCTACGAGGAGCGCGACATCCTGGGGCACGTCCGGCGGATATCGCCGTACTTCCAGTCGAGGATGGGAGAGTTCGCCGACCACCCCCTCGTCGGCGAGGTGAGCGGCGTCGGCCTGCTCGCCGGGCTCGAGATCGTGCGCGACAAGACCACGCGGGAGGCTTTCGACCCGGCGGTGAAGATCGGGGAGCGCATCCAGCGGGCTGCCCTGGACCACGGCCTCATCTCCCGCGCCCTCGGGGACCGGCTCGCCCTCTGCCCGCCCCTCATCATCGAGGAGGCGCAGGCGGACGAGATCGCCGGGGCGGTACGGAGCGCCCTCGACGACGTGTGGTCCGAGGTCCGGCCGGAGGGTCTCGCGGCGGTCGGCTGACGGCGCGCCGCGCCCGGCGCGCGGTTTGCCCGGGCGGCGGCCGCGCCCGGCGCTTCGTTCACGGCCCCGGCCACCTGCTTGGCCCCGGCCCCTCGATCGGCCGACGGGCGTTTTCGTCCCGCCGGAAGGCCGCGCTGCGGCCAACGGGCCGTGGCCCGGTCACTTGCAGATCAGCCGATCGAGGTCTTCATCCAGCCGGAGGTGTTGAAGAAGTTGGCGACGTGGGTGCCGGGCGGGACCAGCGCGTCGCACGCTGCCCGGAGCGAGTCGTCGAGGGACATCTCCATTGCCGGGAGGAGGTCGTCCAGGTGGGCGATGCTGCCCGCCCCGACAATCGGCGCGGTCACCCCCGGCTGGTCCTTGCACCAGAGCACGGCCAGCCGGGCGGGGGAGAGGCCGGCTTCCCGTGCCAGCTTGCCGAACTCCCGGCCGATCCGGATGCCTTCGGCGGTGACGCGGGCCGCGTAGAACGCGCCCCGGCTTCCGGCCCGGGTGCCCTTCGGCCAGGTGTCCGCATCCTCGTAGGCGCCGGTCAGCATCCCGTGGGCAAGGGGCGACCAGGTGAGCAGCCCCACCCCGTGCTCCTCGGCGAGCGGCACCAGCTCGTTCTCGATGCGCCGGTCGAGGAGGTTGTAGGGCGACTCCTCGTTCACGAAGCGGACGTAGCCCTTCATCTCGCTCAGCATGATGGCCTGCATCAGCTTCCAGGCCGGAAATGTCGAGCAGCCCGCATACCGTACCTTGCCCTGGCGGACGAGGTCGGTGAGGGCGCCGAGGGTCTCCTCGATGTGGTACTGCGGGTAGTAGCGATGGACCTGGAGGAGATCGATCCAGTCGGTCCGAAGCGCCTTCAGGGACAGCTCGCAGGCCCGGATGATGTTGAGGCGGGAGTTTCCCTGAACGTTCGGGGGAAGGTCGGGAACGTGCTCGTCGAGGGAGACCCCCGGTTTCCGGGGCGCGTGGTCGATCTTGGTAGAGATGAGGACCTCGTGTCGGCGCCCGCTCGCCGCGAGGGTTCGGCCGATGATCGCTTCGCTCCGCCCTCCCGCGTAGAGGTTACCGGTGTCGATGAGGTTGATGCCCGCATCGAGTGACCGGAGGATGAGCTTCTCGGCGGTCTCGGGCGGCGTGCCGTCCCCGAAGTCGTCCGATCCGAGGCAGACCGGCGAGACCTGAACGCCGGTCTGGCCGAGGTGCCGGTACTCCAAGCCGTTTCCCTCCCTTCGTGATCCCGTTCGTCCCGGGCCATCGACGCGGCCGGAGCGGGGACGGGCGCTTCCGTTCGCTAGCCCGAAGTTCCCTGTGGTGGGATAGAGCAACTCATTGAAGTTGAATCCTATTTTCAGATTTTCGCCGGTCCCGGCACTGGGAACATTTCGATGAGCTGAGCGGCACGGCGTTGGGTTTGG
>JAJDXW010000174.1 GCA_022823045.1 Gammaproteobacteria bacterium
ATTTCACGAACTTCATGGAAAATATTATAGCAGAATCTCCTGGAAGGATTCTTGGCCAACTTTCTTTCGGTTCTCGATTGAGGCAATCTCGGTGGTGGGTGGGTCCCTATCCGCACGCACGGACGAAATTACCCGAACAGGATCGAGTGGCTCGTGGCGCCGAGCGCCTTCGCGAGCGCCGCGAGGTCCTGCTCGACCGCGCCCCCGACGGGCGGGTTCTCGGCTCCGTCAATCCGCAGCACGAGCTTGCCGCGGTCCGTCCGATACTTGAGCCGGGTGCGCGCGAGCAGCTCCGCGGAGCCCGCCGACAGCCGGTAGGCCAGGCGCATCGCGCGCCCGAGGATCTCGGCCCGCTGCCGCCCGTCCTCCCCGAGGAGCGGCCCGAGGCGCTTCGCCGCCGCCGAGGTGGCGAGGTCTCCCCCGTAGCGACCGAACACCGCGAGCCCGAGGAAGGCGCGCTCCCCGTGCCCGGCCGCGAGGTAGTTGTGGCGGACCACGCGCAGCAGCCCCTGCTCGGCCCGGTACTCGGGGTGCTCGCGCCACGAGATGTCCGCGAGATGGCACGCCGCCCGCGCAAGCCGCCCCCACCGCTTCTTGTCCGCAAGGGGGGCCAGCCAGTCGAACAGCACCTCCGCGAATTCCGGGAAGCGCGCCTCGCGCCGTCCGAGCGCCTCGGCGGCGGAGAGCAGCACGTCCGCCGCCTGCTCCGCCTCCGGCAGCCGGGAGTGGACGACCCCCTCCCGGATCCCCGTCGAGCAGAACCGGACGGTGCGGGGGCCGCTCGCCTCCACCAGCTCCGCGAGCAGCATCGCCGCGTAGGGGAGGTGGCGGGCCCGCCGCCGGCTGAACCCCTTGACCGATCCGAGGGCGCTCGGGCGCAGCCGGCCGATGGAGGCGGCGAACTTCGCGATCTCCGCCGCCGGGAGGGCGTAGTCGTGGACGATGTGCAGCGGGTGGTCGGCGCGCTCGATGTGGAGGCGGGCGAGGGCGCGCCACGATCCCCCCACCGGGTAGAAGTTCGCCCGCCGGCGCTCGCCGAGCCACTCGACGCCGGCGAGGGCGTCGCGCAGGCGCCGGCCGACCCCCCCGGGGTCTTCGGCATATGCGTCGGACATGCGCATCGTGCCGAGGGGAAGGGTCGCCTGGCGCCCGATGCGGCCGCGGTGGATCTCCACGAGCTCGAGGCTCCCGCCCCCGAGGTCTCCCATGATCCCGGTCGCCCCCGGCATCCCCGCGACCACTCCGAGGGCGGAGTACCGGGCCTCCTCGGTACCGTCGAGAACCCGGATGCGCGCGCCGCAAGCCGCCTCGATGTCCTTGACCAGGCGCGGGCCGTTCCTCGCATCGCGCACCGCGGCGGTCGCGATGAGCTCGGTGTCGCCCACCCCGAGCGACTCCGCGAGACGTGCGAAGCGGGTCACCGTCCGGGTCGCCTCCTCCATCGCCTCCGGGTCGAGAAGCGCCCCCGCCGCGAGCCCACGCCCGAGCGCGCAGAACACCCGTTCATTGAAGAGGGGCACGAGGGCGTTCTCCAGCCGGTCGAAGATCACGAGCCGGATGGAGTTCGAGCCGATGTCGATGACCGCTACCGCCCGGGCGTGCGACGGCCGCGGCGGGGGGTGCGGGGCGGCGGGGGACTCCATCAGGCGCGCGCGGCTCTCCTCCTCGCCCGCCGCTTGCCGAGGGCGGCTCCCTGCCCCGACAGGCTCGGGTGACTCATGAAGTAGTCGTGGGCCGAGAACGCCTTCTTGCGGGGCCGCTCGCGGGTGTAGGTGCCGTCCGGCTCGAGCCTCCAGGCCTGCGCCTCGTCCCCGAGGTTCGCCCGGATGATCCGCTTCAGCACTTGCCGGTGCAGGGTCGGGTTCTCGATGGGCACCAGGGTCTCGACGCGCCGGTCGAGGTTCCGCGGCATCCAGTCCGCCGACGAGATGAACACCTTGGCGCCGCCCGCATCGAGCCCATGTCCGGCCGCGAAGCAGACGATCCGGCTGTGCTCGAGGAACCGTCCCACGATGCTCTTCACCCGGATGTTCTCGGAGAGCCCCGCGACCCCCGGGCGAAGGGAGCAGATCCCGCGCACCACGAGATCGATGGGCACGCCGGCCCGCGACGCCCGGTACAGGTGCTCGATGATCCGGCCGTCCACGAGCGAGTTGAGCTTCGCCACGATCCCGGCCGGTCGCCCGGCGCGCGCATGCTCGATCTCCTCGTCGATGAGCTCCGCCAGCCGCTCGCGCAGGTTCAGGGGCGAGACCGCGAGCTTCTCGAACTGGTCCGGCGGCGCGGTGCTCGTCATGTAGTTGAAGAGCTTGGCCGCGTCCCGGCACAGGGCCCGGTCGCAGGTGAAGAACGAGATGTCGGTGTAGACCCGGGCGGTGACCGGGTGGTAGTTCCCGGTGCCGAAGTGGGCGTACGAGCGAAGCCCGTTCCACTCCCGGCGCACCACCAGGGAGACCTTGGCGTGGGTCTTGAGGCGCACGAAGCCGTAGACCACGTTGACCCCCGCGCTCTCGAGGTTGCGCGACCAGCGAAGGTTCCGCTCCTCGTCGAACCGGGCCTTGAGCTCGACGAGAGCGGTGACCGACTTCCCGGCGTAGGCGGCCGCCGCGAGGGCGGCGACGATGGGGGAGTCCTCGCTCGTCCGGTACAGGGTCTGCTTGATGGACACCACGTTCGGGTCCGCCGCCGCCTGGCGCAGGAACTCGACCACCACGTCGAACTCCTCGTACGGGTGGTGGACGATGAACTCGCTCTTGCGGATGGCCGCGAAGCAGTCGCCGTCCGAGTCGCTCACCCGCTCGGTGGCACGCGGCGTGAAGGGGGAGAAGAGGAGGTCGGGGCGCGAGTCGAGCACGAGCTCGCTCGTGTCCGCGAGGCCGAGCAGGCGCTGGTTGACGACGAGGTCCTGCGAGGCGACCCCGACCTTGTCCATCAGGAAGGACTTGAGGTCCGCGGAGATGTCCCGGTCGAGGCTGAGCCGGATGACCGCTCCCCGCCGCCGCTCGCGGAGCAGGCGCTCGAACTCGCGCACGAGGTCTTCGGCTTCCTCCTCGATCTCCACGTCGCTGTCCCGCAGCACGCGGCACACGCTCGCGTCCTCGACCCGGAATCCGGGGAAGAGCCGGCCCACGAAGGCCCGGATGACCTGCTCGACGGGGATGAAGCGGTCCGTCCCATTCCGGAGCTGGACGAACCTCGGGATCCCCTGGGGGATCGGGACGAGCCCGAACATCGGCTCCTCCCCGTCGCGGGCGCACCGCACCACGAGGCTGAAGCCGAGGTTGGGGATGAACGGGAACGGATGCGCGGGGTCGCTCGCGATGGGGGAGAGGACCGGGAAGATCTCGCTCATGAAGTGCTCTTCGAGGCCCGCCCGGTCCGCGTCGTCGAGCTCCGACTCGTCGAGGACGAAGATGCCCTGCTCGCGCATCTCGGCCACCAGCGCCTCCCAGCAGGCCTGCTGGTTGTCCATCAGCGCCCGGGACCGGACCGCGATCGCCGCGAGCTGCTCGGCGGGGGTCATCCCGTCCTGGCTCCGGGCGGTGATGCCGGCCTCCACCTGCCCGTTCAGCCCGGCGACCCGCACCATGTAGAACTCGTTGAGGTTGGTCGCGGAGATGGCGAGGAACCGCACCCGCTCGAGCAGGGGCACCTCCGGGTTCCAGGCCTCCTCGAGCACGCGCTCGTTGAACGCGAGCCAGGAGAGCTCCCGGTTGATGAAGCGCTCGGGCGAGTCCGGTCCGATTGCGGGGCCGGCGGGGGAGCCGGCGGCGGACTCGGTGTCGGACGCGGCGGTGGAGCCGGCGTCGGGTGCGGTGGCGGCAGGGAATGTGATCACGATTCGGTCACGGGGGAAGCTGCTCCGGCGGCGGCGAGCCGGGGAGCACAAATTCTCGAGCCTGCGCGAAGTCTATTACGAGTTGGTGAAAAACTCGCCCCTCGCCCCGGCCGGCCGCCGCCGTCCGGCCGCCGCCTCCCGGGGGGAGACGCGGGTAAGATAGCCGCCCCACCGGCGGTTCGGGAGACGAAGCGTGCGTTGCGAGGTCATTGCGGTCGGCACCGAGCTTCTGCTCGGCCAGATCGTGGACACGAACTCGGCGTGGATGGGCGAACATCTCGCCCTCGCCGGGATCGACAGCCACTTCCAGACCAAGGTCGGGGACAATCGCGAGCGCATGGTGAGCGCGCTTCGTCTCGCCCTCGATCGGGCCGACGCGGTCATCATGTGCGGCGGGCTCGGCCCTACCCAGGACGACATCACCCGCGACGCGATCGCTGAGGTCATGGGGGTCGACCTCGTCCGCGACGACGCGGTGGCCGACCACCTTCGCGCCTACTTCAAGGTACGGGGCCGCGATATGCCGCTCAGCAACCTCCGGCAGGCGGACGTCCCGGCCGGCGCGAGCCGCATCCCCGAGATGCCGGGCACCGCGCCCGGGCTCGTCTGCCCCCACGGCGAGAAGGTCGTCTACGCGGTGCCGGGGGTCCCCTACGAGATG
>JAJDXW010000389.1 GCA_022823045.1 Gammaproteobacteria bacterium
TCGGCTCCAAGGGCGGCTTCGTGCTCAAGCGCCCCCCGGCGGACCGGGCCGCCCTCGCCGGGGAGGGGCTCGCCTGCTACCGCGAGTTCATCTCCGCCCTCCTCGAGCTCACCGACAACTATATGGAAGACGGGGTGGAGGAAGGGGCCGGCGTGGAGACCGGCGAGGGGGCGGGGGCCGGGGCCGGGATCACGCCCCCGCCCGACACCGTCCGCCACGACGGCGACGACCCCTACCTCGTGGTCGCGGCCGACAAGGGCACCGCGACCTTCTCGGACCCCGCGAACGAGCTCTCCGCCGCGGCCGGGTTCTGGCTCGGCGACGCCTTCGCCTCGGGGGGCTCGGACGGCTACGACCACAAGGGGATCGGGATCACCGCGCGGGGGGCGTGGGAGTCGGTGAAGAGCCACTTCCGGGTGCTCGGCCTCGACCCCGCGGTAGCGCCGTTCACGGTCGCCGGCATCGGCGACATGAGCGGGGACGTCTTCGGCAACGGGATGCTCCGCTCGCGCCGCATCCGCCTCGTCGCCGCGTTCAGCCACCTCCACGTCTTCATCGACCCCGACCCCGACCCCGAGGCGTCGTTCGCGGAGCGCGAGCGGCTCTTCCGCCTGCCGCGCTCGACCTGGGCCGACTACCGCGAGGACCTCATCTCGGCGGGGGGCGGGGTGTGGCCGCGGACCGCGAAGTCCATCGCCCTCTCCGCGGAGGCGATGGCCGCCCTCGGCGTCCCCGGCGAGGCGCCCGCCGGGCGCACCCCGAACGACGTCATCCGGGCCATCCTCTGTGCCCCGGTGGATCTCCTGTGGAACGGGGGCATCGGCACCTATGTCAAGGCCGCGTCGGAGACCCACGCGGCGGTCGGCGACCGCTCGAACGACCCGGTCCGGATCAACGCCCGCGAGCTCCGCTGCCGGGTGGTGGGGGAGGGCGGCAACCTCGGCTTCACCCAGGCGGCGCGCGTCGAGTACGCGCAGGCGGGCGGCCTCGTCAACACCGACGCCATCGACAACTCGGGCGGGGTCGACTGCTCCGACCACGAGGTGAACATCAAGATCCTGCTCGACGGGGCGGTGCGCGCGGGCTCGCTCGACCCGGGGGAGCGGAGCGCTCTCCTGCATTCGATGACCGAGGAGGTGGCGGAGCAGGTCCTGCGGAACAACTACCTCCAGAACGTGGGCCTCGCGGTCGCGCGGTCCCAGGCCCCGTCGCTGGTCGAGGTGCACGCCCGCTTCATCGAGCGGCTCGAGCGCACCGCGGGGCTCGACCGGGCCGGGGAGGGCCTGCCCGACCGCGACGAGATGGCGGAGCGCCGCCGGGCCGGGGAGGGCCTCGTCGGCCCCGAGCTCGCGGTGCTCGTCGCGTACGCCAAGCTCGAGCTCTTCGACACCCTCATCGCCTCGGCGCTGCCCGAGGACCCGGAGATGGCCGCGGAGCTCGCGGCCTACTTCCCGCGGGTCCTCCGCGAGCGGTTCGCGGCCGGGATCCCCCGGCACCGGCTCGGGCGCGAGATCATCTCGACCCTCGCCGCCAACGAGACCGTGAACCGGGCCGGCATCACGTTCGCGTTCCGGCTCTCGGACGAGATCGGGGCGGTGCCGGAGGACGCGGTGCGGGCCTGGTTCGCGCTCCGCAACCTCTACCGTCTGCCCGAGCTGTTCGACGCCATCGAGGGGGCGGAGCTTCCCGCCGCGGCGCACGTCGCGGCGGTGCTCGAGATCCGCAAGCTCGTGGACCGGGGGGCGCGGTGGCTGCTCCGCAACGCCCCCCGGCCGCTCTCCGTCGACGCGGTGGTGACCCGCTACCGGGAGGGGGTGCGGGCGGCGGCGGACCGGATCCCGGCGCTGGCCTCCGAGCCGGTCCGCGCCGAGGTGCGGGCGGCGGCGGAGCGGCTCATGGAGGCGGAGGTCCCCGAGGCCCTCGCGGGGCGGCTCGCGCTTTGCTCCGAGCTCCCCTCCGCCCTCGACATCACCGAGGTGGCGTGGCGCTACCTTGGCTCCTCGGGCGGGGTCCTGGGGGCGGAGGTGGGGTCGGCCGCGATGACGGACGAGGTGGTCGAGCTCGCAGCGAGGGCCTGGTACGGGGTCGACGCCCTCCTCGACATCGGCTGGCTCCAGGCGGGCATCGCGGCCCTCCCGCGCGCCGACCGGTGGCAGGCGCTCGCCCGGGGGGCGCTTCGCGGGGACCTCCTTCGCCGGCATCGGGCCCTCGCGACCCAGGTCCTCCGCGAGGGCGGCGGCGCTCGCCCGGACGCGGCCCTTCGCGCCTGGCGGAACGCGAACGCGCGGTCGCTCCAGCGGTGGAGCGAGATTGCGGCCAGCCTGCGGGCAGAGCCGCAGGTCGAGTATCCGATGATGGCGGTCGCGCTGCGCGAGCTGCGGGAGGTCGGCCGCGGCGGCTGACCCGGAGTCGGCCGGTCAGTCGCCGGCCGCGGTGCGCGCGCCCTCGAGGTGTGATTGGCGCTCGGCTAGGCGCTGCATCTCCGTCTGGAAGGTGCGCATCTCGGCTCTGAAGCCGTCCATGGACTGCTGGAAAGCGCGCCGGTCCCGGGCCGCTTCGGCCCGGTCGGTCTTCATGTCCGCACGCAGCCAGGCGATGAGGCCGATCATGAGGGCGGCGAGCGCGATGCCCACTCCGAGGACGGAGCCGACGATGGTGAAAAGCTGCGGGTCGGTCACGACTGGCGCCTCCCGCGCACTCAGTCGTCGATGGGCAACCGCCCATTGCCTTTCACCTGCTTCCAGATGAGGCGCAGGGTGGCGTCCTGGCGATCGAGGCGTGGCTCCAGCTCTCTCTTCACTTCCTGGGCGGCTTCGCGAGCGGCTTGGTGGGCGGTTTCGCGGGCGACTTGGTGGGCGGCTTCGCGAGCGACCTGGTGGGCGGCTTCGCGAGCGACCTGGTGGGCGGTTTCGCGGGCGACCTGGTGAGCGGTTTCGCGGGCGCCGGTCTTCACGGCTTCGTTCAGGCACGCCTGAAGGGCATCAGCCAGCCGCTCGGTTCGTTCCGTCCGTCCGGGAGGCTCGACACAATCATGGAGCGCGTCGGCGAGCTGCTTGACGGGGTTGGACTGTCCGTTCATGGCTTCATCCGTCGGTGTGGTCAGCCGCCGGCGGGCGCCGGTGCG
>JAJDXW010000061.1 GCA_022823045.1 Gammaproteobacteria bacterium
GAGCACTCCGAGCACTGGGTCGGGCGGTTCGACTACCGGGAGGCGGGGCCGCAGCTCCTGCTGCAGTCGTTCCTGCAACGGGTAGTGAACGGCGGGGGCCGCATCGAGCGCGAGTACGGCCTCGGCCGCGGGCGCACCGACCTGCTCATCCTCTGGCCGCAGGGTGGACGGGTGCGCAAGTACGTCGTCGAGTGCAAGGTGCTGCACAAGGGGCTCGAGCCCACCATCCGCGAGGGAATACGCCAGACCCTCGGCTACATGGACCGCTGTGCGGCCGAGTCGGGGCACCTCGTCGTCTTCGACCGCCGCGAAGGACGGCGGTGGGAGGACAAGGTGTTTCGCCGCGAGGAACGTACGGACGAAGGCGTGGTCACCGTCTGGGGCATGTGAGACCCGACCCCGTTGTCCTGCCCAAAGGGTACCCCGGACGCGTAGGGTTCCGTGCACCACTACCGCCGAGCCGCGACGAGGTGCACGATCATGAAGGCCTTCGTTCACCGGCCTCCTCTTTCTTCTCGTCGTTCCAGTCCCGACCGCCTGCGCATCGTGGCCGGGACTCGCCACCATTCGGACCGGCGCGCGCGCGATCTGCGAGAATCGCGCCTTCCACAACCGGAATCGAGGAGAGGAACATGCGAATTCGCTTCCGATACTGCGCGAGCCTCGTGGCGGCCATCGGCGCGTTGGCGATGACTGGTGCGGCCTCGGCCGCCGACAAGCTCGTGGTCGCGGCGGACGTCGGCTTCGCTCCGCACGTCATGGCCAACCCCGCCGGCGGCTTCGAGGGCTACAACGTCGACATGATCGAGGAGATCGCCCGGCGGCTCGGCGTCGAGTACGAGATCGTGGACCAGGAGTGGTCCGGGATCTTCGCGGGGCTCAACGCGAAGAAGTACGACTTCATCATCGCCCCCACCACCGTCACCCCCGAGCGGGCGGAGAAGATGCTGTTCATGGAGGGCTACCTCGACAGCGAGATCATGTTCCTGGTGCGCGAGGACGCCCCGGACATCACCAGCCTCGAGGAGCTCGGCGGCAAGATCATCTCCGTCAACAAGGGCAACGTCTACGACAAGTGGGCGACGGAGCGGATGGACCAGTACGGCTGGGAGATGCAGCGCTACGGCAAGAACGCGGACGCGATCCAGGCCGTGCTCTCGGGACGGGCGTTCGCCAACATCGCGAGCGGGAGCGCGGCCGGATGGGCCGCGAAGCAGAACCCGCAGCTCAAGACCTCGATCTCGGTCAACACCGGCCGGGTGTTCTCCACCCCCTTCCGGCTGGACGACGCCGCGACCCGCGAGAAGATCGAGCGGGTTGTCGAGTGCATGAAGCTCGACGGGTTCTTCTCGATGCTGCACGAGAAGTGGTTCGCCGGCCCGGCCGCGCCCGGCTCGACGATGGTCACCGTGGACCCCGGCATCGGAGCCCCGGGAGTGAACGGGTACGACGCGACGACCCACGAGCCCGAATGCGGCTGACGCCCCGTTCGGTCACCGTCGTTGCGCCCCCCGTGGGGCGGGCGGAACGGCGTTTCCCGGAGGAGCGGAGGGCGCACCGGGCGACCCGGGCACACCGCGCGCACCAAGCGGGCCGGGCGGACCAATCCGCCGCCCTTCGCGCCCTCCCCCAATCCGGCCTCGGGCCGGGCCGCTGAGCCCGGCGCCGGGCGCCTGCCGCGGACCCCGCCGATGACCGCTCCCCCGCCGATGCTCGACCTGAAGGGCGTGCGCAAGTCCTTCGGCGCCATCGAGGCCCTGAAGGGCATCGACCTCGCGGTCGCGCGCCAGGAGCTCGTCTTCATCATCGGCCCCTCGGGCTCCGGCAAGAGCACCCTCCTTCGCTGCTGCAACCGGCTCGAGGAGCCGACCGCGGGGCAGGTCCTCTTCGACGGCGTCGACATCCTCTCGCCCGGAATCGACATCAACGAAACGCGCCGGCACATCGGAATGGTGTTCCAGTCCTTCAACCTGTACCCCCACCTCACCGCCCTCGGCAACGTGACCCTGGCCCTCCGGCGCGTGCTCAAGCTCCCCCGCGACGACGCGAACGAGCGCGGACGCGCCGCCCTGGGCGAGGTCGGACTCGCGGAGCGGGCGGACGCGTGGCCGAACGAGCTCTCGGGCGGGCAGCAGCAGCGGGTCGCCATCGCCCGCGCCCTCGCCCTCGAGCCCAAGGTGATGCTCTTCGACGAGCCGACGAGCGCCCTCGACCCCGAGCTCGTGGGAAGCGTGCTCGACGTGATGCGCGCGATGCGCGAGTCGGGAATGACCATGCTGGTGGTCAGCCACGAGATGGGGTTCGCCCGCGAGGCGGCCGACCGGGTGCTGTTCATGGACGAGGGCGAGGTCGTCGAGGAGGGGCCGCCGTCGCGGATCTTCGAGGCCCCCGCGCACGCGCGCACCCGCGAGTTCCTGCGCCGGGTCACCGGGCACTGAGGACGAGGACGAGGACGCCGGGCCGCGGCGCATTCCCGTGAACCGCATCGCGGAGAACTTCTTCGACCTCGAGGTGATGGCGAAGTACCTGCCGTCGATCATCGACGGGGTCTGGGTCACCATCCACCTCGCGGTCCTCATCGTGCTGAGCGGGCTTGCGCTCGGCTTCGTGCTGGCCGTCGTCCGGGCGTTCCAGATCCGCCCCGTGAACTGGCTCATCGTGCTCGTGGTCGACGTGTTCCGGGCCCTGCCCCCGATCGTCATCATGATCGTCTTCTACTTCGCCCTCCCCTTCGTCGGGATCTCGATGAGCGGGTTCGTCGTCGCCTGGCTCTCGCTCACCCTGGTGCTCGCCTCCTTCGCGGAGGAGATCTTCTGGACCGGGATCCTGTCCGTGGACCGGGGCCAGTGGGAGGCCGCCCGGTCCACCGGGCTCGGCTTCCTCCAGACCCTGCGGGACGTGGTCCTGCCCCAGGCGGTGCGGCTCACCATCCCGCCGCTCACCAACCGGACCATCGTGATCACCAAGAGCACGGCCATCGCGTCGGTGGTGGCGGTACAGGAAATCCTCACCCAGGCGAGCGCCGCGCAGGCGTTCTCGGCCAACACGACGCCGCTCACCATGGCCGCGATCGCCTACCTCGTCATCTTCTTTCCGCTCGTCGTCCTCAGCCGATGGGTGGAGTCGCGCTTCGGTTGGAAGCGCTGAGCCGCGCTCCGGAAGGCCGTTCCCGTGGAAGCGCTCATCTACAACTTCTTCAACCTCGAGATCCTGCTCAAGGTTCATCCTCTGCTCCTAAAGGGGTTCTGGATGACGATCCAGCTCTGCCTGCTGGTGGTGCCGCTCGGGGTCGCAGGAGGGCTCGTGGTCGCAGTCGCCTACAGCTTCCACGTCCGCTGGCTCAACTGGCTCCTCATCGCCTACGTCGACTTCTTCCGGTCCTTTCCGCCACTCGTGCTCCTCATCCTCGTGTTCTACGGCCTGCCCTTCATCGGCGTCGAGGTGCCGAGCCTCGTCGCGGTGCTGATCGCGTTCCTCCTCAACACGGCGAGCTACTACGGCGAGATATTCCGGGCCGGGATCGAGAGCATCGGACGGGGGCAGCGTGAGGCGGCGCGCTCGACCGGCCTCACCGGGCTCCAGACGATGGTGTACGTGGTCCTGCCCCAGGCGGTGCGCAACGTGCTCCCCGACCTCATCAGCAACACCCTGGAAGTCATCAAGTTCACCGCCCTCGCGAGCGTCGTGGCCCTGCCGGAGCTGCTTCGGATGGGGCGGGTCGCGCAGGGCCTCACCTACAACCCGACTCCGCTGATCGCGGTCGCCCTCGTCTATCTCGCCCTGCTGTGGCCGATCGTCCGGCTCCTGAGCCGGCTCGAGCGTCGCACGATGGCGAAACGATAGGCGGCCGGCCGGACACGAACCGAAGGGGGAACCGAATGGCCGCGACCGCACCCGTGCGCTTCGGCGTCAACTACCTCCCCGGCCCCGCCGAGGACACTCTGCGCTGGGCGCGGGCGGCCGAGGACGCCGGTTTCGACATCGTGGGGATCGCCGACTCGCAGTCGGTCTATCGCGACGTCTACATGTGCCTCGCCCTCTGCGCGGCGGGCACCCGGCGGGTTCGCCTCGGGCCGCGGGTCATCAATCCCCTGACCCGGCACCCCGCGGTGGCGGCGGGAGCGGCGGCGACCCTGGCCGAGATGGCGCCGGGGCGCACGATGCTCGGCATCGGCACGGGGGACAGCGCGGTCCTCAACCTCGGGATCACCCCGTCGAGCCGGGCGCGCCTTCGCGACTACGTCGGGACGGTCCGCGAGCTGCTCGCGACCGGCCACTCGGAGTGGGAAGGCCGTCCCTGCCGCATGACGTGGGGCGGCGCCGTCGCCAGCCGGATCCCCATCTACCTCGCCGCCTCCGGCCCCCGTATGCTCAGGCTCGCGGGCGAGATCGGGGACGGGGTGATCATCAACACCGGCCTCACCCCGGACATCGTCCGGGAATCGATTGCGCAGGTTCGAGCCGGCGCCGAGTCTGCCGGACGCTCCCTCGATGAAATCGACCTCTGGTGGCTTCCGGTCGCGAACGTGCGGAGCGACCGGGCGGCGGCCATCGACGAGGTGGCGATGACCCTCGCCTCGGCGGGAAGCCACCTCAGCCGGTTCACGACCAAGGGCAAGCACATTCCGCGCGAGCTCCACGACGCGGTGGTCGCGCTCGGCGATCGGTACCGTCCGGAGGAGCACTCGAAGCCGGACAGCTCGAACCGCGGGATCATCCGGGAGCTCGGGCTCCTCGACTACCTCGCGGACCGCTTCGCGATCGCCGGCACCCCGCAAGACTGCGTCGCGAAGATTGAAGCCGCCGTCGAGGCCGGCGCCCGCCAGTTCTGGATGAGCATCCACTTCGACGACAAGGAGCGCTTCCTCCACGACTGGAAGGCGGTGATGGCCGCCTTCCGCTGACCCACGCCCGTCCGGCTGCCACCTGGACTCTTGGCTGGACCGCGCCGAGAGGCGCCGGATCGCGGCTCCGTCCGCATCTGGGTCGGAACAGCCGGCGGTGCTCGAGAAGACAACGACGTCCACGACCCGATTCATGTTTGCCGCGCTCTTGAATCGCCGGCCGGCGCGTCCATCTTGTTCCCATCGCACTCGCCCGGAAACCAGGAACTGCCGGAACGGCTTCGAGGAGATTGGCCCGCCTGGCGGATTCGCATCGGGTACATGCTGCGCCGCCGATCACCTTCGGCTTCGGCGCACGACCCGTCCCGCCAAATTCGCGTCGAAACGCGGGGAGCCGAGACAAACCGATTTCCTCGCGTTCGATTCCGGATTCAAGGAGACACCAGCCATGGCCTACAAGGACATTCTCGTCGTGACGGACGACACTCCGCGGTGCGAAGAGCAGGTGAACGTCGCCCTCAAGCTCGCCGCACGGCACGACGCCCACGTGATCGGGTTGATGGTCCAGCAGCAGGCGCACCTGCCCCAGTATGCACCCATCGGGATCCCCAAGGGGTTACGCGACGAGCTGCTCGAGAGGCAACGGCAGATCGCCGAAGAGGTGCGTGGGCGCGTCCGGGAGAAGTTCGAACGGCTCGCGAATGCAGCGGGGGTACCGAACGAGTGGCACACCGCGGACGGGGATCCGGTGAAGGCGGTTTCGCTCTTCGGCCGGCATGCGGACCTCGCGGTCATCGGCCAGGGGAGCCGTGAACACGCCGGGTACGGCACGGCGAGGGACCTTGCCGAGCAGGTCGTCCTCGCGAGCGGACGACCGGTCCTCGTGGTTCCCCGCGTCGGCACGTATCCGAGCATCGGGCACCGGGTGCTGGTCGCCTGGGATGCGGGCCGGGAAGCCGCCCGGGCGGTGGCTGACGCGCTTCCTCTGCTCAAGGGTGCGGAGCACGTCGTGACGCTCGCCGCGAACCCCGACACGGGCGACAAGCAACACGGCGAGCTGCCGGGCGCGGACATCGCGCGGCATCTTGCGCGGCACGGGGTGCGGGTGGACATCCAGCGGGTCAGCTCCCGGGACGTTCCCATCGCCGATCTGCTGCTCAATCGCATCCTGGACGAGAGCATCGATCTGCTCGTGATGGGAGCCTACGGCCATGCCCGCGTGCGCGAGATCTGGCTCGGCGGCGTCACCAAGCGCCTTATGGAGTCCATGACCGTTCCGGTCTTCGTCTCGCACTGACCGGGACGAGCAGACCCGGTTCGAGTACCCTGTTCCCCAATGGCCATCACGATTCAGCCCGTCAGCCCGGCCGTCGGCGCGGAGGTCGCGGGCGTCGACCTCGCGCGCCCCGTTGGCGACAACGAGTTCGGCGTGGTACGCGAGGCGCTGCTCGCGCACGGCGCCGTCTTTCTGCGAAGTCAGGTCTTGAATCCCCAGGATCTCATTGATTTCGGACGCCGGTTCGGCCCGCTCAACGTGCATCCGATGATGCGCCCGCTCGACGGCTACCCGGCGGTTCTGGAGATCGTGAAGAACCCGGAGGACCGCAACAACTTCGGGGGCTCCTGGCACACCGATCTCAGCTACCTCGAACGCCCGGCCCTCGCTTCGCTCCTCTATGCGAAGGAGATCCCGCCGGTCGGCGGCGATACCCTCTTCGCCAACATGTACCTCGCCTACGAGGCCCTGTCCGACGGACTCAGGCGGGTGCTGGACGGCCTTCGCGCGGTGCACAACACCCGGATGATCTACACCCCCGACGCGCAAGCGGGCGGCGGCATCATCGGCGACGCCGCCTCGATGCAGCGGTCCCGCCCGGACGACGCGCACGAGGAGGCGATCCACCCGGTGGTCCGCACCCATCCCGAGACGGGACGCAAGGCCCTCTACGTCAACTGCAACTTCACGGTCCGCTTCGAGGACATGACCGAGGCGGAGAGCGCGCCGCTCCTCCGGTTCCTGTTCGCCCACCTCGAGCGCCCGGAGTTCACGTGCCGGTTCCGGTGGAGCGAGGGGGCGGTCGCCCTGTGGGACAACCGCTGCACCCAGCACTACGCCCTCAACGACTACCACGGCCACCGCCGGGTGATGCAGCGGGTGTCGGTCGAGGGCGACCGGCCGGTCTGACCGCCAGGAGACCGGCATGACCCGCGTCGCCACCACTCACGTCGGCTCGCTGCCGCGAAGCCAGCGGACGGTCGACTACCTCTTCGCCCGCGACCGGGGGGACGCCTACGACGCGGCCGGATTCGCGGCCTGCATGGCGGAGGAATGCGCCGAGACGGTCCGCCGGCAGGTCGAGGCCGGCATCGACATCGTCTCCGACGGCGAAACGTCCAAGATCTCGTACTCGACGTACGTCAAGGACCGCTACACCGGCTTCTCCGGCGACAGCGACCGCAACGTCCCGGGGGACCTCAAGCTCTTCCCGAGCTACCTGGAGCGTTCCGCCCGCGAGGGCGGCTCGCCGCAGTTCGCGCGACCGCGGTGCACCGGGCCGGTGTCGCCGAAGAGCGACGCGGACCTCAAGGCCGACATCGCCAACCTCAAGGCGGGGATGGCCACGCACGGGGCGAAACGCGGGTTCATGAACGCGGCGTCGCCCGGGGTCATCGCCCAGTTCCTCCCGAACGCGTACTACCCCTCGCGCGAGGCCTATCTCGAGGCCCTCGCCGACGCCATGAAGGCCGAGTACGACGCGATCCTCGCCTCCGGGCTCGACCTCCAGGTCGACTGCCCGGACCTCGGCCTCTCCCGCCACGCGATCTTCGAAGAGCTCTCCGACGAGGAGTTCGCGAGGATCGCGGCCGTGAACGTCGAGGTCCTGAACCACGCGCTCCGGGACGCCGATCCCGCGCGGGTGCGAGCCCACATCTGCTGGGGGAACTACGAGGGTCCGCACATCTGCGACATCGCGCTCGACCACGTCTTCTCCGCCCTCATGTCGGTCCGCGCCGGCTACGTGCTGTTCGAGAACGCCAACCCGCGACACGCCCACGAGTGGATCGTGTTCCGCGACCGGCGCCACGAGATCCCGAGCGACATGATCCTCGTGCCCGGGGTCATCGACTCGACGAACAACTTCGTGGAGCACCCCGAGCTGGTGGCGCAGCGGATCGAGCAGTTCACCCGGATCGTCGGCCCCGACCGGGTTGTCGCCGGCACCGACTGCGGTTTCGGCACGTTCGCCGGCTTCGGGCCGGTCGATCCGGACATCACCTGGGTCAAGCTCGCCGCCCTCGCCGAGGGCGCCGCCATCGCCTCGGCGCGAGCCTAGCCCGCATACTTCACCGATTTCTTGGCTAGCGGACGCCGATCCGCTCGCAGTGACAGGGCGATGTAGTCCTTGGTCGCCGTGAGGCCCTCCTCCGACGCCCGGAGCGGGTAGGTGTTCTCGTCGAACACGTCGGCTCCCGCCGCCCACCGGAAATTGAGCCAGATGGGGTGTCTTCGTTCGATTCAGGGTCCGCGGGTCTCGCTCGGCGACGGGAGCGCCACCGCCCCGGGCGGTGGTCGAAACGCCGCGATTGGCCTGCGCAGCCGCTTGGGAATACCATGCGTCCGAGCGCGGCCGCCGCCCCCGGGCCAGACGCGCGCGGCGGAGCAGACGGCCCGTGAGCGGCGGACGTCGAGGCCTGAGGTCTCCATCCGGCGCGAGCGCCGAGAGCGCCTTGTAGCCGACACCGCATCACCAACACTTGAAGAGGAGAGGAAAGAGATGAACCAGCCGATGAAGAGAAGGACGTTCCTCAAGGGCGTGGCCGGAACCGCGGCCGCATCGACCCTCGGCTTTCCGTACATTGCGACGGGGTCCGACAAGACTCTCGTCATCAACTCCTACGGCGGCAGCTTCGAGAAGTTCATGCGCTCGGAGATCATCCCCCCGTTCGAGGAGAAGACCGGGATCAAGACCACGGTCGACATCAACCTCGGCAAGGGCTGGCTCGCCAACCTTCGAGCGGCCGGACCGGAGAACCCGCCCTACGACGTCCTGATGACGAACGAGACCTGGGCCTCCATCGAGCGCGGGGAAGGGTTCTTCGAGCAGATCCCCGACGGTGCGGTCCCCAACATGGCGAACCTCTGGCCGATCGCCAAGCTCGAGGACAACTGGGGGGTCATCGGCACCCTCTCGCCGCTTGGCCTCGCCTATCGCACCGACCACATCGAGAACGCCCCCGGCGCCTGGGAGGACCTCTGGACCCGCGAGGACTTCCGCGGCCGGACGGGGATGTACACGATCACCAACTCGGCCGGGTACATGTTCGTCCTCATGACCGCCCGCACCTTCTTCGGTTCGGAGTACGAGGTCGACAAGGCGGTCGACAAGATCAAGGAGCTGCTGCCGTTCAACCAGGTCGACTTCTCCGGCACGATGGAGACGGTGCTTACCCGAGGAGAAGTCAGCGTCGCCCCCCTCGACTTCGCGGCCGTGGCCCGGCTGAAGTCCAAGAATGCGAAGATGGACATCGCCGCTCCGAAGGAAGGCATGTTCATGTGGGAGCAGGTCTTCAACGTGCTCAAGGGCTCGAAGAAGAAGGAGCTCGGCTACCAGTGGATCGACTACATCCT
>JAJDXW010000010.1 GCA_022823045.1 Gammaproteobacteria bacterium
GGGCGTGGGAAGAGCTCGGGCTGGACGGCGACGCGGCCCTCGTCGCGGTCGGGGGCTACGGGCGCGGCGAGCTGCACCCCGCCTCCGACGTCGACCTCCTGGTGGTGGTCGGAGCGCGGCGCGTGTCCGCCCTCCGGCGCCGGCGCTCGGACCCACGCGTCGAGTCGTTCATCACCACGGCCTGGGACCTCGGGCTCGAGGTCGGGCACGCCGTCCGAAGCGTGCGGCAGTGCGCGACGGAGGCCCGCCGCGACCTCACCGTCATCACGAACCTCGTCGAGTCCCGCCATCTCGCCGGGTCGCGCGAGCTGTTCGACGAGATGCGGGACGCGGTCGCCCCCTCGCGGATGTGGCCCGCCGACAAGTTCTTCCACGCCAAGGAGCGCGAGCAGCGCGAACGGCACCTGCGCCACCGCGACTCGGCCTACCACCTCGAGCCGAACGTGAAGGAAGGGCCGGGCGGGCTCCGCGACATCCAGACCATCGCGTGGGTCGCGCGCCGCTGCTTCGGGGCGGAAGGAGGAGCGAGCCCGGGGCTTCGCGACCTCTTCGACCACAGCTTCCTGACCGCAGAGGAGTTCCGGAGCCTTTGCGACGGCCAGGACTTCCTGTGGCAGGCGCGCACCGCGCTCCACTACCTCGCCGGCCGGCGCGAGGACCGCCTGCTCTTCGATCGCCAGATCGCGATCGCGGCCCACTTCGGGTATCGCGACGCCGACCACAACCTCGGCGTCGAGCAGTTCATGAAGCGCTACTACCGGACCATCCAGCACCTGAGCCGGCTGAACGAGCTGCTGCTGCAGCTCTTCCGCGAGCGCTTCCTCGACCGGGAGGGACGGTCGGGGGTGCGGCGCCTCAACCGGCGGTTCCAGGTCCGCGACGGGCGGATCGAGGTGGTCGACGACGGCGTGTTCCGCCGCCACCCCTTCGCCCTGCTCGAGATCTTCCTGCTGCTCCAGCAGAACCCCGGGCTCGGCGGGGTGCGGGCGTCGACGATCCGCGACATCCGCCGCCACCTCCACCTCGTGGACGAGGAGTTCCGGCGCGACCTCGCGTGCCGGAGCCTGTTCCTGGAGATCCTCCGCGAGCCGCGCGGGCTCGCGCGGGCGCTCCGGCGCATGCACGCCTACGGGATCCTCGGCCGCTACCTGCCGGAGTTCGGCCGGATCACGGGCCTCATGCAGTTCGACCTCTTCCACGCCTATACCGTCGACGAGCACCTCCTTCGCACCGTCGCGTACCTGCGCCGTTTCGGGCGCCCCGAGCACCGCGCCGAGCTCCCCCACTGCTCGGACGTCTTCGACACCCTTCCGAAGCCGGAGCTGCTCCAGCTCGCCGGGCTCTTCCACGACATCGCGAAGGGACGCGGCTCGGATCACTCCGAGGACGGGGAGCGCGACGCCGCCGCCTTCTGCGAGCGGCACGGGATCAACCGGTTCGACGCGGGGCTCGTCGGATGGCTGGTGCGCCACCACCTCACGATGTCGATGACCGCCCAGCGCGAGGACATCTCGGACCCCCAGGTGGTGCGCCGGTTCGCGGACCTGGTGGGCGACGGGGTGCGGCTCGACTACCTGTACCTGCTGACCGTCGCCGACATGCGGGCGACCAACCCGAACCTGTGGACGGACTGGAAGGACAGCCTCCTCCGCGACCTGTACCAGGCGACCCACCGCGTCCTTCTCCACGACGTGGACGGACGGATGCCCGCCGCGGCCGAGCTCGCGCGCGAGTGCCGCGACGAGGCGCGGCGCCAGCTCGCGGAGCCCGGACCCGCGACATCGCTGCTCGCGGACCTGTGGGAGACCCTGGAGACCGACTACTTCGTGCTGACGCCGCCGGAGGCGGTCGCCTGGCACGCCGCCGAGGTGCTCGGGAACGGCGGGGGCCCAGGTGGGGACCCGGCCGGGGACCCGGTGGTCGCGGTGAGGACCCACCGCAAGCGCACGGAGGTCTTCTTCCACGTGCCCGACCGGGACCATCTCTTCGCGGCGGCGACGACCCTCCTCGAGCGGGCCGGGCTCACGGTGGTGGACGCCCGGGTGTTCACCACCAGCACCGGCATGTCCTTCGACTCGTTCACGGTCGCCGAGCCGACCGGCGCGCCGCTCGAGGAGCCGCGGCGTCGCGAGGAAGTGCGGCGGGCCCTCGCGCGGGGACTCGAGGAGCCGGAGAAGGCGGTGTACCCGACCAACCGGCTGCCCCGGCGGCAGGTCAAGAGCTTCCGGACTCCGGTGCGGGTCACCTTCGACGACGAGCCCGCCAACGGACGGACGGTGATGGAGGTGGTGTGCGGGGATCGGCCGGGGGTGCTCTCGCGCATCGGGTGGGCCCTCGCGGGCACCGGAGCCTCGGTGCACGGCGCGAAGATTGCCACTTTCGGAGAGCGGGCGGAGGACGTCTTCCGGCTTACCGGCCGGTCGGGGAGGCCGCTCGACGCGGGTGAGCGCGAGAGCCTCCGCGCCCACATCGAGCGCGCCCTCGGTCCGCGTGAAGAGGGTCAGCCGCCGGTTACGGGTAAGCAGGTCGGACCAGCGTAGCCGATCCGACAGAACACCACGCCACCTCCCAGCCCGGATGCCGGCTAACCCGTTCGGCTGATCCGACCTGCCGCTCGCGAAAGAGAGCGACACCGTGCGGGGTTGACGGTCAGCCGCCGGTTACGGGAGGAAAGAAGGCCACCTCGTCGCCGTCCGCGACGGGGTGATCGGCCTCGGCGTACTCCAGGTTGACGGCGAAGAGCAGGTTCCCGGCGAGCGGCTCGGGGCCGCCGACCCGCTCCCACACCTCCTCCACGGTCGCCGGCAGGGGCGGGCCCAGCCGGTCCTCGCCACGCCCCATCCGTTCCCGGAGGCTCGCGAAATACTTGACGGTGATCGCCATCGCGGAATCACTATATCCCCCGGACCGCCGCCCGACAATCGCGCTCCGCCGACGGTTCGCGCCGGGGTTCGTCCTCGGGAGTCCGCTACTGGAACGTTCGCCAAGTGAGCGCGACGACGAACGCGAGGGTGAAGCCGAACATCCACTGGATGACGCGAAGGCTTGCCTTGATGTCGGCCAGGCTGGTCTTGATGTCGCCTACGTCGCTGTCGTACTGGGCGACGGACTTCGCTGCCTCGCGGGCCTTGGTCTCGTCCGCCCCCGCGCTGATGAGCGCGTCGTAGACCTCGCTGTTCATCGTGCTCATGGGCATCTCCCTCGTCCCACGCCGGAGCGATATCTTACCTCGCGGTTCCCGTCCCGGATCGACCCGCGCCTGTCGGTCCCGTTCGATGCGCACCGGAGCGCTCCTCGAGTCCTCCCACCGGCCGTAGACTCCAGCCCCGCACGCCCGGACCCTCTCGCGAGCATGGCGGACGGGTCGCCCACACCGGTAGAATGGCGTCCGTGCTGACCCATTTCCGAAACGACGGCGCGGCGCACATGGTCGACGTGGGGGCCAAGGACGAAACCCACCGGATCGCGGTTGCGGAAGGCCGCATCGAAATGCGTCCGGAAACGCTCCGCCTCATCCGCGAGGGCAAGCACGACAAGGGCGACGTGCTCGGGGTCGCCCGCATCGCCGCCATCCAGGCCGCGAAGCGCACCGCCGAGCTCATTCCCCTCTGCCATCCCGTCCCCCTCACCCGGATCGAGGTGGACCTCGAGGCCGCCGCCGGAGACGGGGACGCGGGAGCGGACGCGGTGCGCTGCCGGGCCCGGGCGGAGACGGTGGGGA
Source organism: Gammaproteobacteria bacterium (assembly GCA_022823045.1). GTDB lineage: Bacteria > Pseudomonadota > Gammaproteobacteria > HK1 > HK1 > JAJDXW01. The sequence goes on from JAJDXW010000010.1 coordinate 3,722, forward strand.
GGACCGGGGTGGAGATGGAGGCGCTGACCGCGGTCCAGGTCGGCCTCCTCGCCATCTACGACATGTGCAAGGCGGCGGACCGCGGAATGACCATCGCCGGGGTGCGGCTGGTGGAGAAGGCGGGCGGCCGCTCGGGCCACTGGCGGGCCACCGCGGCCGAGGAGGATCCGGTCCCATGAACGACTCCCTGTCCCAGCAGCTCGACCGCCTCGAGGGGCATCTCCGCGAAGAGAACCCGATCCTCCTCGATGCGGTGCGGTCCTTCCGGCGCCTCGACGAGGTCGCCTGGCGGCTCGGGCTCCTGCCCCCGGACCAGTCCCTCGCGAGCCAGGTCCCCTGGTGGCCGCTCATCGCGGTGCTCGGCACCTTCTCGGCCGGCAAGTCCACCTTCATCAACGGCTATCTGGGCCAGGCGGTCCAGGTCTCCGGCAACCAGGCGGTGGACGACCGCTTCACCGCGATCTGCTTCAGCGCCGGGGAGGGCCCGCCGCGCGCCCTCCCCGGCCTCGCCCTCGATGCCGACCCGAGGTTCCCGTTCTACCAGGTGAGCCGCGACATCGAGGAGGTCGCGACCGGCGAGGGGCGGCGCATCGACGCGTACCTTCAGCTCAAGACCTGCTCCAGCCCCCGCATCCGCGGCAAGATCATCATCGACTCTCCGGGATTCGACGCCGACGAGCAGCGGACCTCGATTCTTCGCATCTCCGATCACATCATCGGGCTCGCCGATCTGGTGCTGGTGTTCTTCGACGCCCGCCATCCGGAACCGGGCGCGATGCAGGACACCCTGCGCCATCTCGTCGAGCGGGCCGTCGGGCGCGCGGACTCGAGCAAGTTCCTGTACATCCTCAACCAGGTCGACAACACGGCGCGGGAAGACAACCCCGAGGAGGTCTTCGGGGCCTGGCAGCGGGCCCTCGCCTCGAGCGGACTCACCGCCGGGCGCTTCTACCAGCTCTACGACGAGGCATCCGCCATCCCGATCGAGAACGAGGGCCTTCGCACCCGCTTCCGGTCCAAGCGCGACGCGGACCTCGCGGAGATCCGGAACCGCATGGAGCAGGTGGAGGTCGAACGGGCCTACCGGGTAATCGGCATGCTGGAGAAGCTCGCCCTTGCCGTTCGCGACGAGGCGGTGCCCGCGCTCGAGGAGACCAGGGCGGCATGGCGCCGGCGGGTCCTGCTGACCGATGCGGCGCTTCTCGCGGTGCTCGCGGCGGCGGCCGGCGCGCTCGGGCTCCAGATCGGGTTCGACACCGCGACGGGCTGGCTCGGCGCGGCCGGGTTCGGCACTGCCCTCGGGGCCGCAGTGCTGCTCGTCGCCGCGGGGTACGTGCACTTCCAGGTGCGGCGAATGGCCGCGCGGGCCTGCGGGCGGCGCCTCGTTCGCGGATGGACGGCGGACTCGCCCATCGAAGCCGACTGGCTCGGGCGGGCGTTCGCGCACGGCACGTCGACGTGGCGCACCATGTGGGTCGCCGCGCCGGCGGGCTGGGGAGGCGCGGCGAAGCGGAAGGTCGCGGACGTGCTCGAGGAGACCGGCCGCTACGTGCAGCGGCTCAACGACCGGTTCGCCGACCCCTCCGGCCGGAGCCAGGCGGGTCCGGAGGCGCCGGAGCCCGACCACTCCGGCGAAGCGCCCGGGCGTAAGCGCGAGGAACAGCCGGATTCGAACGTCAGCGCTTGAGACCCGGCTCAGGCCCGGACGCGCCAGATGGCGGCGACCGCGATGAAGCGGGTGAGGGCCATCGCGACGAACACCCAGAACCAGCCGTGGACGGAGGAGACCGCGAGCAGGCCGAAGAGCCACGCCTGCAGCGCGCCATAGACGTAGCCGTGGGCGTCGAGCACGCCCGAGGCGGTGCCCGCGAGCCGCCTTCCCGCCAAGTCCACCGCGAGCGCGGCCACCGGGGACAGGTTCACGGTGAACCCCCCGAGAAAGAGGAGCACGGCCGCGAGCGGCGCGTTCCCCGCCGGGCTCACCGCGATGACGAGCATCATCACCCCGCTCGCCGCTCCCGCGATTGCGATCATGATCGAGCGATTGGCCCGGAACACCCGGTCCGAGAGCGAGCCTCCGGTAAGCGGCGCGAATAGATACCCGACCGGGTAGGCGAACGTGACCCAGGCCATGGTTACGAGGTCGAACCCGCCGACGTGGACGTAGTAGATCGGCGCCCACGAGACGATGCCGTAGCGCACCACGTTGTCGAGGCCCTTCACCTGACAGGCGACGAAGAAGCGCCAGTTCGAGAGGAGATGCAGGTAGGCGGTGAGACCGTGCGCGCGGCCCTCCGCCGCGCTCTCCGCGTCGCGCGAGACCTCGTCGTCCTCGGAGTAGGCGGGAAGGCCCACGTCCGACGGTCGGTCCCGGGCCACGAACCAGAACGCGATGCCAAGCAACGCGATGACGAGGGGCGGGTAGCGAAGGGCCGCCCGCCACCCCCACGCGGCGGCGACCGCGGGGCTCACGATCCACACGAGGAGAAGCGCGATGCCGGCCGCGGTGAGCACCCAGCCGAGGGCCCGTCCGCGCTCGCGGCGCGACCACCACTGGGCGAGGAGACCGATGGCGGGGGCCCACGTCGCGGCGTTGACGAAGCCCACGACGGCCCACGGGATCGCGAGCGACGCGACGTCGTCCCCGAAGCTCGCCACCACGTTGAACACGGCGGTGGCGATCGCTCCGGCGAGCACGACGCGGCGGTAGCCGTACCGCTCCCCGAGGCCACCGTGCACGAGGTCGCCGAGCGCGAACCCCCAGAACATGCACGAGTTGATGAACCCGCTCTCGGCCGCGGTGATCCCGAGGTCGTCGATGACCTGCGGCTGGATGAGGCTGAAGTTGAAGCGCCCGAGGTAGTTGACGCAGTAGAAGACGCAGAACCCGCCGAGGACCCGCCACTTCCAGTAGCGGTAGGCGTGGAAGTGCTCGGGCTTCATCGAGGACCGCCGCTTCGCCGGGCCGCGGCCGCGCGGCGGCGCCGCGTCCTGGCCGCTGCGCCTCAGCCGGCCCGCTTCCGAGCCCAGCCGTCGCGCAGGGTCACGGTGCGGTTGAAGCCGAGGTCGTCGTCGCGGCAGAAGTACCCGAGCCGCTCGAACTGGAAGCGCTCGCCGGGCCGGGCGGCGGCGAGAGAAGGCTCGATCCGGGCGTCCTCGACCACCTCGAGCGACCGGGGGTTGAGGTCCTCGGCCCCGGACGGATCGGGGACCCGGTACAGCCGGTCGTAGAGGCGAAGCACCGCGGTCTCGGCGCGCTCCGCCGAGACCCAGTGGATGGTCCCCCGCACCTTGCGTCCGTCCGGCGCCCGGCCGCCGCGGGTCTTGGCGTCGTACGTGCAGTGGACGACCGAGACCGCGCCCGTCGCAGCGTCGGTCTCGAACGACTCGCACCGGACGATGTAGCCGTAGCGAAGCCGCACCTCCCGCCCCGGAGAGAGGCGGCGGAAGCCCGGCGCGGGGTCCGCCATGAAGTCGTCGCGCTCGATGAGAAGCTCGCGGCCGAAGGGCACGGGGCGCGTGCCGGCGCCGGGGTCGCGGGGATGGTTGAGGGCCTCGAGCTCCTCGAACGCGCCCTCGGGCCAGTTGTCGATGACGAGACGGAGGGGGCGGAGCACCGCCATCGCCCGCGGCGCGGCCCGGTCGAGCTCGTCGCGCACGCACCGCTCGAGCAGGCCCATTTCCGTGCGGCTCGCCTTCCGGGTGATCCCGACCCGCTCACAGAAGTCCCGGATGGCGGCAGGCGGATAGCCGCGCCGGCGCATTCCGCGCAGGGTCGGCATGCGCGGATCGCTCCAGCCGTCCACGTGCCCTTCCTCGACGAGCTCCGCGAGGCGGCGCTTGCTCATCACGGTGTGCTCGAGGTTGAGCCGGGAGAACTCGATCTGGCGGGGACGGGCGGGCGGAGCGGCGTGGTCGAGGATCCACTCGTAGAGCGGGCGGTGGTCCTCGAACTCGAGGGTGCACAGGGAGTGGGTGACGCCTTCGATCGCGTCCGAGAGGACCTGGGCGAAGTCGTAGGTGGGATAGATGCACCACGCGTCGCCGGTGTGGGGATGGGTCGCGTGGCGGATGCGGTACAGGACCGGATCGCGCAGGTTGAGGTTGCCGGACGCCATGTCGATGCGGGCCCGGAGCACGTGCGCCCCGTCGGGAAACTCGCCGGCCCGCATCCTCGCGAACAGATCGGCGCTCTCCGCCGCCGGGCGGTCCCGCCAGGGGCTCGCCTGCCCGGGCCGGGTCAGGGTTCCCCGAGTCTCCCGGATCTCGGACGCGGACTGGCTGTCCACGAAGGCGAAGCCGGACCGGATGAGGCCGCAGGCGTAGCCGTACATCTTCTCGAAGTAGTCCGACGCGTGCCGCGGCTCACCCTCCCAGCCGAAGCCGAGCCAGCGCACGTCATCCTCGATCGCGATCGCGTACTCGCGGCTCTCCTTGAGCGGGTTGGTGTCGTCGAAGCGAAGGCGGCAGAGCCCGCCGGTCTCGCCCGCGATCCCGAAGTTGAGGCACATCGACTTCGCGTGGCCGATGTGGAGGTAGCCGTTCGGCTCGGGCGGGAAACGGGTCACCGCGCGGGCGCCGTCGTCGCCGGCCGCGAGGTCGGCGACGACGATCCGACGGATGAAATCGGCCGCCGGGGCGGCAGCGGAAGCGGCGGCGGTCTCGGGTGAGGTCTCCATGGGGCCGCGATTCTAGCCCGTATTTCACTCCGCCTCCGCGGGCCAGCGGCGCGGCAGGCCGGCCGCGAAACCCGCGAGGTCCGGGTAGAATTCGTGGAAGTCGGCCTCGAGCGCGCGATAGCGGGTCCGGACCTGCTCGGCTCCCCCCGCGAGGCCCGCGAGCCGTCTCCCGAGGCGGGCGAACGTGCGCTCCATGCCCTCGGGCCAGCGGTAGGACACGAGCCAGTCCTCGGCCACGATGCGGGGCACGAGGGCGCCGAGCCGCGGCGGCAGCAGGGCGCGATGGGCGAGGAGGATCCGGTAGGCGCGGGCGGCGAACGCCTCGAGGGAGAGGTCGCAGTAACGCTCGAAGTTCCGGGCGAGGACGTGGTCGTAGGCGATGTCCACGATGATCCCGGCGACGCGGCGCGGCTCCACCCGGCGGCGGCTCCGGCGCCATACCGGATGCCGGTCGGTGTAGGCGTCGATGCTGCGATGCATGCGAATTCCCGCCGTGAGCGGCGATGGGGGGAGACGATCGAGGCGTCCTTTGACAAAATCACCGGCGAGGTTGCCGGCGAGCAGCAGGGGGGACTCGGCGGCCAGCAGGGCGTGGGCGAGGTGGTTCATCGGGTCCGCCTTTGTGTTTCCGCCCTTCGTCGCGTATAGGTAGGGCGTCCGGGGAGAGGCGGGATGGACTTCGAGACGGCACGGTACAACATGGTGGAGCAGCAGGTCCGGCCCTGGGAAGTGCTGGACCAGGCGGTGCTCGACCGCCTCGCCGCGATTCCCCGCGAGCGGTTCGTCCCCGACGACTACCTCCGCCTTGCCTACGCCGACACGAGGATACCGCTCGGGGAGGGGGACGTCATGATGCCCCCCCGCGAGGAGGCCCGTCTGCTGCAGGCGCTCGCCCTCGCTCCCCGCGACCACCTGCTCGAGGTCGGCACCGGCAGCGGCTATCTCGCCGCCCTCGCCGCGGGCCTCGCACGGCGGGTGACCACCGTCGAGATCGCTCCGGAGCGAAAGACGCGCGCGGAGAGAAGCCTCGCGGACTACGGCAACGTCGAGGTCATCGAGGGCGACGCGGTCCGGGGGTGGGAGGCGCACGCGCCCTACGACGCGATCGCGGTCACCGGGTCGCTTCCGGTGCTCGACGACGCCTTCCTTCGCCAGCTCAAGCCGGGCGGGCGGCTCTTCGTGGTGGTGGGCGAGGCGCCCGCCATGGAGGCCCGGCTCGTGACCCGGACCGGAGCGGCGGACTGGGCCACGGAGAGCCTCTTCGAGACGGTCCTCCCTCCCCTCGTGGGCGCGAAACGCCCCAACCAGTTCGAATTCTGAGCAGGAGATCCCGGCATGAACCATCGCTCCGTCTCCCCGGCCAAGTTCTCGCTGGCCTCAGCGTTCTCGTCGGCCTCGGCGTTCTCGCTGGCCGCGGCGGTTCTCGTCGCCGCCGCCCCGGCCGTGGTCTCCGCGCAGGCTCTCGATCTCGTGGGGGCCTATCGCCTCGCGGCGGAGAACGACCCGGCGTTCCTGGCCGCGGGGGCCGAACGGGACGCGGCCCTCGAGTCGGTCGCGATCGCCCAGGCCGGTCTCCTGCCGAGCGTGTCGTTCGGCGGCTCCGCGACCCTCGAGTCCGACGACGTGAACGAGCCGCCGGGCGCCAAGTCGGATACCTATTCGAACTTCTCGCTCTCCCTCGACGCGACCCAGCCCCTGTACCGCCTCGACCGGACCATCCGCCTCGGACAGGCGAGGACGAGGGAGGAGAAGGCGAAGGCCGACTACGCGGTCAGGACCCAACAGCTCATCGAGCGGGTCGTGGAGCGATACTTCGGGGTGCTCCAGGCGCGCGACGACTACCGCTTCGCCGGGACCAACCGCGAGGCGATCGACCAGCAGCTCCGCCAGACGCAGCAGCGCTTCGAGGTCGGACTCATCGCGGTCACCGACGTCGAGGAGGCGAAGTCGCGCTTCGACCTCGCCTCGGCGCGAGAGATCGAGGCCGAGAACGGTCTCGACAACGCGCGCGAGGCGATGCGCGAGACCATCGGGGAGTACCCGGAGAACCTCGCCGCCCTCGGGGCGGACATTCCCCTCGCGGTCCCGGACCCCGCCGACATCGACGCGTGGACGGCCACCACGCTCGAGCGCAACCTGCTGATCCGGTCGGCGAGCCTCGCGGTCGCCATCGCGAAGGAGGAAATCCGGATCGCGAGCGCCGGCGCGCAGCCGACGGTCGACCTCGTGGGCCGGGCCACCGCGACCGACAAGAACCGGAAGCCGACCGGCGGATCCGAGGCCGTCTCGGCCTCGATCGGCCTTCGGCTCAACCTGCCCCTGTATACCGGCGGCCGGGTCTCGGCCGAGACCCGCGAGGCCCGCGCCCGGCACCGGGAGTCGATGCACATCCGGGAGCGGGCGCGCCGCGACGCGGTGCGCCAGACCCGGCAGGCGTACCTCGGGGTCGAGTCCGCCATCGCCCGGGTCGAGGCGCTCCGCCAGGCGGTGGTCTCGAGCCAGAGCGCGCTCGACGCCGTCGACGCGGGCTTCCAGGTCGGCACCCGCACCTCGGTCGACGTGCTCGACGCGCAGAGGGACCTCTTCCAGGCCCGGAACGACCTCGCGGCCGCCCGCTACGACTACATCCGCAACGCGCTCAAGCTGAGGCTCGCGGCGGGCACCCTCGTTCCCTCCGACCTCGACGCGATCAACGGGTGGCTCGAACGTTAGCGTTAGCCCGATAGCTTCGCATCTGCCCGGTCACGACCCCCGTCACCCGCACCCGGTCGGGCGCGTAGCGAAGGACCTCCATCCGCGGGTTGGCGGGCCGAAGCTCGATGGCGGCGGGCGGCCCCTCGATGGTCCGGAAGCGCTTGAGCGTCGCCTCCGCGCCATCGACCACCGCGACCACGATCTCGCCGTCGCGGGCCTCCTCGCGGGGCTCGACGATCACGATGTCGCCATCGAGAATCCCGTCCCCGACCATCGAATCCCCCCGCACCCGGAGCGCGAAGCAGGGACGGTCGCTGCGCAGCAGGGACGGCACCTCGAAGATCTCCGACACCTCCACCGCCTCGATCGGCCGGCCGGCCACGATCGTGCCCGCGAGGGGGATCTGGCCGGCGGCCGCGCGGTCGCGCAACCGCACGCCGCGCCGCCGGCCCCGAATCGGCTCGACGAGCCCCGCGTCGATGAGCGCGTGCACGTGCTTGTGGAGCGACCCCCGGGAGCGGAGCCGGAGACCGCGGCAGATCTCGTCCAGGGTCGGGGGGCGGCCGCCCCGGCGCCGGTGCTCCTCGAGCCAGGAGAGCACATCGGCCTGGCGACGGGTGAGGTGGACGTCGTTCATTCCGGGTTCCCCTCCTCAGGCGACGAGGGCGCCGTTCGCGACCGGAAACGACGGATGCAGGAGGACCACGCCGTCCTCGTCGGTCACCGTGCCGAGCACCAGCACCTCGGACTTGACCCCGGCCACCCGTTTCGGCGGGAAGTTCATGACGGCCACGATCTGGCGCCCGACGAGGTCCTCGGGCGTGTAGTTGCGCGTCAACTGGGCCGAGCTCGTCCGTGTTCCGAGCGCGCCGAAGTCGATCCGGAGCACATAGGCGGGGACCCGTGCCCTGGGGTTCGGGGCCGCCTCGACGATGGTGCCGGCGTGGATCCGGACCCGCTGGAACTCGTCGAAGGTCACCTCCGGCATGGGGTCCTTCACTTCGCCGCCCTCCCCTGCGCAGCGACCGCCCGCATGGCGGCCTCGATGTCGTCTGGATCGCCGAGGTAACGGTGGCCGAGCTCGTGAAGCCCGGCATCGAGCTCGTACACGAGGGGAACTCCGGTCGGGATGTTCACCCGAAGGATCGCCTCGTCGGAGATCCCTCCGAGGTGCTTCACGAGGGCCCGCAGGGAGTTGCCGTGCGCGCACACGAGCACCCGCTCCCCGGCCCGCACCCGCGGCGCAATCGCCTCGTCCCAGAGCGGCATCATCCGCTCCACGGTGTCCTTCAGGCACTCGGTGAGCGGCAGGTCCGGGACTCCCGCGTACCTCGCGTCTCCCGCCGGGTGCCGCTCGTCGCCGGGCTCGAGGGCGGGGGGCGGCTCGTCGTAGCTGCGGCGCCATCTCAGGACCTGGTCCTCGCCATGGCGGGCCGCCGTCTCCGACTTGTTCAGCCCCTGGAGCGCGCCGTAGTGGCGCTCGTTGAGACGCCAGTCGCGATGCACCGGGAGCCACATCCGATCCATCTCGTCGAGGGCGATCCAGAGGGTGCGGATGGCCCGCTTGAGCACCGACGTGAAGGCCACGTCGAACTCGAACCCCGCTTCGCCGAGGAGCGCCCCCGCCGCCCGGGCCTGGTCGCGCCCGGTCTCGGTGAGGTCGACGTCCGCCCATCCGGAGAACCGGTTGGAGCGGTTCCAGGTGCTCTCCCCGTGGCGGAGCAGAACGAGGGTGTGCATGGGCTCCTCCTCCGCTACGCCTCGAGCAGCCGATCGATGACCGCCATGGTCCGTTCTCGAGCGCCGCGGTTCGACATCACGAACTCCCGGCCCTCCTCGCCCATCCGGTGGCGCCGGTTCGGGTCCCGCAGCAGCTCGATGACGGTCCCGGTCAGGTCTTCCGCGTCGTGGACCACCCGGACCGCCCCGACCGCCGCGAGCGAGGCGGCGAGGTCCGAGAAGTTGCGGGTATTCGGGCCGGTCAGCGCGGGGATTCCGAGCACCGCCGGCTCCAGGAGGTTGTGCCCCCCGATGTCGACGAGGCTTCCGCCGACGAACGCGAGGTCGGACGCCGCGTACAGGACGGGAAGCTCCCCCATCGTGTCGCCGAGGAGGACGTCGGCCGAAGCGTCGAAACCCTCGGTGCGCAGCGACACCGAGTAACCTCGGCGCCGGACTAGGGATGCGATACGTCCCGCCCGATCCACGTGCCTCGGCACCAGGATGAGGCAGCAGCCCGGCACCTCCCCGCGCACCCGGGAGAACGCGTCGAGCACCATCTCCTCCTCGCCCTCGTGGGTGCTCGCGGCGATCCAGACCCGCCGGCTCGGGCCGATCTGATGCCGCAGGAGCTGCCCGCTCTCGCGGGCGGCGGCCGGCACCGCGACGTCCAGCTTGGTGTTCCCGGTCACCACCACGCGTTCCGGGCACGCCCCGGTGGCGACGAGGCGGGCCGCGTCCTCGTTCGTCTGGGCCGCGACCGCGTTCACCCGGGCGAGAGCCGGCGCGAACAGGCTCCGGAAACGGTGGTACCCGGCCGCCGAGCGCGCCGAGAGCCGGGCGTTGACGTAGATGAGGGGAATCGACCGTTCGGCGCAGGCGTGGATGAGGTTGGGCCAGAGCTCGGTCTCGAGCACGATGACCACCCGCGGCGCGGTGCGGGCGAGGAACCGCCGGATCGCGCCCGGGAGGTCCCACGGCAGGTAGCGTTGCACCACCCGCCCGGAGAACAGCGACTCGCCGCGACGGCGCCCCGACGGAGTCATCGTGGTGAGGAGGAACGGACCGCGACGCTGCTCCAGCATGACATCGAGGAGCGGCAGGGCGGCCTGGACCTCCCCGACCGATACCGCGTGGACGAGGATCGCGCCCTCGTCCGCGGTCGAGCCGAACCCGAGCCGCTCGCCGAGGTGCCGGAGGTAGCCGCGATCCCGGCGGGACCGCCACGCGAGCCGAAACCAGACGTACGGCATCATCGCGTAGAGGAGGACGGTGTAGAGAGCGCGCACGGGCGGCCTTCCGTTACAGCGCCTCGACGAAGCGCGCAACCGCCGCGGTCGTCGCCCGCGCCTGATCCCGGTGAGGGGAATGGCCGCAGTCGTCGAGGACCAGCGTCCGGGCGGGGCCGGCCGTGCGATCCGCGATGACCTCCACCTGGCGCAGGGTCCCGTAGGCGTCGTTCCGCCCCTGCACCACGAGGAGCGGCACGTCCACCCCCGGAAGGTCCTCCTCGATGCTCCAGTGCTCGAACTCCGGAGCGAGCCAGGCGTCGCACCACCCCCGGAAGGTGTGGTCGGTGCCTTCGCCGTGGTGCCGGGAGAGCCGCTCGCGGAGGCTCCCGTCCCGGTACGCGTCCCGCGCCGCCTCGATCCCCTCGATGCAGCGCGGCTCGTTGAACGCGTGGGCGGCGAGGGTCACCACCCCGCCGAGGGGCACCTCCGCGGACGCCGCCGAGAGCAGGGCGATGGTGCCGCCGTCGCTGTGCCCGACGAGCACCGGCGCTTCGGCGATGCCCGCTTCCGCGAGCACGCGGGGGAGGACCGCGCGCGCCTCGCGGGTCATGAAGTCGAGCGGCCGCGGAAGCTCCGCGGGACTCGACCCGCCGTAGCCGAAGCGGCTGTACGCGAAGACCTCGCGGCCGGTCGCCCGCGCGAGCGCGGCCGGCCAGTCCCGCCACATGCTGACGCACCCGAGTCCCTCGTGGAGGAGGACGAGAGGCGGCCCGTCGGCCCGCCCTCCCGGCCCCCAGCGGGAGTACTCGAGACGGCCGCCCGCCGCGTCGAGGAAGCCCGAGTCGATCACGACCGCAACTGGTAGCGCTTGATCTTGCCGGTCGCCGTCTTCGGCAGCTCGCTCGTGAACTCGATCCACCGGGGGTACTTGTAGGGCGCGAGGCGCTCCTTGACGAACCGTTGCAGCTCCTCGGCGAGCGCCGGCGAAGCGCGGCCGGGGTCGGTCAGCACGACGAATGCCTTGGGCTTGACGAGGTCGTTCTCGTCCGGCTCGCCCACCACCGCCGCTTCGAGCACCCTCTCGTGCTCGATGAGGGCCCCTTCCACCTCGAACGGCGAGACCCAGATCCCGCCCACCTTGAGCATGTCGTCCGTGCGGCCCGCGCACACGTACCAACCCTCCTCGTCCCGGCGGTACTTGTCGCCGGTGTGGGTCCACGGGCCGTGGAAGGCTCGAAGGCTCTTCTCGCGCTGGTTCCAGTAGGCGATGGCCGCGGTGGTTCCGCGCACGCAGAGCTCGCCGATCTCGCCGTGCGGGACCGCCTCGCCATGCTCACCGACGAGCTTGACCTCGTACCCCGGTACCGGCTCTCGCCCGGTCGTCCCGTAGCGGTGGTCGCCGGGACGGTTCGTGAGGAAGACGTGCAGCATCTCGGTGGTCCCGATCCCGTCGAGGGGCGCGGTCCCGAACCGCTCCTCCCACGCCCGCGCGACCCCGACGGGAAGCGGCTCCCCGGCGGAGATGCAGCGGCGAAGGCGCGAAGAGCCCGCCGCCCGGTCGTTCGCAGGATCGGCGAGAAGGTTGCCGTACAGGGTCGGCACCCCGAAGAAGAGGGTCGGCTGGTGCTCGCGCAGGATCCCCATCACCGCGCCCGGGGTCGGGCGGCCCGGGTAAAGGATCGCCGTCGCCCCCGCGTAGAGCGGGATCGTCAGGGCGTTCCCGAGCCCGTAGGCGAAGAACAGCTTCGCGGCGGAGAAGACGACGTCGTCGGGCCGGACCCCGAGCACCGCCAGCCCGTAGCCGGCCACCGTGTGGACGAGGTGGCGATGCAGGTGCATCGCTCCCTTGGGGGCGCCGGTCGTCCCCGAGGTGTAGAGCCAGAAGGCGACGTCGTCCGCGGTGGTGGGCGCGGGCTCGAGCTCCGTCCCCGCCGCCGCGAGCAGATCGGCGAGGCGATGGGCGCTCGGACCCGCGGCTGCGTCGCCGCCGCCCGAGCCGGCGACCACCACCTCCCGGAGCCAGGGCTGCCCGGCGAGGATGGGCGCGAAGGAAGGGTAGAGCTCCTCGCTCACGACCAGGGTGTGGGCGCGGCTGTCGCGCAGCATGTAGTCGTAGTCGGCCGCGGTCAGCAGGGTGTTGAGGGGGATCGGTATCGCCCCGATCCGGATCGCCCCGAGGAACACGGCCGGGAAGTCCACCGAGTCGAGCAGGCACATCGCGACCCGGCTCTCCATCCGCACTCCGAGCCCGGCGAGCGCGTTGCCGGCCCGGTTGATGCGCTCGGCGAGCTCGGCGTAGGTCCAGGTCCCCACCGCGTCGATGAACGCGGGGCGGCCCGCCCGCTCCGTGCCGAGGTGGCGGTCCACGATGTCCCGCGCCGCGTTGTACTCGCGGGGGACGTCGACCCGCGGCGGGTCGACGGTGAGGTCGATGGTCGAATACATGGGCGTAGCGGAGCGGCTCAGCCGAACCGCACGTACTCGAAGTCCACCGGGTTGCGGTCGACGCCGCGCTCGGGGGGCGCGATCCAGCTCGCGAACCGCCCGGGCTCGTGCACCGCCTTCGGCATCAGCGACGCCACGTACTCCCGGTCGCGCGCGGTCGGCAGCCATGCGCTCTCGCGGCGGCGCCACTCGTCCTCGCCGATCTCGTCGCCGGACGGGTTGACGTGGACGTCCCGGAAAATGCCGATGTTCCGGTTGAACGCCCGGTGGGGAAGCGCGAGCTCGAAGTTCACCCCGGCCTCGCGAAGGATGCGGTTCCACTTGCGAACCCCGATCTCGACATCGGCGATGAAGTCGTCGCGGAGCCGCTCGTTCAGCACGTTGAGGGCGGGCGCCTCCTCGGTCTCGAAGCCGCCTCCCCTGGCCGCGGCCGGACGAAGCATGGGGTAGGCGTCGGAATCGAGCCGGTGGTCGTCGTCGATACGGCCCTCCCGGTACCGCCCCTTGAGCCCCATCGAGTACCAGTTCGCGGAGTTGGTGGAGACCTCCGCCCCGAAGAGATCGAGGGTGACCGAGTAGTGGAAGTTGAGGTACTTCTGGAACGTGACCGGATCGATGACCCCGAGGGTGCGCGGGTCCGCGTCGGGAGACTCGCGGAGCGCGTCCGCGGTCCGCTGCACCACCCGGGTGAGGCCGGACTCCCCGACGTACATGTGGTACGACTCCTCCTTCAGCATGAACCGGCAGGTGCGGGCGAGGGGGTCGAAGCCCGACTCCTGGAGGGCGGCGAGCTGGAACTTCCCGTCCCGATCCGTGAAGTAGGTGAACATGAAGAAGGCGAGCCAGTCGGGGGTCGCCTCGTTGAAGGCGCCGAGGATCCGCGGGCGGTCGGCGTCGCCCGAACGCCGCTCGAGGAGGGCGTCCGCCTCGTCCCGCCCGTCGCGGCCGAAGTGGGCGTGCAGCAGGTAGACCATCGCCCAGAGGTGGCGGCCCTCCTCCACGTTGACCTGCAGCAGGGAGCGGAGATCGTAGAGCGACGGGCAGGTCGCGCCGAGGTGGCGCTGCTGCTCGACGGAGGCGGGCTCGGTGTCCCCCTGCACGGTGATGATGCGACGAAGCGCCCCGCGGTGCTCGCCGGGAACCTCCTGCCACACCGGCTCGCCCTTGCGGTCTCCGAACCCGATGACCCGGTCCGCGGTGGACGGGGCGAGGAAGATTCCCCAGCGGTAGTCCGGCATCTTCACGAAGTCGTAGTGGGCCCAGCCGCTCGTGTCGACGTCGACGGCGGTGCGGAGGTAGATGTCGCTCGTCTGGAGCCCCACCGGGCCCGCTTCCTTCCACCACTCGACGTACGCCGGCTGCCACGCCTCGAGCGCCCGCCGGAGGCGCCGGTCGTCCCCGAGCCCCACGTTGTTGGGGATCCGCTGGTTGAGATCGACGCCTGCCATGGTCAGACCCTCCGCCGGTCGAATTCGGCTCCGCGCCCCGTCCCGTAGAGCATGAGCGCGCCGCGCTCGCCCACCGCGTTGGGACGCTGGAATATCCAATTCTGCCACGCGCTGAGCCGCCCGAATATCTTCGACTCCATCGTCTCCGGACCGGGGAACCGGAGGCTCGCCTCCATGCCGACGAGGGCGTCGGGCGAGAAGCTCGACCGCTCCTCGACCGCGACCCGCACCTCGTCCTCCCAGTCGATGTCGTCGGGGGTGAAGGTGACGATGCGAAGCGCCTCGGCGGCCTCCGCGTCGAGGGGGCGCCCCACCGCATCCCGAAGGGGCGCCGGGAGTCCCTCGTCCTCCTCCGCCTCCGGATAGCGCATCGCGAGCCGGGTAAGGCCGTTGACGGCCGGGTACGCACCGAAGTTGAGGGGCCCGAGGGCCACCTCGGCGGGAGAGACGGCCTCGTCCTCGTACTCGTCGCCGCGCAGCATGTAGGCGCGGTCCGCGCCGAGCACCGGCTCGAGCAGGGTGCCCGCGAAGCAGCTCCCGGGCTCGACGAGGGCGATCTGGCTGCGCCCGACCACGTCCAGACGCTTGAGGACCCGCTTCCAGAAGAGCCGCACCTCGCGGGCGAGCCAGTGGTCGCGGTGGTGGGCCGCGAGGAGGGCGTCGTGGGCGAGCACCCGGGAGAGGTCGCCCCGCGAGCGGAGCAGCCACGTCCCGATCTCGAGCTCGTTGTGGCGCAGGTGCACGATCGCGTCGTCGAGCTCGCGGGCGAGGGCGAGCGGCCAGAAGCCCTCACCCTCGCGCTCGATCCCGGTGGCGTCGGCCGGGGGGTCCCGCTCCGGTCCGAGGAGGACGAGGTCCGCGGTCCGGGCGGCGCGGTCGAGCGTGACCTCGAGGTGGCGATATCGTCGTGTGTCCGCCCCGGACTCGCACTCGAGGTCCGGCCACGCGATCCCGCGCGCGGCGGGGCGGCCCGCGGCGAGGGTCCGGGCGCGTTCGCGAACCGCCTCGTCGAAACGCGAGCGCGGGGCGAGCTCGTCGACGAGGCGCCAGTCCAGGGCGCGGCGGCCCCGTACCCCCTCCTCCACCGTGCAGAAGAAGTCGGCGTGGTCGCGCCGCACCTTGCGCTTGTCGACGACCCGGGTGAGCCCGCCCGTCCCGGGCAGGACGCCGAGGAGGGGGACCTCGGGGAGGGACACCGCGCTCGAACCGTCGTCGACCAGCAGGATCCAGTCGCAGGCGAGGGCCAGCTCGTAGCCCCCGCCCGCGGCCGCGCCGTTGAGCGCCGCGACGTACCGTTGCCCCGAATGGGCGCACGCGTCCTCGATTGCGTTCCGGGTCTCGTTGGTGAACTTGCAGAAGTTGACCTTGTCGGCATGGCCCGACCGACCGAGCATCCGGATGTTGGCGCCCGCCGAGAACACCCGGTCGCGGGCGGAGGTGACCACCACCGCCCCCACCTCCGGGTGCTCGAAGCGAAGCCGTTCGACCGCGTCGTGGAGCTCGATGTCCACCCCGAGGTCGTAGGAGTTGAGCTTGAGCTCGTAGCCGGGATCGAGCCCCCCCTGCTCGTCCACTTCGAGCCGCAGGGTCGCGACCGCGCCGTCGACCTCGAGCGACCAGTGACGGTACCGGTCCGGCCGGGTCCGGAATTCCACTGTCATCTCAGGCTCCGTACATGCCGAAGAACGCCCCGATGAGCAGCACCGCGGCGACGGCGGCGAGACCGAAGCAGAGCATCGAGAGGTCGCGCATGCGCCCGCGGAGCTCCACCCCGAGCCACACGAGGACCGCGATCACCGCGAGGATGAGGATGATGACCCGCATTGCCGCCCCGGCTAGCTTCGACCGAGCCGGCTCACGAGCTCGCGCCAGGGGACGTAGCCACCGATGCTCGTGCCGTCCTCGGTGAAGAGGGTGGGGGTCCCGCTCACGCCGAGCCGCCTACCGAGCTCGTAGTGCTCCTCCACCGGGTTCTCGCAGGTGGCGGGCGCGATCGCCCGGCCCGCCTTGGCGTCGGTCATCGCCTGATGCCGATCCTCGGCGCACCAGACGGATATGGAGCGATCGTGGCTCTCCGTGCCGGGAGGCGTCCGCGGCCATGCGGCGTAGCGCACCTCGACCCCGGACTCGTTGAGATCCGGTACTTCAAGATGGAATTTCGAACAGTACGGGCAGTCGACGTCGGTGAACACGGTGAGCCGATGCTTCGTCGCGCCGGCCGGAGCGAAGACGATGAGGGCGTCCTCGTCCATCCGGCCGATGGCGTCCCGGCGCACCTCCCGGCGCGTGTCCTCGGTGAGGTTGCGCCGCGACTCGACCGCGTAGAGGTTGCCGTGGAGGAGGTAGCGTCCGTCCGCGCTCACGTAGAGGATCTCGCCCCGGGCGCGCACTTCGTAGAACCCGGGGAGGGGCGCCTCCCGGACGGCGCCGGGCTCGACCGGCCCCACCAAGCTGCGCACCGCTTCCAGGACCGGACCCGGGACCTCTCCGGCGTGCCCCGCCGGGAGCGCCGTGGCAAAGGCGAGTGCCGCCGTGGCCGCCGCGAGCCATGCCCGAATCGCCATCGAAGTTTCCTGCCGCCGCCCGCCTCGCGCCATTCTACGCCCCTGCGCCGCCGGCCGAGCCCGATACGCGACGGAGAGTGACGGGGCCGGGGTTCGGGATCGCCCCCCGGGACACCGCCGGCCGCGGACCCTCCGCCCTCCGCGGGGTCCGCGAAGCCGCGGTCGAGTGGCCGTGCCAGGTGCGCGTCGGGTCGGTCCGCGCTGGAAGATTGGACGTTGCGCGCCCGATTTTGCGGATAGCGGCTACCGTCGAAGCGAAGTCGGCCGGTCAGCCCCGGGGGTGGTGCTCGGCGTGGAGGGAGCGGAGCCGCTCGCGGGCGACGTGGGTGTAGATCTGGGTGGTCGAGATGTCGCGGTGCCCGAGCAGGAGCTGGATGACCCGGAGGTCCGCGCCGTGGTTGAGGAGGTGGGTGGCGAACGCGTGGCGGAGGGTATGGGGGCTAACGGGCCGGACGATCCCCGCCTTCACCGCATGGCGCTTGATGATCATCCAGAACGCCTGCCGGGTCATGGCATCGCCTCGCCGGCTCGGAAACACCGCCTCCGAGACCCGGCCGTCCAGGATCTCGGAGCGCGGGCCCCGGACGAAGCGATCCAGCCAGTCGAGGGCCACCTCGCCGAGGGGCACGAGCCGCTCCCGGTCTCCCTTCCCGACCACCCGGACGAGTCCCTGGCGCATGCTCACCGACGAGGTCCGGAGATCGACCAGCTCCGACACCCGAAGCCCGGCCGCGTAGAGCACCTCGAGCATCGTGCGGTCGCGAAAGCCGAGCGCGGTCGAGACATCGGGGGCGGCGAGGAGGCTCTCGACCTCCCGCTCGGTCAACGACCCGGGAAGCGGACGCCCCAGCCGGGGCGCGTCGATCCGGTCCATCGGATCGCGCTCGATCAGCCCCGTCCGCTTCTCATGCGAGTAGAAGCGCCGCAGGGCCGACAGCCGCCTCGCGGTGGTGCGGGGAGACGCGTCGATGATCGACACGAGGTAGTCGAGAACGTGTCCGCGCTCGACGTCGAGGAGACCGAGCCGCCGGGCGCTCGCAAATCGGGCGAAGTGGACGAGATCGGCGCGATAGGCCTTGAGGGTGTTCTCGCTCAGCCCCCGCTCCATCCAGAGGGCGTCGAGGAACGCTTCGATGATTCCCTCGTCCGCGTCGCTCACTTGCGCTTCAGCTTCTCCTTGATCCGGGCGGACTGGCCGGAGCGCTCTCGCAGGTAGTAGAGCTTCGCGCGCCGCACCGCCCCGCGGCGTTTGACCTCGATCCCCGCCAGCGCCGGGCTGTGGGTCTGGAACACCCGCTCGACCCCTTCGCCGTGGGAGACCTTGCGGACGGTGAAGGCGGAGTTGAGACCCCGGTTGCGGATCGCGATGACCACCCCTTCGAACGCCTGGACACGCTCGCGGGAGCCTTCCCGGACCCGGACCCGTACGACCACCGTATCGCCCGGCGCGAAGTCCGGGAGGTCGGCAACCATCTGCTCGCGTTCGATCTCTTCGATGATATTGGCCATGGTTCGTGGTCCGTGCTGTCGAGTGATGCTTTCCCGCCTCTCGTCGTTCGCTCGCCTCGGCGGCGCGCGCGAGGGGGCGGATTTTGCCGTGAGTTGCGCGCCGGCGCTACCCGTTCGGGCGATGTTCGGCGATGAATTCCGCGAGGAGCGCCTCGCGGCCGGCGTCGAGGCCGTGCAGAAGGTCCGGCCGGCGCAGCCACGTGCGGCCAAGCGCCTGCTTCTCGCGCCAGCGGCGCACCGCGCCGTGGTCTCCGCCGAGGAGCACCGGGGGCACCGCCCGGCCGCCGTGCTCCGGCCCGAGCCGCTCCGGCCGGGTGTAGTGCGGCCAGTCGAGGAGCCCGTCCGTGAACGAATCCTCCGCGGCCGAGTCACGGTGCCCGAGCGCCCCCGGCAGGAGCCGGGCCATTGCGTCGATGAGCGCGAGCACGGCCGGCTCCCCCCCACTCAACACGAAGTCGCCGAGCGAGACCTCCTCGTCGACGGCGGCCTCGACGAGCCGCTCGTCCACGCCCTCGTAGCGTCCGCAGAGAAGCACCAGCGCCTCTTCGCCCGCGAGGCGGCGCACCGCGGCCTGGTCGAGCCGCGCCCCCTGGGGGCTGAGGAGCACCGTCCGGGCGGGTCCGCCGAGACTGGCGCGGGCCGCCTCGATAGCCCGGAACATCGGCTCGAACATGAGCACCATGCCGGGCCCGCCGCCGTAGGGGCGGTCATCGACGGTGCGATGCCGGTCGTCGGTGAAGTCGCGCGGGTTGAAGGCGGTCACCGCGAAGAGCCCCCGCTCCTCGGCCCGGGCCGTCACCCCGCCGGCCCGAAGCGCGTCGAGCATGGCGGGGAAGAGGGTCACCACCGCGATGTTCACCGGCGGGCCTTCCTCGCGCTCCGGCCGGGCGCCGCGTTCGCGGCCCGGCTCATGTCTCGTCTCCGTCGACCGGCCAGGAGACCCGGACGTGGCCCGCGTCGAGGTCCACCTCCCGGACCACCTCGCCGGTGATGAAGGGGATTATCCGTTCCGGCGCCCGCCCCGCCCCCGGCGCCGGCGGAACATCGGAGTCGGAGCCGGGGCCGACCACCATGACGTCGTTCGCGCCGGTCTCGATCATCTTCCGCACCACGCCGAGCGATTCACCGCCATCGTCGAGCACCTCGAGCCCGATGAGGTCCACCCAGTAGTACTGCCCGTAGTCCAGCGCCGGAAACGCGTCGCGCGGGAGGCCGACGCGCGTTCCGGCGAGCTCCGCGGCGGCGTCGCGATCCTCGATTCCCTGAAGGTGTGCCACCAGGACGTTGCCGTGGGGCCGGGCCGACCGCACCGCCACCGGCCGCCACGCACCGCCGCGCTCGACGAGCCACGTGTCGTGCCGCAGGAGGTCCTCCGGCGGGTCCATGTCGGAACGGATGCGGACCTGGCCCCGGACGCCGTGCGCGCGGCCGACCGTGCCCACCGGGACCACCGCGGGGCGGCCCACGGCCAAGCCCTGGCCCTAGGACTCTTCGGCGGGCTCCGCGGAAGCCTCGGCGGGTGCTTCGGAGGCTTCCTCCGAGCCGGATTCGGCCGCGTCCGCGGACTCGGATTCGGCGGCGGACTCGGCCTCGGTCTCGATCCCGGTCCCGGCGGTGGTCTCCGCCTCCGCACCCGCTTGCGCCGCAGCGCCACCCGCCTCCGGCGCGCCGCCGGCAGCGACGAGGGAAGGCTGCTCGCGCGCTTCGACGACGAGCTTCGCCGCCCGGTCGGTGAGCTGCGCGCCCCGCGCCACCCAGTGATCGACCCGCTCGGTGTTCACCCGAAGGCGAACCTCTCCCCCGACCGCGATCGGGTTGAAGAAGCCGAGCCGCTCGATGAACCGCCCGTCGCGCGGGCTACGGCTGTCCGCCGCCACGAGGTGGTAGAAGGGCCGCTTCTTGGCCCCCGCTCTCGCCAGTCGAATCTTGACCATCGGCCCCGTGTCCGCCCCTGCCGCAAAGAAAGCGGGCGATTCTAGCCATTCGGCCACCACCCCGCAATGCACACGAGGCTCGGCTCAGTCGTAGACCACCCGCAGCCCGATGGCGCGCGAACGGTGGTTCAGGGGGACGAGGCGCCCGAAAGAGGCCCGCGTCGTCCCGCGGCCGGGAAGAAGCCAGTTGCCGCCCTGCACCCACATCGCATAGTTGCCGCCCGCCACCGCGATGCTCGCGGTCCATTCCGAGACGTTCCCCGCGAGGTGCAGCACCCCGTCCGGGCTCGCGTCGCGCGGGTCCTCGCCCGGACACGGCCGGGCCCCGGGCGGCCGGAGCTCTCCGGTCACCGCCGCCCCGGGGTCGTATCGACCGCCCCACGGATAGGGCCGCGCATCCGGCCCCGTGGCCACCAGCAGCCACTCCTCCTGCCGGGGGAGCCGCCCTCCCGACCAGCGGGCGAACGCGTCCGCCGCCCACCAGCTCACTCCGGTGACCGGCAGGTCGGGGTCCTCCGCCTGGCGCGCCCAGTCGCGCGGCACGTAGTCCTCGCCGGCCGGTTCGCGCCGGTTCGCGAACAGTCCGGCGCGGGCGAGCGGATCGTTCAGGAACGCCCGGTACTCGCGGCGGCTCACCTCGCAGCGTCCGACGTCGAGCCGCCGTGGCGTGCGGGCGGACGTGGCGAGGAGCCGGCGCGCGTTTCGAAGCTGCGACTCGGGAAGCACCACGGCGAGACGGGCCAGCCGCACCCCGGGCGGGAGGCCGAGCGCGAACTCCCCTCCGTCGATCCGGACCGGGGGAGCCGCCCGGCCGCCCCAGCGCCTCTCCGGGGGCGGGTCCGGCAACGGTGCATCGTAGACGCAGCGGAATCCGAGGTGATGGCTCCGGGTGGTGGGGGGGACGGAGATCCACGCGGCGTTGAGCGCGTAGAGGGCGCGCACCCGGGACCGGACCGCCGGCGCGCCGTGGGCGGCCGGCTCGCGAACCCCGGGAGGGACGGCGAGGCTCCCCGCGCTCCATTCCATCGCGTTCGCATTGAGGTCGTGCACGCCCTCGGGCGAATCCGACGGCGGGTACGAACCGCAGGGTCTCGCCGCGTTGCGATCGGCGTGCAGATAAGGCCAGGCGCCCGGATCGAACTCGTCACCCCAGGCGTAGAGCCGCCCTTCCCTGCCCCCCGCCGCCGCCTCCAACTCCTCCGTCCAGGGGATGCGACCCCCAGCCGCCGCGCAGTACCGGGCCGCGCCGAAGAAGTCGACCCCGGTGGCCGGCGAATCGAGAACGCCCGCGACGCGATGCCCGGCCGACGCGCTGACCAGGGAGGGGGCGCGGACGCCGCCCGCATCCGAACGGCCCCCCCCTCCCTCCTCCGGCTCCGACGGACCGCCCTCCGGACGGTCCGCGGCGGGGCCGTTCCGGAACCAGATGACAAAGCGCTCGAAATCGCTCTGCCGCACCTCGCAGCGGTCGATCAGGAACGGCGCGAGCCGGACCGTTCGCGCGGGGCGATCGAGGCGCGAGCGGAGCTCGGAGCCGAACGCGCCCGACTCGACGGCGGCGAGCACGTGGCCGTCGACGGCGCGCGCCCGCGGGTCCGGGGCGGACCGCACCCCGAGCTCCACCGTGACCCGGTCCGCGCCGACGGACTGGAGGAAGGGGCGCATCAGCAGCGCGACCGCCACCGTCACCGCGACGAGCGGAGCGGCCACCGCGAGCCGGCTCCTCACGCGACGCGTCCCGGAACGCGGAACCGCCGGCCGAACGCGAAGGCGATGGCAAGCAACCCGAGCGCGAGCACGCCGTAAAGCGACACCAGCCAGCCCCGCGCCCCGAAGCGCGATTCCCGGCGCTCCGTGGTGAGCGGCCGCCCGTCCAGTCGCACCCGGTTGTCCTCCGCCCCGATCCGCAGCCTCTCCTGCCGGTCGACCCCGGCGAACACGAACCCGACGATGAAGTCGTCGAGGGTGGGCGCGACGTACGCGACGGCCCGCCATCCGGGCGGAGCGGGCGGCGCGGAAGGCATGAGCAGCACCGAGTCCGGCTCGATGGCGAGCGAGAGCCCCTTCCAGATGCCGGGGTAGGCATTGACGTCGAGCACGACGCGGGCGGAATCGGGCAGATCCGGCGCGCCGGCGCGACCGATCCGCACCGTCTGGAGCCGTCGATTGGTCTCGAGGACGAGCACCGTATCGCCGTCCGCGCCCACGGCGGCGGAATGGACCGCGAGCGGCTCCAGCGGAGAGAGGGGCCCCCCGAGGCGGTACATGAGGGCGAAGTCCTCGGCGACCTCGCGCGCGATCCTCCGCTCCTCGTCCGGGATCGGCACCTCCATGCGGAGTGCGCGCTCGAACCACCGGCCGAAGTCACCGATCCGGGGGCTCGGGCTTCCTCCCGCGCGGAGAGTGTCCTGGAGCTCGCGGAGGTAGCCGAGGAGCACCCCCAGCACCCGCTCGACCGACGGCTCTCCGGGACCGACCGGCCGACCCCGGCGATCGAGCTCACGCCGAACGGACTCCGGGAGGGCGATCCGGAATCGCATTCTTCGCTCCCCTCCCCCGGACCCCGTGCCGTCCGCACCCGCCAACGGCCCCCGCCTCGCGGCGGAACCCCCGCGCCGGTCCGGGAGTCCGCCGAGACCGACCGCGCCGTCCGCCTCCGCCTCGCCCGAGCCGAACCCGCGGCCCCGGGTCTCGCCGCCGCTCCGGGGCGGTACGCCGGATACGAGCTCGCCGTCACGCCCCGAGAACCCGGTCTGCCCGGCGCCGGCCCGTCCCGCCGCGACCCCGCCCGGCAGGGGACCTGGCGACCGGCCCGCATCGCGCCGGGCCGAGTCGAGGCCGGGGCCAAGGCCGGCCGGCGGCCAGTCCCTGGCCGGCGCCGCGGATGGCCGCTCGTCCCTGACGGCGAGCTCCGGCCATTTCTCCTCCGTGCCGAGCACTCTCCCCTCCCCGCAGTCCTGGGCGGCGACTCCGGGGGGACAGCGCGCCGCCTCGGCGAGGGAGATGCGGTGCGGCACGAAGTGCCAGTGGCGGATCGGGATCCCGTGCTCGCGGAAGATCGACATCGCCACGTAGAACTGGTCCACGTCGTAGATGTCGACCCGGATCCGCTGGCGCGGTGCGTCCCCGAGCCCGGAGATCCAGGCGCTCATCGGGTTTCCGCCGGCGAGCAGGTCGCGGCGGGGCCAGACCGCACCGGAGTAGAACTCGCGGACGAACCCGCGATGCATCTCGAGGATGGGGAGGACCTCGGGGCCGTAGACCGCGTCGAGAGGCGAGGTCTCGTAGTCGTGGAGTCGGGCCGGGGGGCTCGCCGCGAGGCTGTTCAGCACCAGCGAGGTGCTCAGCCGGTGGCTCATGACGGTCACGACCTCCTCGGCCCGCTCGACGAGGCGCTCCTCGCGTTCCATCCGGGTGGTGATGCTCAGCACGACGACGATGATGAGCACCGCCACCCCGTTGGCGAGGATGTCGACCAGGGCGACCCCCGCGAAATCGGGCAGGCGGCGGCGCGCGACCCCCGCGAGGCGGGCCAGGGACGGCCCGCGGGGGGCATCGCGGCCCGGGTGGGCGGCGGGGATGCGGGCCACGGGGGCCTGCGCCCCGCCGCTCACCGGGGCGACTCGGCGTAGTCGCGGATGTATTCCGGGATCTCGCCGAGGGAGACCGACTTGAGGAACTCGTCGTCGGCGATGACCCAGCCGATCGTCAGGAGCCGGTCCGGCCACATCCGGCGCAGGCACTCCCGCGCCTCGAACATCGTGCCGATGCTCCCCTCCAGCAGGAAGAACACGAGCTGGGACCCGCGGCGGGCGTACACCCGGCCCGCGTAGTCCCGGAAGGCGCTGCCGGCCTCGCAGATCCCTTCCCTCGGCACCCCGCCGCCCGTCTCGACGATGCGGACCTCCGCCGGGAACACGATGACGACGTATCCCGCCCCCCCGTCGAGGCGCTCGATCCGATACCGCCCGTCCTCCGAGGCGCGATCGAGCCGTTCGCGCGCCGCCTCGCCGGTGTAGACGTTGACCACCAGGAGAAGGACGAGCATCAGGGCGAACACCCCGCCGAAGATCGCCATCATCGGCGCGTTGCTCTCCTCCTGGCGGGCGAGGGCGGAGAGCGCCCCACGCCCTTCTTCAGCGAGCACGGTTCGCTTCCCGGACCTCCCATTCGAGCGCGGCCAGGGTGCGCTCCTCGCCGCGCTGCACGAGGGCGAGCAACCCGGTCAGCAGCACGCTGAGCGAGAGGGCGATGAGCGTGGTGTCGAACGCGATGCCAAGGGGAGCGATGGCCCCGCTCAGATCGCTCGAAAGACCCGCGAGTCCCGCGTCGGACGAGATGATGCGGCGGATGCCGTCCGCCGCGAGAGAGATGCCGAGCACGGTGCCGATGAACCCGAGGATCGGCACCGCCCAACTGATGTAGCGAGGCACCAGGTAGGATTCCTCGTACCGCCGCCACAGCAGCCGCAAGCTCTCGTCCAGCCGTCCCCCGTCGGCGGCGAGCGCCCGGAGGCCGGCCACGATGGTTCCGGTCACGCTCCCCCCCTCGGAAGCGGGCGGTGCCCCGGACGCGGCACCGGGTGGAGCGCCGGGGTGGGGGCCGGCGCCGGTCGAGCTCCGCCACCGCCGCAGGGCGCGCCGAAGGAACCAGCCGTTCCAGCGCTTCCCGGAGAGGAGGATCAGCCCCCAGAAGAAGAGCAGCACGGTGACCGGGGGGATGATCCCGCGTTCGAGGAAGCGATGGGTAACGACGTGGGAGCCTTCGAAGCTCTCGGAGCACCACTCCAGGGCGAGAACGAAGCCCGCGGTCAGCAGGAGCGCGGCGACCAGGCTCGGGAAGAGGCGCGGCCCGGAGAACAGGCGCGCGAGGCGCTCCAGCTCCTCGCGTTCACCGCCCGACAGCGCCGCGTCAAGCCACAGGTTCGCTCCGTAGAGGGCGAGGGCGGCGACGAACATCGGCGCCAGGCGGCCGGCCTCCGAGGCGCTCGCGCCGGAGCCGATCACCTGCCACGCCGGCAGGGCGAGCGCCCCCGCGGTCGCGACGAGCCCGATGATTCCGAGCACGAGGAGGCAGCGCAGGAGCACGGACGGGCGATTCGCGCCCGCGCGCGCGCCGATTGTCGCGGTGCCGGCCGCGGCCACCGTCGGGACCAGCGCCGACCACAGGGGCCAGTCCAGCACGTGGACGATGTTGACCGACACAAGGGCCAGAAGAACGACGTAGAAGACGAGGGCAACCGGGATAGGCACGGGCAGACGCTCCCTGGGCTGCTACACACCTGAAACGAATCTAACCCATCCGTAACGTATGATCCCGAAGCAGCGTCATCTCACCGCGGCCGGAGCTGGCGGCGCTTGCCCCCCCGGCGCGCGGCCCGACCCGGTCCCGCCCCGGGCACCACGCCCGGCGCGCCCCCTGCAAGCAGGTCCGCCGGCAGCGTGTCCGGATCGAGCCCGCCCATCATCCGCGAGAGCCCGCCCTTGCGGCGCATCCGCCGCATCATCTTCTGCATCTGCTCGGCCTGCTTGAGCACCCGGTTGACGTCCTGGATGGTGGTGCCGGAGCCGGCCGCGATGCGGCGCTTGCGCGAGCCGCGGATGACCTGCGGCTGACGCCGCTCGTGCGGGGTCATCGAGTTGATCACCGCCTCGGTGCGGACGAACTCGCGCTCGTCGACCCGGTCCATCGCCCCGGAGGGGAGCTGGGCCATTCCGGGGAGCCGTTCCATGACGGTGCGCATCCCCCCCATCCCGCGCATCTGCCGCACCTGGTCGCGGAGGTCCTCGAGGTCGAAGCGCTTGCCCGCGCCCATCTTGCGCGCGAACTTCTCCGCCTTGTCCCGATCGACCTTGCGCTCCGCCTCCTCGATGAGGGTCAGTACGTCGCCCATGCCGAGGATGCGCGAGGCGATCCGGTCGGCATGGAACGCTTCGAGCCCGTCGAGCTTCTCCCCGGTGCCGAGGAACTTGACCGGCTTCCCGGTCACCCAGCGCACCGAGAGCGCGGCTCCGCCGCGGGCATCGCCGTCCGCCTTGGTGAGGACCACGCCGGTGAGGGGGAGCGCCTCGTCGAACGCGCGCGCCACGTTCACCGCGTCCTGCCCGGTCATCGCGTCGGCGACGAACAGGGTCTCGGCCGGGGACACGGCGGCGTGGATCGCGCTCGCCTCGCGCATCATCTCGTCGTCGACGTGCAGCCGCCCGGCGGTATCGAGAATCACGAAGTCGACGAAGCGCCGCCTGGCCTCGGCGAGCGCGGCGCGGGCGATCCCCACCGGGTCGCGCTCCCCGGTCTCGAAGAACGGGGTGTCGACCTCGGCCGCGAGCACCCGGAGCTGCTCGATGGCGGCGGGACGGTAGACGTCGCAGCTCGCGAGCAGGGCCTTGCGCCCGTGCCGCTCGGAGAGCCAGCGGGCGAGCTTCGCGCAGGTGGTAGTCTTGCCGGAGCCCTGGAGCCCCGCGACCAGGAGCGGGGCGGGGGGCGGGACGTTCAGGACGAGGTCCGCATGCTCAGCCGCCATCAGCCGCACGAGCTCCTCGTGCACCACCCCGACGAGAGCCTGGCCCGGGGTGAGGCTCTTCAGCACCTCCTGCCCCACCGCGCGCTCGCGCACCCGGTCGAGGAACTCGCGGGCGACGGGCAGCGCGACGTCCGCCTCGAGCAGGGCGCGGCGCACCTCGCGGAGCGCTTCGGCGATGTTGTCCTCGGAGAGGCGCGCCCCCCGGCGGAGGTTCCCGAGGGTGCGCGAGAGCCGCTCGCTGATGGCTTCGAACATGCGATGATCCTAACCCGTCGTTTCCGCTCCCGCTTTAGATGACCGACCTCTCTCTCGGCGCGTTGATCGGGTCTCTGCTCGTCCTGATCGTGGTGTCGGCCTTCTTCTCGGGCTCCGAGACCGGGCTCATGGCCCTCAACCGCTACCGGCTGCGCCACCTGGCCCGAGTCCACCCGGGGGCGAGACGCGCCCGCCGTCTCCTCGATCAGCCGGATCGGGTCATCGGGCTCATCGTCCTCGGCAACAACTTCGTCAACATTCTCGCGTCCGCGCTCGCCACCTGGGCGGCCCTCGAGCTGTTCGGCGAGGCGGGGATCGCGCTCGCGACCATCGCCCTCACCGTCGTCATCGTCATCTTCGCCGAGGTCGCGCCCAAGACCGCGGCGGCCATCCAGCCGGAACGGTTCGCGTTCCCCGCGGCCCGGATCCTGGCACCTCTGCTGTGGCTCCTTTACCCCCTGGTCCGGGCCGTGAACTGGCTCGCCAACGGCCTGTTGCGGCTGCTCCGGGTACGGGTCGCGGAGCGCGGCGAGGAGCGCCTCAGCGCGGAGGAGCTCCGCACGGTGGTGAGCGAGGCGGGCCTGCGGATGTCGGACCGCTACCGCTCCATGCTGGTGGGGCTGCTGGATCTCCGGAAGGTCACCGTGGACCACGTCATGGTGCCGCAGAACGAGATTGCGGGCCTCGACCTCGACGACGGGGAGCGCTCGCTCGTGGAGTCGATCGTGGCGAGCCCCCACCGCCAGCTTCCCATCTTCCGGGGGAACGTCAACGCGGTCGAGGGAGTGGTGAACCTGCGCCGGATAATCGGCCCGATCGCGCGGGGCGAGTTCAGCATCGAAGCCCTCGCCGCGGCCGCCCGGGAGCCCTACTTCACGCCGCTCGGAACTCCGCTCGACGTCCAGCTCCGCGCGTTTCAGTCACGCCAGGAGCGCTTGGCCCTCGTAGTGGACGAGTACGGCGACGTCCAGGGGCTGGTGACCCCGGCGGACATCATCGAGGAGGTGGTGGGGGAGTTCGCCACCGGGGCGGCCGCGATGTCCGCGGACGTGCACCCCCAGCAGGACGGCACGTTCTTCGTGGACGGGGGGACCAGCATCCGCGACCTCGACCGGGCCATCGGCTCCTCCCTGTCGGGGGAGGGGCCGCTCGCGCCGAGGACCCTGAACGGCCTCATCCTGGAACACCTGGAGTCGATCCCGGAGCCCGGCACGAGCGTCCTCATATCCGGCTACCCGATCGAGATCATGCAGACCACCGAGCACGCGGTGAAGACCGCTCGCGTCGATCCGCGCCGGCGCACCCCGGTCGAGCCGCCGGACTGACACGCCGCGCCCGAGCCGGCGGCCGGGAGCGGAGCGCCTACATGCGCTTGCGGATCTCGTGGCGACGGTTGCGGGTGTAGGGGCGGACCTCGCCCGCCCAGCGCCCCTTCTCGGCCGCCGCGATCCACTCGCGGCTCAGCAGGACCTCGGGGCCGTCGATCTCGTAGACCGCGGAGTAGCGGGGGCCTTCGGGCTCGATGCGCTTGCGCTCTCCCCCGATCTCCACCTCGAACGGCTCGGCGGTGTACCGGGTCGCGCTTTGCACCCCGGGGACCTGGAGGATGAAGGGGATGTGCTCGCCGTCGTAGACCTCGTTGAAGAGAGCCTCCTTGTCCGGGTCGACGTCCATGCTGGCGATGAAGATGTAGCTCATGACGGCTCCCTTTGTTCCGGTGGCGGAGAGACGCGGCGCCATGCAGGGCTTGATCCGGACGCAGGCGCCCATCCCGCCCGCGTTCATCTCTCCGTGGGTGCGATGGTATCCCGAGAGGGAGGCCGGGAAGTCCCGCGGATCGAGAAACCGGCCCTTGCCCATGGTGGCGGGGCGCCGCGACCCCGCGGTGGCCGCCCCCCGGGACGCCCTCGCTCAGAGCCGCTCGCGGACCCGCGCGAACACCGCCTCGGTGCGCTCCGCGCCCACCGCGAGCAGGCGTTCGAGCTCCGCCACCGCTCGGTCCGCGAACTCCCGATCCTGGATGGAGCCCGCGTTGATGTAAACATTGAGCGCGGCCGCGCGAAGGGCCGCATGCGCGGCGACCACCCCGACCC
This sequence comes from Gammaproteobacteria bacterium, assembly GCA_022823045.1. Classification (GTDB taxonomy): domain Bacteria; phylum Pseudomonadota; class Gammaproteobacteria; order HK1; family HK1; genus JAJDXW01. The sequence goes on from JAJDXW010000010.1 coordinate 32,817, forward strand.
CCGCGTCGCTCACCACGTTCGAATTGCCTTCCTCGGCGGCCGTCGCCGCGAGCTCGATGACCTCCCCGCACACCCGGGCGAGCTCGAGCGGGGCTTCGGTGGCGGCGAGGAGGGCGGACTGGATGGCGTCCCGGCGGGCGGCGCGCTCCGCATCATCGCCGCGCGGCATCCGGTACGCGGCCATCACCTCGCCGAACACGCGCACGTCCTCGTCCGCGAGACGGGCGAGCTCGCCCCGCAGCCGGTCCGACTCCGCCACGAGGTCGCGCATCGACCGGTCCACCGCCTCGTAGCCCTTCTTGCCGGCGGTGAGGTTTCCGACCATGGCGAGGAGCGCCGCCCCGACCGCGCCAACGAGCGCGGCCGCGCTCCCCCCGCCCGGCGTCGGGGCGGACGATGCGAGCTCTTCCAGGAACCCGCGAAGGGTCCGATCCACTATCATGGCGTCGTCACGATGTCCTCTGAGGATGTTCGACGGCGGCTCCCGGCGGCGGCACCGGCCCTCGGCCGGAGCGGACGGCGCCCGGAGCCCTCCTCCCGCAACCATAGCACGCGCCCGACATGAAGAAGCTCCTCTTTCAGCTCGACACCGACCCCTCCCCGAGCACCTTCGACGCGGTCGTCGCCTACGACGGCGGCGCCGACCACCTGATCTCGCTCCCCGGGGTGACGCCGGAGAGCTGCGGGCCGGCCGTGGAAGGGGTGATCTACACGCGGGGGCCGGCGCACAAGAAGAACTCCGCCCTCTTCGTCGGGGGAAGCGACCTCGCGGCGGGCGAAGCGCTGCTCGCGGCGGTGCGCCGGCACTTCTTCGGCGGCTTCCGCGTGTCGGTGATGCTCGACTCGAACGGCGCGAACACCACCGCGGCGGCCGCCGTCGCCCTGATGCTCTCCGAGCATGGAGGCGCGGAGGACGAAACCCCGCTCGCGGGACAGGCGGCCGTCGTGCTCGCGGGGACGGGACCGGTGGGCCAGCGGATCGCGGGGCTCCTCGGCCGGGCGGGGGCGGCGGTGCGCTTGAGCTCGCGCGCGCTCGACCGGGCGAAGACCGCAGCGGAACGGGTCTCGGAGCGCTTCGAGGTCGGGTGCGAGCCGGTCGCGGTGAGTGACGAGCCCTCTCTCGCGGGCGCCCTCGACGGGTGCCGGATCGCGGTCGCGACCGGGGCGTCCGGGGTGCGCCTTCTCCCCGCGGACGTGTGGCGCGAGCACCCGGACCTCGAGCTGCTCGCCGACCCCGGCACCACCCCGCCCTCCGGGATCGAGGGGATCGAGCCCTTCGACCGGGACGAGGCGCGCCACGGCAAGCGCACGTTCGGGGGGCTCGCGATTGGCTCGCTCAAGCTTCGCCTGCACCGCGCGTGCATCGCGCAGCTCTTCGAGAGCAACGACCAGGTATTCGACGTCGAGGAGATCTACACTCTCGCCCGCTCCCTCGCCGGGTAGCGCCGTCCGCCCGGCGCCCTTGCCTTCCGCCGCCGCGCGTCCGTCGCAGCACTCATTTGCGCAACTGGTTCGCGAAAGTTCCGCACCCCCCGCCGTCACCTTCGAGATCGTACCCGGTGACGAGATCCTGCATGTCCACGAAGAGCCGGAACTTGCAGACGTGGTGGTAGGTGTGGAGCTCTTGGACGAAGTAGGTGAGGTTCGACGTTCGGTCTCCGTCGTGCACGGTTCCGGTAGCCGGCATGGGCACGAAGAAGGAACCCGAGGACTCGGTTTCCCAGACGTAGAACTTCCTTCCCGCAACCTCGTCCTCGGCATCCGGCACTCCCAGCTTCTCGAAGACGTACGATGCCGGCTGACCGATGAAGGCTTGCATCCGATCATCGATGATTCGACCCGCGCATCCTGCGAGAAAAAGCGCAACGAACCATACGAGGGCGGTTCTTCTCCGGTTCATGATGACGTTCCCCAAGCGGCGGGCTGGCGCGAACCATACCGCGACCGTCGTGCGGTCGATGGTGCGGCTCGCGATTTCACTGTCCCGATCGCGCCTCTACGTGCGTTTCCGCGGGCGCTGGCTCCGCCCGCCGTCCGCCGCCGCCATTCGAATTCCGGGAACGCGATTGAAGCGGCGAAGAACGTCCTGCCACATCAGGAATTCGTCTCATCGTCGGACAGCAAGAGTTGGAGCGCCTCGCGATGGGTCGCGAGAAAGAGCCGATCCTTCTCCCGCCCCGCCCGGGACTTCGACTCGACGATGTGGGAGAGTCGCGCGACGGGAATCGCGACCCCTTCCACCTCGAACATCCGGCGCGCCGGCCAGATCTCCTCGAATTCGAAGCCGCTCATGACGAGCGACAGATCGACATCCGTCCCGGCTCCGTCGCTCGCACGCGTGAGAGCACGCCGGCCGACCACCGTGCGGGCGAACGCGCAATCGTGAGGTGTGTCGAGCGGCTCTGATCCGACAAACAACCGGAACCCGTTCGTCTCGCAGGCCCGCCACGCTTCGAGCAGATTGTCCGGGTCCGAGGGCAGGAAGAGAGCCCGATCGAGGGTCATGAACATTACGTTGCCGGACGGCGCGTAGTAGTTCGCGCCCCATACGCCGATCACCAGATAGCGACCGCCTGCCCCCGAGAGGGCACCGGCGAGCGCGGTGAACGGGTCCACCGGATCACCGTCGCTTCGCCGAACGGAAATGCCGCAACGCGTCCGCGTGGGCCTTGTGCACCCAGGTCTTGTCGGCTCCGGAGGCGTTCTCCGGCATCGCTTCGACCAGCACAATGCGGCGGAGATAGTCCGGCGGGAGCGACACCTCGCGCGGCAACGCGGCCCCCCGCTCCGTGGGGTAGGCCCCGCCCCGTGCCGAACTTCGGGGCATCTTCATTGGCCCACGTGCGTCGTGGTGCCGCTGCTCCATGCCGGGAGTGATGTCATCGGCGGAATCAATCGGCATGATCAGGTCTCAGCCCCCCGATACCCCTACTCGTCCTCGAATCCGTGAGAAAGAAAGCGAAGCGTCTTGCAGTTCTCGTCGACGATGCGCCGGACAGAGTCGCCTATTCCATCCGGCGCCGTCGCCGAGATCTCGACCGTCACCTCCACCTTTGCTTCCGGCAAAGTTGTAAGGTGCTGCAGCACTTCCTCCGCTACCGTGCCCATGTCGCGGCTCGCGCGATCTGGGTTGAGCCGTGCCGTGCCGAAGAATCGGCGTGAAAGGGGCGGATGAACGACGCCCCCGTCGGATTCCGCACCGTCCAGGAATACCGCGCCGCCGGCACCTGCTCCGGTTCCGGTGGTCGATGTATCAGCGCCCGTCTCCCCTGCCGGCGCCGGGACGCGTTCGGCTTCGAGCTGTGCGCGAGCCGCTTCCGGCTTCACGAGCACGCTCTCCGCATCGACGTAGGTCGCGTCGGCCGGCGCGCCCAGGGTCAGCCCCTCGTAGCGGCCTTGCGACGACACGCTCGTCGCATAGGCGAAGTAATCGCCGCTCGCGATACCGGTCCGGATCGATGCCACGAACACCGACTGATCGCGAAGTCTGGGGAAATAGCAATAGGCGCACAGGGCATCCCAAACCTGCTTGACGGGCACGTGATCCCGATTTCTCCAGAACCAGCGATCGAGCTCCATCTTGAGCAGCGCCGGGGACCACTCGCGGATCAGGTGCTCGCTTGACCGCATCCGTTCGGAGGCCCGGCCGAGGATGGAATCCCCGCCGCCGACCTGCATGACCTCCCATTCGAGACCGCTCACGCCGGTCTCCGTGACGCGCTGCACGGGTACGAGCAGCCAGCGCCACGCCTCGTTCAGTCTCGCTCGCACGGTATCGTTGCTGGCCCGCTCGCCCTCCGCAGCCTCACGGCGTTGATGGGCGTCCAGGTTCAGCGCTTCATGATCTCGAACCACCGACCGCCAGGCGAGGAATCGGCGGGTCTCCTGTACGAGCCCTTCCATCGCATCCCGGTCGGCCGCCAGGAACGCCAGCATGTTCTGATGCTGCCGCGGGTTGGAGCCGCGGTCGGAGAGCAGATCTCGACTCGCGTTCACGGCGGGACTTTCGGCTCCCTGATCCGCGTGACTGGCACTCGGTGCGAGGATCACGAGCCGCACCGCCTGCTCGTCCGGTATGTCGGCCGACGACGCCGGGCACGGGTGAACTCCCCGGAAGTCGCCGCGGTCACGCCGGATTGCCTCGCGCAACCGCCGCTCGATCTCCCGTTCGACCTCGTCTTCCCCGAGCTGCTGCGCCCGCTCCGCGACGGTGCGCCGGAGATTGGGGCGCGTGTCGTACCAGTAGCGCCGGTCCTGGCGATAGAGATAGGTCAAGCGGTCCGACAATTGCGACAGCGCGTCGTTGAAGACGGCCACCTGCTCCCCCGGCTGCACGGCGCCGAGGCGGATGCGCACGTCCTCGACCCCCCGCACCTGCATCTCCACCACGTGCGGCGCGCTTCCGAGAAAGACGGTGCGGGCGACCCGGCGGGCCGCCACCGCCTGGCCGAAACGCGGATTCTCCGAGTCGACGCGATACGGCCCCGAGTTGCGCCCGTCCACGTCCCCTTCAAGCACCGGGGTCCAGCCCTCCGGCAGGTAGCGGGTCAGCTCGTCGCGAACGGCCGGGGCGTCGAGCCCAACCGAGCCCGGCAGGATGAGGAGGCTTGCATCGTTGCGTACCCACAGGTCATGGATCACGGCTGCCATCAGGCGCAGCACGCCGCGCGTGCGCTGGAATCGCTCGAGCGTCGACCAGTCGTTGTAGAGCCGTTCAAAGACCTCCGGGTGGATCGGATAGCACGACTTCAGGCGATCCAGGTAACGCGCTTCCGGGCACTCGGCCGGAAAGTCACCACGGTTCTCCCGGTACAGCGCGGAGAACGCCCGACACACGTCGTCGCGGGACGACTCGCCATCAAGGGGCAGGAACAGCCGGCGTCGCACCACCTCGAATCCTTCCTCGGAGCCAACCGGTTTCCAGATGGCTTCCATGCGGCCGAACGTATGCTCGATCCGCGCGAGGGTCTCCCGGCCCGCCTCGCCACCAATCTCGATGTCGGATTCAGGAATGGTCGCAACGAGCACCGTGTTTCGGCTCGCACGAACCGCCTCGGTCAGCTCCTGGATGAAGGTCTGAATCGCGTCGAAGCTGCCGGCCGGCAACCCCTCTACACCATGGATCTTCCGAGCGTAGGCGACGAGTTCGTCAATGAGAACGAGACAGGGACCGCAGGCATCGAACAGTTCCCGCAGAGCGTCCGAGCCGGGCGGAACCCCCCTGCGATCGGCGGCGCGTATCAGGTCATAGAGCTTGGCGTCCCCGGCCTGCTCCGCGAGCTGAGCGGCAATCTCGCCCCACAGGGTTCGGATGGTGATGCCCTGGAGGTTCGGCGGCCGGCGCTCCCGAGCCGGGTTGAGGGCGGTGCCGACCACCACCGCCACCCGAGCCGGCGGCGGCGCATCGATTCCTGCATCCTTCACCAATTCCGGCACCCCTCGAAGCCCTTCCACTGGCGCGCGTCTGCGGAGCAGGTGGTAGAGCGCAAGCAACGAGTGGGTCTTACCGCCACCGAACGCGGTCTTGAGCTGGATGACCGGCTCGCCGCCTTGACCGGAGATCCGCCGGAGCGCCTGAAGCATCAGCCCCCGCATGCCCTCGGTGAGATAGGTGCGGGCGAAGAACTCGACCGGATCCTGGTACTCGGCGTCGGCCCGGCCGCGCACCACCTGAGAGAGGTCCGCCGCGAACTCGGCTTGCCGATAGCGGCCCGCGGCGACGTCCGGATGCGGCCTCGCAACCTCCCGCCATGCTCTCAGTCCCCGCCGAGGAGCGGCCGCAAGCACGCCGGCGAGCACGCCTTGCTTCGCATCGAGGCTTCTCGGCGCCTCCACCTCGTCCACCGACGTCGAAGGCCCTTCCGTGCCGTAGCGCACGGTGCGCGCGAGTGTCCTCAGGCGCTCCGTCGCGTCCGCGTCGATCTGCTCGATGAGCCGGGTCATGGTGTCGAGGGCGCGCCACGCGTCCTCATCCGCCGTATCGACGAGCCCCGAGTGCGCCCACGTGTTCCGTGTCGAGATCAGCTCTTTTAGCCATGTACGATGGTCGCGGCTGAGCTTGCGCCGGAAGAGATCGTTCCACTGGAGATCCATCAACCGCAGACACCGGGCGGCGTCGAGGCGCGCGATCAACTCCTCGTCTTCGCCTGCGGCCGGGAGATCGCGCCGCTGACTCTCGTAGAGCACATCCAGAACACCCCGGCTCCACCAATCGTCCGAGAACTCCGCGCGAAGCTCCCGCGCGACATAGGGCGCAAGAACCGCATTGAGCGTCTGCAGCCCCTCGGTGACACGCTGGAAGTTGGTGGTCATCGTCTTCTCCGAATTGCCGAGAAGGCAGACGCCCCGGAGGCAAGGGAGCCTTGCGCCTGGACGAGGACGAGACAACCTTGCTCCCGGGAACGCACGCCTCCGGCGCAATCGCCCACGACCCCGCGTACGAGCGCAATCACGGGCCGCCCCCGGGGGAGAATCCGAAGCCGACCTGCTCGGGCGCGCTGGTCGCGAGTCGTCCCGCTTCCGTCTGAATCTGGGGCCATGAGGTGACGAGGATATTGTAGGCACGCGCCTCCTCCGCCCATCCCTTGCGATCAGCGAGCGAGTACAACCGGTACGCGAGCGCGCGGGCCTTTTCCGCCCTGTCCGTTCCCATGGCCAGGACGAGACGGGCCGCCTCGGCCACCCCGCCGCCCTGCTCGGCGGTCAGCGAGCGAGTGAGATATTGCGCACCCTCCCAGTCCGTGATGCGCCGGTCCGTATCCGGATCCCAGTCCGCATCCAGCTCGCTGCGGGGTTTGAGTCGCACCTTGCCCTTGCCGCCCACGACCACTCCAGCGCGCTGTAATCCCTCGAATGAGGTGTTCTTGGCGTTGAAAAGCACCTCGGCTTCGCCGTAGTCACGCTCCCCGTTCCCGTACTGTTCGTACCATGCGACGCAGAACCGCGTATCCGCATCCAGATCTCCTTCCTGTCGGGTCAGCGTCTCGTCGAGCATTCGGTTGATCTCGACGAGCGCGGACCGCACCGACATCGGCGAGCCGTCTGCTTCCATGACCTCGGAATGCCGCGAAAAGATCGCCATACCAGGACCGATGGCGGCCTGGGCGAGATCTACAGGAGCAATGTTGCTCTTCTGTAGCTCGGCGAGCGCCGGAGGAAGCTCCGAACGGAGTGCGTTGAGGAATTCGCGACGAGAAGACGCCGGGGTGTCCGCCGGGCGTCTCCGACAGACGAGAACGATACTGGAGGCGAGGGCGTTGGACGATATCCCTCTCAGGCGGCTGGCGTTTTCGGTGCGCATCGGCCAAGTGCCGGTCACGGCGAAACCCGACCGGACGACCGCTTCGAGGAAGGTCTCCCAACCCGTGGACGTGATTGCTCCGTTCCCCTTGGTTTCGGTCTGCTTGAAAGCGTAGTAGACAGTGACTGGGAAGGCAGAATGCGCCTGCGAGGCGAGGCGGCCAAGAGCGTGTGACATGCCTTCGAGAAAGAACAGGTCGGCTTCCTCTTTCCCGCCGTGGCGATCAGGCGTGGCGACCAGTTCCTCTGCCTTCGGCACAGCGAGGGTAGTGAAGAGGTCGGGAAAGAACGGTCGCAGAGTCCGGCGCAGCCAGACATAAAAGAAATCGGACAGGTCAGCGTACCCTACATTGTCGTAGTATGGCGGATCAGTCGAGACGACTTTGTTGGTCGATATGCTTTGTGTCCCCGCACCCACTTGGATAGCAACGCCTCGGGATTCATCACGTGTTTGTTCGAACATCCTGGTTGATGCGCTGGCAATCCCGTTGACGAAGACTTCCCATGCACCGGAACTGCGGCCGATGGGATTGCCTTCAGCGAAGTCCCAGATCATCGGGATTGCTTGACGGCCAAAGAGCTGCCGCGGACACTGAGCAACTGGCTCCCAACGACACAAACTGTTTCCAAGATCTGCCTGCTTGCTGAGGGCAAACCCCAAGAACACCCCTACTGCCTCCGCATATGCCCGCCCGCCGGACCCACCTTCGGCCAGCGACATGTCGTCATCCAGGACCCAGGAATTCCCGCCCTCATCTTGTTCCAGCGAGCCGGAACCACCCATATCCCTACGCGCATCCCGGCAATCGAGCTTGACGCGCTCTATCGTTTCGCCCACCAAGTTGGAAAATGTCGTGAGAGCGACAAGCTGGCGGGACGTGAAGAGATCACTCCACTTCGACATTCCGTAGTTGCCGATTCGGAAGCCCAACGCGTGCTGGAAGAACTCGATATCCGGCTTCCATTCCGGCGCCGCCTCCTCAGCGACGGATTCCATGTCCGGGTTCGGTGGCAGATACACCCGTTCCCGTTCGCCTTCGGCGACGATTGCCATCAGCCGCGACCCCATCCGCCCGGCTTGACCTTGTGCCCTGATGTAGTCCCCTCCAATTGGTGATCCTGACATCAAACACCGGAAGTTGGCTCCTCGTCCGAGCTTGGTCCCCGATTTCGATGCCTCTGGATTGCTCGGCCTCCCTACCTTCACCTCAAATCGATACTCGCCAATTTCGTTCGTCGGCTCGACGTATGCCTCTCTGCCTCTCTTCGTCGACAGCATGAACGTTGATGCGAGCGGGACGTCCACGTGCGCAAACGCCGGGTTCGGGCTCTTCACCGTGCGCGCCCACAGCCAAGCGATCACGGTAAGCTCCCGTCCGACGTAGCGTTCGAGGTCGGGGCGTTCCGCAGCCATTGCCGCCGTTACTTCGATTTTCGGATACAGATGACCGATCTGCTTCTCGGCCTCGTCGCGTATCCACCGACCGTAGTAGCGCATGTCCTCGGCGAGTCCCTGCGCACCCCTGTGGTTCCACCGAGCGCCCCGCTCGAATTCAGCTTGAGCCTCCGGGTTCACCGGCGCACGTCCTGCGAACCGCGGCGGGATCTCGATCATCGCCTTGTTGATGAGCACCGCCACTGGGTTCAGGTCCGAGGCATGCGCCTCCAACCCGAGCCGTTGTGCTTCCAGGGGAAGTGCCCCGCCACCCGCGAAGGGATCATGGAAAGCGGGGAGACGGTCCGGGTCGAACAACTCCGCAGCCCGCGGATGCTCCGCGTTCTCGATACACGTCCGAATCCAGCTTTCCCGTATCTCGGATCGCGCCTGCTCCAACACGGCTTCGTCGTTGATGTTCTCCCACTGCACGAGCTTCTCGATGACGTCGAACAGCCGCTCACGCTCCTCCTCCTGGGCCTTCTCCGTAGGGAACAAGTCCGGGTTCGCCGACGGGTCATCCACCATCTGGGCAAAGATCACCGCCCGCGCCGCCGCGAGCGGCCGCCGCGCCCACCACAGGTGCAGCGTGCTCGGATGCCCGTGCCGGATCGACTTCTCCCGGACGCTGGCGGCGTTGATCGCGTCCAGCGGCAACGCGACTTCGATGAGCTTCTTCCTGGTCTTCACCCGGTATTCCATGCCGTTCGCATCCGTTCCGGAAGGGCTGTCCCTCCCGGCGCGCCCGCTACCCGACGAGCTCGGCGGAAACCAATCCTGGAGCAGACCCCTCAGCCGCTGAAACGCTCGATCCTGGCAGCGCTTGGTACTTACCTTCCGCGCCAGCTCGCGGTAGATGGCCGAGTTTCGAGGTTTCCTTGCTTCTCTGAGAGCCCACTCGAGAGCGCGTTTCGGGTCCGCCGGCTTGGGATTCTCCGGCTCCCACAAACCCCGCTGTCCAAGAGCGTTACGCAAAGCAGGATTCCTGCCTCTCCACCCCAGCACCTGATCGACATGGGGCGACGAACTGAACACCCACGCCTCCAATTCCGGATCGATGACGACGGGAACGGCCCAACCTGCCATTCCTTCATACTCAAGCCTCTCTTCGAGTTGAGCTTCAAGGTCGGCACCGGTCTCCGCGGGAGCCCCCTCCCACGCATAATCGAGAATGATCAACGCATGTCGGGCGCTCTCGCGGTAGCGCTCCAGAATCTCGGTCGGATTGTGGTAACAACCCGGGTCCCTCTGCGCATGGACTGGGATCTCCCTGGAAATCGGTCGGATGCCGAGCGCGTGCGGCCGTTCGAGCAATCCGGATATCGCCGCCTCCATGTTGCTGTCGGCAACCACACACACGAGGTCCATCAACCGAGGACCCCACTCGCGAGTAGCAGCCCCAAGTCCATGACACCTCGCGGGTTTCTCAGGCGTGGGTGGGCAGGTCCCACGACAATGTCGGTGCCGCGCTCACCATCGCGGGCGAAGCACAGCAACTGCTCGGCTTCGGCGAGGCGAGCGACGAAGGAAGAATGCGTAGCCAACAGGACCTGTGCATCATATACCGATGAAAGCGACTGGATAACCGTCTCCACGGCTCGAGGGTGTATTCCGTTCTCTGGTTCTTCGATCAGGTAAGGGCCGGAAGGGTTCGGGAGATACGCCAGCAGCGTCAAAGCCAGGAAGCGAAGCGTTCCGTCCGAGACTAGCCAGGACGGTGCCTTCAGACCACTGTGGTAATGAACGACTAAGTAGCTATGTCCATCTTCAGGACGTTTGGTGACAGTAATGCGATCGATGTCCGGTAATGCCTCACGGATG
>JAJDXW010000137.1 GCA_022823045.1 Gammaproteobacteria bacterium
GACCGGGAGCGGCAGAGCCGGTGGGTGCGCGAGGTTGCGAGGTGAGCGAGTTCCTGCACATGGGCGGCTACGCCTTCTACGTGTGGAGCGCGTACGGAGCGGCGTTCGTGGTGCTCGCGCTCAACCTCGCCGCGCCGATCCTCCGCCGCCGCCGGCTTGTCCGCGAGCGCCGCGCGGCCGCGCCGCCGCCCGCTCCCCGCGCCGCCGGGTCTCCGCCTCCTCCGTCGCCTCCACCTCCACCTCCGCCTCCGCCGTCATGACCCCGCGCCGGCGAAGGGCGGCCCTCGTGGGGGGGATGGTCGCGGGGCTCGCGGCGGCCGCCACCCTCGCCTTCCTCGCGATCGGCGAGAACATGCTCTGGTTCTTCACCCCGAGCCAGCTCGCCGCGGAGGGCCCACCGCCCGGCAACCGGATCCGGCTCGGCGGCATCGTGGTCGAGGGCAGCGTACGGCGTGAGTCGGGGAAGCTCGAGGTGCGCTTCGATCTCACCGACCACGCGGCGGCGGTGACCGTGGCCTACCGGGGCCTCCTCCCCGATCTCTTCCGCGAGGGGCAGGGCATCGTCGCCCTCGGCCGCATCGACGCGGACGGGGTCCTGCAGGCCGAGGAGGTGCTCGCCAAGCACGACGAGACCTACATGCCCCCCGCCCTCGCCGAGTCGCTGGGAGAGGCGAAGGCGGCGGAACGGGACCGGCCGCCGGGGTCCCGGCAATGATCCCCGAGCTTGGCCACTTCGCGCTCATCCTCGCGCTCCTCACCGCCCTCGTCCTCGCGGTGGCCCCTTTCGCGGGCGCGGTGCGGGGCGACCTGCGCTGGATGGCGGTCGCCCCGAGCGCCGCGGCGGGGCTCTTCGTATTCCACCTCCTTGCCTTCGCGTGCCTCGCGTGGGCGTTCGCGGCGAACGACTTCTCGGTGCTCTACGTCGCCACGAACTCGAGCGCGCTCCTTCCTCTTCACTACCGGCTCGCGGCCGTGTGGGGGGCCCACGAAGGCTCGCTCCTCCTCTGGTCGCTCATCCTCAGCGGCTGGACCCTCGCGGTCGCGGCGAAGAGCCGGAGCCTCCCGCCCGAGGTCTCGGCGCGGGTCCTCGCGGTCCTCGGCTTCATCGCGGCCGGGTTCCTCTGCTTCATGCTCTTCACCTCCAACCCCTTCGCCCGCCTCCTCCCCGCCGCGCTTGCGGGGCGCGACCTCAACCCCCTCCTCCAGGACATCGGCCTCATCGTCCATCCCCCGATCCTCTACATGGGCTACGTGGGGCTCGCGGTCCCCTTCGCGTTCGCGGTGGCGGCCCTCGCCGAGGGGCGGGTCGACGCGGCCTGGACCCGCTGGACCCGGCCGTGGACCACCGTCGCGTGGACCTTCCTCACCCTCGGCATCGCGGGCGGGAGCTGGTGGGCCTACTACGAGCTCGGGTGGGGTGGGTGGTGGTTCTGGGACCCGGTGGAGAACGCGTCCTTCATCCCGTGGCTCGTCGCCACCGCCCTCATCCACTCGCTCGCCGTCGCGGAGAAGCGCGACGCGTTCAAGGCGTGGACCGTGCTGCTCGCGATCTTCGGGTTTTCCCTGAGCCTCCTCGGCACGTTCATCGTGCGCTCCGGGGTGCTCGTCTCGGTGCACGCGTTCGCGAGCGACCCGGCACGGGGCGTCTTCATCCTCGCCTTCCTCGCCCTCGTGGTAGGGGGTGCGCTCGCGCTCTACGCGTGGCGGGCGGGGCGCGTCGCGGGGGTCGGCCGCTTCGCGATTCTCTCGCGCGAGACGATGCTCCTCGCGAACAATGTCCTGCTCACCGCCGCCGCCGCCGCGGTCCTCCTCGGCACCCTCTATCCCCTGCTGCTCGACAGCCTCGGGCTCGGGCAGATCTCGGTCGGCCGCCCGTACTTCGATCGGGTCTTCGTTCCCCTCATGGTCCCCCTCGCGGGGGTCCTCGCATTCGGGATGCTGGCGCGCTGGAAGCGGGACCGGCTCGCCCGGCTCGCCCGGCTCCTCGCGGCGGTCTTCGTGGCGGCGGCGGCCGGAGCCATCGCCGCCGCCCTCCTCGCGCACTCGGCGGCGGCCGCGCTCGGGGCGGGCCTCGCCCTGTGGATCGCGTGCTCGACCCTCCGGGCGGCCGCGGAGCGGGTGCGGCGCCCGCGCGACCTCCTTCGCCTGCCGCGCGGGTTCCTCGGAATGAGCCTCGCCCACGTTGGGTTCGCGGCTTCGCTCGCCGGGGTGTGCTTCGTCACCGTTCTGGAGGTGGAAGAGGTCGTGCGGCTCGCCCCCGACGAGTCCGCCACCGTCTCCGGCTACGAGTTCCGTTTCCGGGGGGTGCGCGACGTCGAGGGCCCGAACTACCGGGCGGTTCGGGCGGAGATCGAGGTCATCCGGGAAGGGCGTCCGGTCGCCCGCCTCGCCCCCGAAAAGCGCACCTACTTCAGCCAGTCGCAGCCGATGACGGAGGCCGGGATCGATCCCGGTCTCACCCGCGACCTCTACGCCGCCCTCGGCGAGCCGCTCGGTGACGGGGCGTGGTCGGTGCGCCTCCACTACAAGCCGTTCGTACGCTGGATCTGGCTCGGGGCGATCCTCATGGCCCTCGGCGGCGTTCTCGCCGCGACGGATCGGCGCTACTGGCGTCGGGCGACCGCCGCGAGCCACCCCGACCCGCTTCGCACCCTCCTCGCCGAAGATCCTGCGCCACCTGTCCCCGAGTCTCGCTGAACCCCGCCTCGACCCGACCGGGCCGCTCCCGACCGACCGGGGTCGTGCGTCAGTCCAGCATCTCCTCGTAGATGCGATAGGGGGTCTCGCTCATGCCGAGCGCGGCGTAGGTCCGTTGCGCGGCGACGTTCTCGCGCTCGACGTAGAGCCGGACCCCGACCACGTCGCCGGCCGCTCGGGCCCGCTCGCGGACCGCTTCGTGCAACGCGCGATAGACGCCCCGGCGGCGGTGAGCGGGGCGCACGTACACGCTCTGGATCCACCACATCCGGCCGTTTCGCCAGTCGCTCCACTCGAAGGTGACGAGAAGCGAGCCCGCGATCTCGCCTCCCGAGTCGGCGACAAGGTAGAAGCCATGGTCAGGGTCCCGGAGCACGGCTTCCACCCCGGGAAGAAGAGTCTCCATCGGCAGGGACTTCGCCTCCGTCTCGAGCGCCATCGCCCGGTTGAACCCGGCGAGCGTCGCCGCGTCCTCGGCAACCGCAATCCTCGTCACGACTGACTGGCGCGGATTGGACTCCACCATCTCGCAGCGAACCCGTAGCGTGGAACGGCGAAGGCTAGCCGCTCGCCACCTGCCCGACAAGGTGACGCAGTGCTCGTGCGCGGGCGGTGCGCGCCCGAACGACCGGTCCCGCCCACACCAAGGTCTCGGTCCGGTTTAGACTGGCTGGAATCCGCCCGAATCCGTACCTGTTGATCCCCGACTCGACCCGAGCCCCAAGGTCCGCGATGCGATTCGCCTGGTGGAGCGAGACGGATGGTCGCTGGCTCGAACCAGAGGGAGTCATCGGCAGTTCCGCCACCCGGCAAAATCCGGAACCGTGACGATTGCGGGCAAGCCGGGCGACGACCTTCCGAGGGGTACATGGGCCAGCGTCATGAAACAGGCGGGACTGAAGGAGTGAAAGAAGAGATGCGATACACCATCGTCATCGAAGAGTCTCCGGCGAACTTTGCCGTCTACGCGCCCGATCTGCCCGGTTGCGTGGCGACCGGAGCGACCAGAGAAGAGGCGGTCAGCGAGATGAGGAGGGCAATCCTTTTTCACATCGAGAGCTTGCGCGAACATGGTGAGCCCGTACCGGAACCGCATTGCACGGCAACCATCGTCGACGTGGCCGCCGCCCGGTGACGATATGGGTGTCGAGCGGATCCGGGTCGGCGACATCGAGATCGCGTATCGGTGGGACGGCGACCCGGACGGACCGGTGGCGATGATGGCGCACGCGATGGGAACGAGCCACCGGATCTGGGATCCGCAGGTGCCCGCCCTCGCGGACCGCTACCGGCTGCTCCGCTACGACTGGCGCGGCCACGGCGACACCGACGCACCGCCCGGGCCGTACACGCTCGCGGAGTTCGTCGCGGACGCGGTCGGCCTGATGGATGCGCTCGGCCTCGACCGGGTGCACTGGATCGGCATCTCCACCGGGGGAATGATCGGCCAGGGGCTCGGCATCCACCGCCCGGAACGAATCGCGTCCCTCACCCTCTGCAACACGACCTCGTGGTCCACCCCCTGGTACCGGGACTGGGTGAAGGAGCGACAGGCGGTCGTTCGCGAAGGGGGAATGGAACCGGTGTGGGAGATGACGAGGCGGCTCTGGTTCACCGATGCCTTCGTCGACGCGGAGGAGCCCGGATACCGTGCGGTCCGCGACGTCTTCGTGCGGACTTCGGTCGCGGGGTATCTCGGGGGCACGTCGGCGGTCGCCGAACTCGCCTGGCGGCCCTTGCTTCACCGGATCCGGGCGCCGACGCGGATCATCGCTGCGGGCGGCGATACGGTGACGCCGGTCGCGCACGCCGAGGAGATCCGGGATCGGATCGATGGTTCGGAGCTGCGCGTGATCGAGGACCTCCGCCACTTCTCGAACGTGGAGGGTCCGGACGCGTTCAAC
>JAJDXW010000016.1 GCA_022823045.1 Gammaproteobacteria bacterium
CCGTGACCGCACGCAGATCAATGGACGAATCCGGGGCCGGCAGCGTCGCCATGGACGGCACACTGCCACATCGAGAACGAAATGACCAGCCGCGCGATCACCTCACGCCGCTCGCCGGGCGGACAAAAAACGAGCCCTGCCTACGTCCGATGCGCTGTCTTCCTGTCCACATCCCGCCAGTCCACGGAGTAAGGTCCCGGTGAGGGATGGACGGATGGAACCGAGTGGTGGAGCCGTCCGCCACGGCATGATGCGAGATGAGGAAACACCATGCAAGGGAGAAGCAAGCTCGGCTCGATCAAGGTCGTCCTCGTCGAGGACGAGATCCTCGTTCGGTCGTTGATCAAGACGCTCCTCGAATCAACCGGAAACATCGACGTCATTGGCGAAGCGGTCAATGGAGAGGAAGCGGTTCAACTGGTGAAGAAGAAATGCCCGGAGGTCGTGGTGCTCGACATCAACCTCGCCGGCATCGGAGCGATCGAGGCCACCCGCCTCCTGCGCCGGGTGGACGACTCGATCCGGCTCCTCGCCCTCAGCCCGAACGTGGACCCGAGCGTTCCCATGCGGCTTCTCGAGATGGGGGTGGACGGGGTGATCACGAAGTCGAGCACCCCGGAGGAATTCGTGGAGGCGGTTCGGGAAGTGCATCGGGGACGCCGCCATCTCGACTCGCGGGTCGCCCGAAACATCGTGCTTGACCGCGTGAGCGGGCGCCTGTCCCCACTGGACGCCCTGACGCCCCGGGAAATCGAGGTGATGACCTGGCTCGCGAAGGGCAGCCGGGTGCAGGAGATCGCCACTGCCCTGTCGCGAAGTCCGAAGACGATCAGCACGCTCCGGAGCCGGGTCTTCCGCAAGCTCGATGTCCATTCGGACGTGGAGCTCGCGCTGCTCGCGATCCGGCACCGCCTCATCAAGCTCGACTTCGTCTGCTGACCGGAGCCGGCGACCCCGGGTCGGGCAGGGAAGCCCGGCCCGCTCCACGGACGACGAGCCGCGCACGAGCCCGGCGGCGCGGGCCGTGCCCGTGCGCGGGGCAGGATGCGGGCGGCGGCGCTGACGGCGAAATGGCTGCACCGGGCGGGGTCCACGCTGGCCGCTGCCGTGCGGTAGCGGGTATCCTTTGCGCCCATGCTCGACGACGCGGCGGCCCGCTTCGACGCCGGCGCCTTTCTCAAGACGGTGCCGGGCCGGGCTGGCGTCTACCGAATGGTGGATCGCCACCAGCGGGTTCTCTATGTCGGCAAGGCCCGCAACCTCCGGCGGCGCCTCTCGTCCTGGCTGCGGGGCGGCTCGCGGGACGAGAAGGGGAGGGCCCTCCTCGCGCGAACCGCGGCCGTGGAGGTCACCGTCACCCACACCGAGACCGAGGCGCTGCTCCTCGAGAACAACCTCATCAAGGAGCACCGGCCGCGGTACAACATCATCCTGCGGGACGACAAGAGCTATCCTTGGATCCATCTCGCGGAAAACACCTCCTTCCCCCGCTTCGTCTTTCACCGCGGCGCGCGACGGGCGGCGGAGCGGTACTTCGGCCCCTACTCGAACGCCGGGGCGGTGCGCCAGACCATCGCCCTCATCCACAAGCTGTTCCGCGTCCGGCAGTGCACGGACGCGTTCTTCCGCAACCGTTCGCGGCCCTGCCTCCAGTACCAGATCGATCGCTGCAGCGGGCCGTGCGTGGGACTCGTCGACCGGGCCGACTACGCCGAGGACGTGCGCCATGCCACCATGTTCCTCGAAGGCCGGAGCGAGGCCATGATCGATGAGCTGGTCGAGCGCATGGAAACCGCCTCCCGACGCCTCGACTTCGAGCTCGCGGCCCGTTACCGGGACCAGATCTCGGGGCTGCGCAGGGTCCAGGAGCGCCAGTACGTCGACGGCGCAAAGGGCGACATCGACGTGATCGCGGTGTGCCGCGGGGAAGGGGTCGGGGTAGTGCAGGTGCTCGAGATCCGGAACGGACACAATCTCGGCAGCCACACCCGCATCCCGCGCAATGCCCAGGGGGCGACCGAAGAGGACATCCTCGAAGCGTTCCTCGCCCAGCACTACCTGTCCGACGATCGGACGGTTCCCCGCCGCATCGTCCTCGACCGGCCGCTCGAGGGGCTCGAACCGCTCGTCGAGGCGGTCTCCCGGCGCTCCGGCCGCCGGGTCTCGATTGGCATGGGCCGGCGGGGGCACCGCGCGCGGTGGGTGGAGATGGCGCGGGAGAACGCCGACGTCGCCCTTGCCCAGCGCCTCGCCGATCGCTCGACCCTGCACGACCGCCTCGCCGCCCTCGCTCGGGCTCTCGAGCTTCCCGAGCCGCCCGCGCGCATCGAGTGCTTCGACGTGAGCCACACCGACGGAGAGGCGACGGTGGCCGCCTGCGTGGTGTTCGGCCCGGAAGGGCCGATCAAGTCCGACTACCGGCGCTTCAACATTCGCGGCGTGACGCCGGGAGACGACTACGCCGCGATGCACCAGGTGCTCACGCGCCGCTTCGCCTCGGCCGGAAAGGGCGCAGGCAAGGACGAGGACGAGAACGAGGAGGCGGCGGTCTTCGCGCGCCTCCCCGATCTCCTGCTCATCGACGGCGGCCGAGGACAGCTCGACCGCGCCGTCGAGGTGCTCGGGGAATTCGCCCTGACCGGCGTCGAGACCGCCGCCATCGCCAAGGGCCCGGGCCGCAAGCCCGATTTCGATTCGGTGCTCCGCCCGGGGCGTGCTTCCGCCCTCCGGTTGCGCCAGGACTCGCCGGCGCTCCACCTCGTCCAGCAGATCCGCGACGAGGCGCATCGGTTCGCGATCACCGGCCACCGATCGCAACGCAACCGGCGCCGCCGCACCTCGACCCTCGAATCGCTGCCCGGGGTCGGGCCGGTGCTCCGCCAGCGCCTCCTCTCCGAGTTCGGCGGCCTGCCGGGGGTGAAGCGGGCGGGGGTCGAGGACCTCGCCCGGGTCCGGGGCATCAGCCGCCGGCTGGCCCGGTCGGTATACGAGCGACTGCGGGAGGAGGAATGAACGTCCCCATCGCGTTCACCCTGTTCCGCATCGCCCTCATCCCCGTCTTCGTGGTGGCGTTCTACCTGCCTGTGCCGTGGGCGAACGAGATCTGCGCGATCGCGTTCGCGCTCGCCGCCATCACCGACTGGCTGGACGGGTTCCTCGCCCGGCGCCTCAAGCAGACCACGATCTTCGGCGCCTTTCTCGATCCGGTGGCCGACAAGCTCATGGTCGCGGTCGCCCTCGTGCTCCTGGTTCAGGCCAACCCCGAGATCTGGGTCGCCCTTCCCGCCGCGACCATCATCGGGCGCGAGATCGCGATCTCGGCCCTCCGGGAGTGGATGGCGCGCATCGGCGAGCACCGGCGCGTCGCCGTCGTCATGCTGGGCAAGTTCAAGACCTTCTGCCAGCTCGCGGCCATCGTCCTCATGCTGTACGGCTCGGGGGACGTCCCCGAGGAGTTCTACCGGGGCGGGCTCGGGCTCCTCTACGTGGCCACCGCGCTCACCCTGTGGTCGATGGTGCAGTACCTCGTCGCGGCCCGCATCCTGCTGCGGGCCGAGGCGGGGCAACCAGGTACCGAAGAGGGGAGGGAGCCGGGCCACTGACCCGGACCCCGAATCACGCCGGACCGCCCGGCGCGGGGCCGTTCGGGCAGGGCGGGGCGGGGCGGGGCGGGCGTTTCACATTGCAGTGTGCGCCCGGATTGCGATGACCCGTCGGTCCGAGCGGCAATTCGGCCGGAGACCCAGGACCCGGAAGGGGCCGAGAGCCCGCTTGAACGGCGAGTCGCACGGGCCTAGAATCCTTCCACGGCGCGGGAATAGCTCAGTGGTAGAGCACAACCTTGCCAAGGTTGGGGTCGCGAGTTCGAGTCTCGTTTCCCGCTCCATTTCGTCTCCCCGGGCCGATCCCTCCCGGCCGGGAGACCCGCACCGCGGGCTGAGTGGCAGAGTGGTCATGCAGCGGCCTGCAAAGCCGTGTACGCCGGTTCGATTCCGACCTCAGCCTCCATACGCGCCGGGGCGTCCCCGCCCCGGACCCCCAGCCACCCGCCCGGATGGCGGAACCAGGTAGACGCAGCGGACTTAAAATCCGCCGGCTTCGGCCGTGCCGGTTCGAATCCGGCTCCGGGCACCATTTCAATATCAATAAATTATAGAGGATATTGCGAGAACGAAGTCATACACTTTCGTTCCCATGCCACCAATGCTTCACCGCCGTGTCACACCGATTCCACACATCTGGCAAGAATCGGACCGAACCCAACACCGCTCGGTGATCACGGGTGCTCGCGGTCTGAGTCCGGGCGCGGAGCCTGTCGCCAAGCGAAGGGCTCACGAGTACACGTGGACTTACCCGATTCGATGGACCGTTTGTGGTTGGTCCGGCACGTCCCCCGGCCGGACAGCGAAGGTTGACTCGACATCGCGCGATGCATCGTGACCGAGCTCGCGTGCTTCCTCCTGCTTCGACAAGGTGTATGGCCCGCATGGTGTCACGGTGGTCGCCTTCGATACCGGGACGACGGATCGTGCGAGATTTGCGTCTCGGACGGCACGTGGCGCGCCCACCAAAGCGGGACAAGGAACGACATCGTCTCCCTGCTCGTTCGTCCATTCGCCTCGCACCGCGCCGTCCGGGAGACGCCGAGTTTGCTATCGTGGTTGTCGGGTTTCAGGAGCCACCCCGGTGCACGACAAGTTCCTTGAAGTCAGGCTCTACGGCCGACGGGCCGGGTTCCTTCAACGCGGCGACAGGAATGGCTTCTCCTTCCAGTACGACTGCAACTACGCGAGCGATCCGGGGATGCCACCCCTCGGGATCCGTTTCCCGCTCCGCGAGAAAGCGTTCTCGCCCCGGCTGACACAGCGGTGGTTCGAGGGACTGCTGCCCGAAGGCGACCGACGCACCGAGTTTGCAAACGCTCTTGGCGTACCGAGAGTCGATGTATGGTCTCTGCTTCACGCGGCAGGCGCGGAGTGTGCAGGCGCGGTGCAGGTGGTTCCACCGGACCATCGCGACGACCCTCGACTCTTCGAACTCGACGACGAGACGTTGAGCGCACTCCTCGAACCGGCCACCTCACCACTGCCTCCCGCGACCAGGGCGGCGCGACTGTCTCTCGCCGGCACACAGGACAAGCTGACCCTGCATCGCAAGACGGACGGAACGTGGTGGATACCGATGGACGGACACGTCAGCACGCATATCCTCAAGCCCTCCCACCCCGAGTTCCCGGGCCTGGTCGAAAACGAGCACTGGTGCATGGAAGTCGCCCGGCGAAGCGGGATCGAAACCGCGTTGACCACGATCGAGAACATCGACGGACTATCAGTGCTCATCGTGGAGCGCTACGACCGCATACACCAACCGGAGGGCACGCTCGAACGCGTCCACCAGGAGGACCTCGCGCAAGCACTCGGGAGCCGGACCAAGTACCAGGAAGACGGTTACCCGAGCACGCCGGATCTCTTCCGGGTGCCGGGAGTCGATCGCGATGCGATGCTGGACCGAATCTTCGCGAACTGGCTGCTCGGCAACTGCGACGCACACGCGAAGAACTACTCGGTTCTCGAACCGGGAACCACCCGGGCGCGCCTCGCGCCCGCGTACGACGTCGTCGCCACGGAGGCCTACCCGCACCTCAGCCGGAGACTGGCAACCTCGATCGGGAGAGCGACGACGCTCGACACGGTTGACGCGTCAGCCGTCGAGGCCCTCGGGCGTCGTCTGGGCTTCGAACGCGGAGAGCCTCTCCGGCGACTCGGCGAGCTCGCCGATCGGTTGGGTCAAGCGATTGGTGAGGTGGGGGCTCCACCATTCGGCTCCGACTCCATGCCGCGAGGAACGGCGCAACGGATCGTCTTGGGTCGGAGATGGCGGAACGCACACCACAGGGTACAGGGAGAGCCGACACTGACGACCCGGAGAATCCGGCTCGCAAGCAGCGTGAAGAAACTCGGCACCGGACCGGTAAAGGGCGACATCCGCCGGATATTCCGCGAGCACGACACCAGGGTCCCGTCGATGATGATGGATTCGGGAAAACGGGTAGTGTTCGGACTCGCGACCGAAGACGGCGAAGTGACGCCGCTATTCGTGGTGACGCCAGGGGCTGAAGACGCGTTCGCGGACTGGATGCAACAACACGAGGACCTCTGGGGCCAGCCTCTCGGCCACGGAGGCGACGGACCCGGCGGCATCGCGGCAACCGTCGCAAGCTACCGCGAAAAATGTTTGGAGAAGACGTAAGGACGGAACGCCGAGGAGGGCGCCGCCGCCGCTTCGTGCTGCACTTGCGGGAGACTCGCCGGAACCGCAGGAACGCGGGACGGGTCAGGTTCGCATCCAGGCCGTCCCCCAGAGGTTGAGGGTCCGCTCCTCCAGGGGCCACACCCGGTGCGGGGCATCGCGGTCCATGTGCTCCATTTCCGCGGAGATCTCGATCCGGTTGCCGTCGGGGTCCCGGATCATGAGGAAGAGGTTGTTGCCGGGGCCATGCCGCCCCGGACCCCACCAGATGGGAACCCGGAGCTCGGCGAAGTGGTCCGCCCAGTCACGGAGATCGTTCCACCCTTCCGCCTCGAGCGCGAAGTGATCGAAGGCCGGCCGTGAGGCACGGAAGGCCGCGAAGGAGTGATGCTCCGGATCGGAACGGACGAAGCCGGCGGTGAGCGCGCGGTCGTCGTTCTCCACCCGATCGGAGAGCACGAATCCCGCTTCGTCGACCAGGAAGGAAAGGAGCGGTTCGGGCGCGGGGGTGCGAAACACCACGTGCTGAAGGCGTCCGGACAGCCCGCCCCCATCCGCCGCGGAGGGCGGTTCCGCCGGGACGCCGAAGAGAAGCGCGATCCCGTCGGGGGCTCCGTCGGGAGCAAGGACCCGGAATGCGCCCGCCTCGAGGAACGGAGACTCGGCAGGCTCCGTCGGGACCCCGCGGCCCGCAAACCGCGCCTCGAGCTCCGCGACCCGCCCGGAGCTGTCCAGCCCGTATGCGACGTGGCGGGCGCCCGTCCCGGAGCCGGGCTCGACGACGATGATCCGGCCGGGCCCGGCAAGGACCGCGCCGCCGCCCGGGGTGCGCTCCCATCGCATCTGGAGGGTCGCGGCAAGGAAGTCGGAGACCCGTTCCGGATCGGCGCTCTCGAGCGCGAGGTGATGCAGCGAGGCGGGCCAGAGCGGGGAGGGGAGGGGAGGAGGGGAAGAGGGCATCGCGGGGCGCCTCCAGCTTGGCAATCGATCCGGGCCGCCGGTCTGTCCCTTGCAGTCACCGCGTGGACCGTCGTGGATGGAGCTGCACGCACCGGCATGCCACCGTACCACGATCACGCCATGGACCGCCGTGGAGGGACCGCGTCGCACCGGCACGCCACCGCGACACGATCTCGCTATAGACTGACGTGAATGGAATTCCGCGCCCCGACCCATCGCCGCGGCACGCTCGCGCTCTTTGCGGTGATCTGCCTTCCCTTCGGGGCCGGCTACTTCCTCTCCTACCTCTATCGCTCCATCAACGCGGTCATCGGCCCCCCGATCGCACGGGAGCTCGGGCTCGGGGCCGGAGACCTCGGACTCCTGACCTCCGCCTACTTCCTGGGCTTCGGGCTCTTCCAGCTCCCCCTCGGGGTCCTGCTCGATCGCTACGGGCCCCGCCGGGTGCAGTGCGCGCTCCTGCTCGTCGCCACCGGCGGGGCGCTCATCTTCGCCGCCGCGCAGTCGTTCGCGCTCCTCACCCTCGGGCGGGCCCTCATCGGGATCGGATTCGCGGGCGGGCTCATGGCCTCGTTCAAGGCGATCACGGTCTGGTTCCCGCGCCGCCGGTGGCCGCTCGTCAACGGTCTCCTCATGGGCTTCGGGGGCCTCGGCACGATGGCCGCGACCGCGCCCGTCGAGATGGCGCTCGCGTGGGGGGCGAGCTGGCGCGACGTCTTCCACCTCCTCGCGGCGGTGACCGCGGCGGTCTCCTTTCTCATCCTCTTCGCGGTTCCCGCTCACGCCTCGGAGCGGGAAGGGCGCGCGGACTCGGTGGGGGAGGCCCTCGCGGGCCTCGCCCTCATCTTCCGCGATCGGCTCTTCTGGCGGGTCGCCCCCGTGTGCATCGCGGCCATGGGCGCCGGTCTCTCGATACAGGGCCTGTGGGCCGGACCCTGGCTGCACGACGTGGCCGGGCTCCCCTCGAGCGAGGTCGCCCGCCACCTCCTCGTGCTGACCGTCGCCCTTACCCTCGGAATGCTCGCGACCGGCCCCGTCGCCGACGGATTCGCCCGATTCGGGGTCGGACCGCTCGGGGTGGTGGGCTTCACCGCATCCATCCTCGTCCTTCCCATCGTCCTGCTGATCATGGAGGTGCATCCCCGCGGGTACTGGGTATGGGCCCTGTTCGGGCTTCTCAGCAACCTCACCATCGTGGTCTATCCCGCGATCTCCGCCCACTTCACGGTGCGCTACGCGGGCCGGGCGATGACGGCGCTCAACCTGCTGCTCTTCCTCGGGGCGTTCCTGATGCAGTACCTGATCGGCGCCATCATCGACCTCTGGCCGCCGGGTCCGGAGGGGGGGTATCACCCGGAGGGCTATCGAGCCGCCTTCTGGCTCGTCGGACTCATCCTCGTGCTCGGAGTGGGGTGGCTGACGGTGCCGGGAGGCGTGCTCAGGAACGCTTCGCTGCGAGGTCCAGCTCCGTAGTCTGAGTCGTGCGTTCACAGCAAGTTAAGTCCGCAACTTGATAAACGCTGAGACCCGGCGGCGCCTTCACCGCGCGCCAGGCGGTCAGGTTGCGCCGCCAGCCGACTCCCGCTGGCGGCGGACCGCCGCTTCCGGCCCCCGTCCGGCGCCGGATCGTCCTGTCGGATCTCTTTTACTTTACATAATATGTATTATGCGAAGTATTCGAACTGACGCCCGAGGACCCCAAGAACCAACCGGCGACCACCACAGCTCTCGAGACTCACGGGTACACTCCTCGTCCCCCGATCGACCGGAACCGGATGTGCGCCCACGACGCGCACAATCACGCCATGACGAACGACATCACCGACCCCCGCGTACTCGCCCTGGTTCGTCGGCTCGAGCAACGCTACGTCGACGCCGTCGATTCCCGCCGAATGGACGCATGGCTCGCCTGCTTCACCGAGGACGGCTCGTACTACGTCCTCGGCGCGGACAACGAGGCGGACGACCTGCCTCTTTGCCTGATGATGGACGACTGCCGGGAGCGCCTCGAGGACCGGGCGACCTTCGTCGACGAGGTCTGGCCGGGCTCGTACGAGGACTACCAGACACGGCACTTCGTCCAGCCGCTGCGGCTGGAGGCCGACGAGAGTGGCGCGGGGATGTTCCGTTCGCTCTCGAACTTCACGGTGTTCGCGACGGACGCGCGGGGCCGCACGAGTCTGTTCATCGCGGGACAGTACCGCGACCGCATCCGGGTGAACGGAGAACAATGCCACTACGTCGAGCGGCGTGCGGTGATGGATACGTTCACGACCCCCGGCGTGATCGTGTATCCTCTTTAGTTATATATAAAACAATCGGTTAAACGGTATATTTCAACCTGCCTTCGTCCAATCGCACGAACCGCCTAGCGCTCGTATCCCATCGTTCGCCGATAGACCTCCCACCACACCGTGTTGGTGGTCTCGTCGTTCTGCGTGACCGCGTACGGATCGTAGTCGGCGTCGTCGCTCCACCCGCGGACGTAACGGGTGTTGTCGGGGCGCGAGTGGAGCCCGCGCTGAATGCGGGCGAACACCGCGCCATCCTCCAGGCTGATGAACCCGCTCGGCCCGATGAGGTTGGAGGACTGCCGGAGCCGATGACGGACCATGTTCGGCTCGTCGTCCGCGTGGGCGAAGTACGCGTAGTGGACCTCGGTCCGGGCCGGATCGACCGGGTTTGCGAGGCGGACATTGATGACGTCGAGGTGGTTCATCACCGCCCCGAGCGGCCACGGGGTCACCAGCAGGGAGCCCGCCGCCTGGTCCGCGAACTTGTTGCGGGGGTCGTCCCCCCCCCGGTACGCGATGAGCTCCGGATCGCGAAGGAGGCGCGTGTCGGGCCGCGCGCCGGACCGGGTCCGGGTGATGCGGTGCCCGTTCGGGTCCCGGCGCTGGCTCCCTTCTCCTCCCCGCCACTGGAGGATCTGGAAGGCCCGGTGCAGCAGCGGCGCGTGGTAGCCCTCGTCGTCCATGTAGACCTTCCAGTTGGCCGCGAACTCCACCTTCTGGTAGCCGAGCAGGCGCAGGCGCCCGTCTCCGCCCATCGCGGCCCGCAGCGCGTCCCGGATGGAGCCGAGCCACTCCTCGAGCTCGGGCGGGCGTTCGTGAAGACTCACGAAGACGAGCCCCGCGAAGGTCGCCGCGTGCGCCTCCGCGAGCCCGTGGCGGCCCCGGTCGAACGAGACCGGGAAGTCCTTCTCGCCGGGGGTTCGCTCGAGCCGTCCGTCGAGTCCGTAGAGCCACCGGTGGTAGGGACACTCGAACCCGTCCGCCTGCCCTCGGAACCGGGTCTCGACCATGGTCCCCCGATGTGCGCACGAGTTGTGGAAGGCTCGGACCTCACCGTCCGCGCCGTGGACGAGGATGAGAGGGGTGCGGCCAAGGGTGGTGGTCTTGAACCGGCCCGGGGAGTCGAGCTCCGCGAGGTGGCCGACGACGTGCCACAGCGGACCCTCGAATATGCGTTCGATCTCGCGCTCGAAGACGGAGGCGTCCTCGACCGCCCACTTGGGGGCTTCGTTGAAGCTCGTCGGCCACTTCCTCGCCGGCGCCGGATCCGGCGCGGCCGCCGCCGCGGCCTCGGCGACCCTCGGGCCGGACGGGGTCCATTCGCTCAAGCGGTCGCTCCAGCGAAGGGCTCTCGCTCCTCGCGCCATAGCCCGAGGGCCTCCTGCACAACGCGGTCGGAGAAGCTGAACAGTACCGCCTCCTCCTCGACTTCATGGCGCCGCGGCCACCAGCTCGGAATGACGAAGGTGTCGCGCGGCCCCCAGGTGAACGTCTCTTCGCCGGCCTCCGTCCGCCCCTCCCCTTCCGCCACGCAGAACACCGTGGCGTCGGTCGAACGATGGGCGGCACCCCGGAAGCCCCGGGGGAGAAGCTGGATGAACGTCGCGATGGTGGGAAGCGCGTATCCGCCGTCGAGGGGATTGGCGTACTTCATCCGGATCCCGTGGCAGGCGTCGACCGCCGCGCTCGCACGGAGACGGTCGAGGGCTTCGCGGGTCCGCGCGTAGGGGAAGCTGAAGACCGGCGAAGCCGGGCCTCCGGAGGAAGCCTCGACCGGGAGCAGCCCGCACCCGTAACGGGCGGCGGCGGCGCCGCGGGGACGGGTCGTCGCTTGCGCCTCCTCCGGATAGCGCTCCGCGAACGATGCGTCGAGCAGGGTCACGATGGGAATGTCCAACCCGTCGAGCCACACTACGGGTCCATCGGACTCGTTGCCGTGGTCGTGCCAGGTACCCGAGGGGGTGATGATGAAGTCTCCCTCGTGCATCACCGCCTTCTCGCCGTCCACCGCGGTGTAGGCGCCCTCCCCTTCGACCACGAAGCGAAGGGCGGTCTGGGTATGGCGGTGGGCCGGCGCCACCTCTCCCGGCAGGATAAGCTGAAGGCCCGCGTAGAGCGACGTGGTTACCCGTGACTCGCCGCGCAGGCCCGGATTCTCGAGGACCAGCACCCGACGCTCGGCCTCCCGCGCGGAGATGAGGTCTCCCGACTCGAGGAGCAGGGTTCGGACATCCTCGTAGCGCCAGCATGCGGGCCGGCAGCGGCTCGCGGGGGACGGGGTGACGAGGTCGCCCAGCACCTCCCACAGCGGCGCCATCGAGAGCGGGTCGAGCCGCCGGTAGTAGTCGTTGCGCCGCGCCGCCGTGGCACCGGTCATCGAGTCACCTCCGTTCGGGGCCTCGTCAGCCGAGGAGGCCGCGGAAGGCATCCGGGATCGGTTCGGCCCGGAGCCGGCCGTCGGCGCCCCGCTTCGCCCAGATGCGGACCTCGCGTCCTTCCACGGCCATGACTTCCGCCTCGCCGTCGAAGCGATGGTACACGGTGAAGCTGCTGGTGCCCCATCGTTCGACGAAGCTGGTCGTCCGCAGGAGGTCCCCGTAGGTCACCGGGGCGGTGAAGCGGGCGCTCGCGTCCACCGCTGCGGTGCCGACGATGCCGAACTCGTCGCGGAGCGATCGCTGGTCGAGCCCGACGCTCCGCAGGAGCGCCTGGGTGCACTCGTCGAACCATCGGAAGTAGACGGGATAGAAGATGATGCCGGCCGCGTCGCAGTCCCCCCAGTTGGCCCGTATCTCGGTTCGGTTTCGGTGTGCCATGCGTGTCCGCGGCGATCGGATCAGGCCGCCGTTCCTGCGCAGCGAAGGGCAAGCCCTTCGTAGAGAAGCTGCTCGTTGAGCCCCGGGACCTCCAGCCACTGGCGTCGGGTGTCCACCACGTCGTCGACGGCGGCGTAGAGCCGATCCGGATCGGCGACCCCCCGCCGGGCCAGGTTCCGAAGCGCGGCGAACAGCGCCGACAGGACGAGGCCCCCGTCTCCCAGCTTCCGCCAGCCGCCCGCCACCTCGATCGGGTCGGCCGCGCCATCGAGGAGCGCGGCGGTGTCCGCGCGAAGGGCGGCGAGCGCCTCCTCGCCGTGGCGCTCCCCGAGCTCCAGAGCGGCGAGCGGCGACCCGTCCGAGAGATCGAGGAGGTGTCGGGCGAGGGCCGGATTCGCCTTCGTCTCGAGCCACGCGAGCGCCTCGCCGCGCGCCGGCGCGGGCACCGCCATCTTGCGGCAGCGGCTCCGCACGGTAGCCGGCAACCGGCCCGGCGCATCGCTCGCGAGAATGAACGTCGCGTTCCCGGCCGGCTCCTCCAGAGTCTTGAGGAACGCGTTCGCGGCCGCCTGGTTCATCGCCTCCGCCGGCGCAATGACCGCGACCCGGGCCCGTTCGGCGGTGAGGGTGAACCGGTCGATGAGGTTGCGCACCGAACCGATGGGAATGACGGCCTCTC
This sequence comes from Gammaproteobacteria bacterium, assembly GCA_022823045.1. Lineage (GTDB taxonomy): Bacteria > Pseudomonadota > Gammaproteobacteria > HK1 > HK1 > JAJDXW01. Next base: position 12,999 of record JAJDXW010000016.1, read on the forward strand.
CTTCGCCGGGCTCGATGCGAAGGAAGTCGGGGTGGCTCCCCGCGCCCAGGAGATGGCAGGACCGGCACGCGCCGCACGGCCCCGATCCCGGTCCGCCGCACAGGATTGCCCCGGCGATGCGGGCCCCGAGCCGCCGCTTGCCGATCCCGCCCGGCCCGTGCAGCAGCAGGCCATGGGGCGGCCGCCCGGCCTCGAGCATCGCCTCGATCCGCGACCACGTTCCTTCCTGCCAGGGCAGGAGCCCGGTCCCGGCGACGACCGCGTTCATGCGCGGCCGCGCTCCGGCCGGCCCGCCCCCGCCTTGCGCGCAGGTCCCGGCCCGTTCTCCGCGTGCAGCGCCTCCAGGATCGCGCGGGTGACATCGGGGATGTCGAGCGCGCCGTCGATCCGTCGGTAGCGCTCCGGGCGCCGCGCGCAGCGCGCGAGATAGGCTTCGCGCACCCGCTCGAAGAACTCGAGGTGCTCGCGCTCGAACCGGTCCCTCGTCTCCTGGAAGAGCCCGCCCGAGATGCGAGCAAGGCTCGTCTCGACGGGCAGATCCAGGAAGATCGTGAGATCCGGCCTCAGCTCGCCCTGCACCCACGACTCCAGCACCGAAATTCTCTCGGCGGGAATGCCTCGCCCACCCCCCTGGTAGGCGTAGCTCGCGTCGGTGAACCGGTCGCACAGGACCCAGGCCCCGCGCTCCAGGGCGGGCCGGATCCGGGTCTCGACGTGATCGGCCCGCGCCGCGAAGAGCAGGAGCAGCTCCACGTCCGGGATGAGCGGCTCGTCTCCGAGCAGGAGCCCGCGGAGCCGCTCCCCGAGGCGGGTGCCGCCCGGCTCGCGGGTCATCTCGACGTCGATCCCGAGGTCGACCAGGGCCTCAGCCACCGCCCGCACCTGCGTCGTCTTGCCGGCACCGTCCAGCCCCTCGAAGGTGACGAAGCGCCCGCTCATCGCTTCTCCTTCGTCCCGCGGCGGCGCTGCCACGCGTCCACCGCCTTGCGGTGCTCGGCGAAGGTCGCCGAGAACACGTGCCCCCCCTCCCCCGTCGCCACGAAGAAGAGCTCGGCGCCGTCCGCCGGGTGGAGCGCGGCGTCGAGCGCCGCCGCACCCGGAAGGGCGATGGGGGTCGGGGGCAGGCCGCCCCGCCGGTAGGTGTTGTAGGGCGAGTCGCGCTTCAGGTCCCGGCGGGTGAGGTTTCCGTCGAAGCGCTCGCCGAGTCCGTAGATCACGGTCGGATCGGCCTCGAGCCGCATCCCCCGCTCGAGGCGCCGGACGAAGACTCCGGCGACGCGGGGGCGCTCCTCCGCGATCGCGGTCTCCTTCTCGACGATCGAAGCGAGAATCAGGGCCTCGTAGGGGCTCCGGAACGGGAGGTCGCGGCTGCGTTCGGGCCACGTCGACTCGAGAAGCTCCAACATCGCGCGGTGCGCCATCTCGAGCAGGGCGACATCGGTCGAGCCGCGCCGGAAGTCGTAGGTGGCCGGCAGGAACCATCCTTCCGGATCAGGCGTCGGAAGGTCGAGGATCCGCGCGACGTCGGCGGGACGCTCGATCGTGGCTCTGACGAGCGGGTGGGACTGGATCTCGGCAAGGGCTCTCCGCCAGGTCCACCCCTCGATGAGGCGGACCCGGTGCCGGACGACCTCTCCGCGCTCCATCATTTCCAGCAGGCGCTCGGGCGTCGACTCGGGCGGCACACGATACTCCCCGGCCTGGATCCGCCGGTCCCGCTCGTGCCAGCGGGCGTAGCCGACGAGGTAGCGCGGGTGGGTCAGGATCGATTCGGCCGCGAGCCGGGCCGCGACACGAGTCAGCGTCTCGCCGGGCTCCACGAGCAGCACGTACCCTTCGGCCGGAACGCTCATCGGGGCCTTCATGAACCTCGTGACGTCGGTCACGAACCATACCGCGCCGCATGCGGCCACAACGAGAGCCGCCCCGAGCACCCGGAGGGCGACAGCTCGCATGTGCCTCAGGAAAGCGACCTGAAGACCAGGCTGCCGTTCGTTCCGCCGAATCCGAATGAATTCGAGAGCGCGACGTCGATCTTCATCTCCCGGGCGCGATTCGGCACGTAATCGAGGTCGCAGTCCGGGCTCGGTTCCTCCAGGTTGATGGTCGGAGGCGCGACCCCGTCCCGAATCGCGAGCACGCAGAAGATCGCCTCGATGCCCCCGGCCGCGCCGAGCGTGTGCCCGATCATCGACTTGGTGGAGCTGATCGCGAGCCGTTTCGCATGTTCCCCGAACACCTCCCTGACCGCGCGCGTCTCGATCACGTCGCCGGCCGGCGTCGAGGTGCCGTGGGCGTTGATGTAGTCGACATCCCCGGGCGATACCCCCGCGTCGTCGAGCGCGAGCTGCATGCACCGCCTCGCGCCCGCTCCGTCATCGGGGGGAAGCGTGATGTGGAAGGCGTCGCCGCTCATCCCGAATCCGGCCATCTCGGCGTAGATTCGAGCCCCGCGCCGCTCCGCGTGTTCGAGGCTCTCCAGCACCACGACCCCGGCTCCGTCCGCCAGCACGAAGCCGTCGCGGCCTTCGTCCCACGGCCGGCTCGCGCCTTCCGGATCGTCGTTGCGCGTGGACAGGGCGCGGGCGGACGCGAAGCCGGCGAGACCGGTCGGCGAAGTGGCCATCTCGGTGCCGCCGGCCAGCATGCAGTCGGCGTCCCCGCGCTCGATCATGCGCGACGCGTCCCCGATGCAGTGCGCGCCCGTCGAGCAGGCGGTGACAATGCTGTAGTTGGGGCCCTTGATGCCGTACCGGATGGACAGGTTCCCCGCGACCATGTTGATGATGTTGGAGGGAACGAAGAAGGGGGATACCTTGCGCGGCCCCCCGTTGAGCAGCGTCTCGTGTCCCTTCTCGATTCCGGGGAGTCCGCCGATTCCGGAGCCGATGCACACCCCGATCCGATCCGCGTTGGCCTCCGTCACCTCCAGATCCGCATCCTCGATGGCCTGGATGCTGGCGACGAGCCCGTAGTGGATGAAGGGATCCATCCGGCGGGCGTCCCGCGGGGTGAGATAGGGAGAGAGGTCCAGGTCCCGTACCGCACCGCCAATCCGGCTCGCGTACTCGGACACGTCGAATGCGTCGATCGCCCGGATCCCGCTCCGGCCGGCGACGATGTTGGACCAGGTCTCGGTGACGTCGTTGCCGGCCGGCGTAACCGCGCCGAGGCCGGTCACGACAACCCGTCTTCGCGTCATGCAGGCAGGCTCGCCTCGGACGGGCTACTCGGCGTTCGCGTTCAGATACTCGACCGCCTCCTTGACGGTCGTGATCTTCTCGGCGTCTTCATCCGGGATCTCGCAACTGAACTCCTCTTCCAGAGCCATCACGAGCTCGACCGTATCGAGTGAATCGGCGCCGAGATCGTCGACAAACGACGAGTCGATGCTGATCTCGTCTTCCTTGACCCCGAGCTGCTCAACGATGATCTGCCTGACCCGTTCCTCGACGTTGCTCATTCTGACCGAACCTCCTGATTGACGCGCGATACGGCCGTGAACCGAACCGGCGCGTAGTTTAGTGGAATCCAGGGCCGGATGTAGAGATCGCCACCGGTCCGAACGCCCGCCCCGGCGGGCGGGAACCCGGGGAATTCGCGCCCCGCCGGCCAGGCGAATCTTCACCCTGCGATCGGCCTACGGCATGTACATCCCGCCGTTCACGTGAATCGTCTCCCCGGTGATGTAACCCGCCTCCGGCGACGCGAGGAACGCGATCACCGAGGCGACGTCCTCGGGGCTCCCGAACCGGCCGAGCGGGATCTCCGACCGAAGCCGCGCGCGCTGCTCGTCCGGCAGGTCCCGCGTCATGTCGGTGTCGATGAACCCGGGGGCCACGGTGTTGACGGTGATCCCGCGCGAGGCCACCTCGCGCGCGAGCGCCTTGGTGAAGCCCGCGATCCCCGCTTTCGCGGCTGCGTAGTTCGTCTGCCCCGGGTTGCCGACGATGCCGATCACGGAGGTGAGATTGATGATCCTCCCCGCCCGCGCGCGCATCATCGGCCGCAGGGCGGCCCGACACATTCGATATATCCCCCCAAGGTTTACGGATATAACCTCATCCCACATTTCCGGTTTCATTCGCGCGAGGAGGGCGTCCCGGGTCAGCCCTGCGTTGTTGACGAGAACGCCCGGCAGGTCGCCCTCGGCCGCGAGAGTCGCGAAGATCTCGTCGACCGAGCCCTGGTCGCCCACGTCGAGCACGACGCCGGCCCCGGGCGCCGCGCCGTCCGCGAGCGCCTCGCGGATCGCCTCCGCCCCGGCCGCGCTCGTCGCGGTCCCGATCACCTGGTGTCCCCGATCCGCGAACGAGCGCGCGACCGCGCGGCCAATCCCGCGGCTCGCGCCGGTCACGAGGACGACCGGCTCAGCCATGCCCGAGCGCCTCGAGGGCGGCGCCGAGGGACGCGGGATCGAACACCGCGTGCGCCTTCATACCGCGGTCGATGCGGCGGTTGAGCCCGGCCAGCACCCGGCCGGGGCCGGGCTCGAGGACCGCGTCGGCACCCGCGCCGGCGAGACGCAGGACGGTCGCGGTCCAGGGCACCGGGGAGTGGAGCTGGCGGACGAGACGGTCGCGTATCGAGTCCGGATCGCGGTGCGGCTCGACGCCGATGTTCGCCACCACCGGGACCACCGGGGTCGAGAACGCGACCTCTTCGAGACGCGACCGGAACCGCTCGGCGGCCGGCTCCATGAGCGGAGAATGGACGGGGACGCTGAGCGGAAGCAGGATCGCCCGCCGGGCGCCGGCCTCCCGCGCGAGGTCGAGGGCACGCGTCACCGCCCCCGTGTGACCGGCGAGCACCACCTGCCCCGGGGCGTTGAAATTCACGGGGCATACCACCTCGCCCCGGGCGGCGGCGCGGCATGCCGCCTCGACCTCGTCGTCGCCGAGCCCGATCACCGCCGCCACCGCCCCCTGCCCGCTCGGCACCGCCTGCTGCATGTACCGGCCGCGCGCCGCAACGAGGGCGACCGCGTCGGGGAAGGCGACGCCGTCCGCGCACACCAGGGCCGAGTATTCTCCGAGGCTGTGCCCGGCCATGATCTCCGGCACCCCCCCGCCCTGCTCACGCCAGACCCTCCAGACCGCGACGCCGGCGGCGAGCATTGCCGGCTGGGTGCACTCGGTGGAGTTCAGCTTCTCCTCGGGGCCTTCCCGGCAGACCTGCCAGAGGTCGTAGCCGAGAGAGTCCGAGGCCTCCGCGAAGGTTGACTCCACGGTCGGGAAGGCGTCCGCGAGCTCGGCGAGCATTCCCACCGACTGGGACCCCTGGCCGGGGAAGACCGCCGCGAAGCCCATCAGCGGGAGCCCATCGAGTCCGTCGAGTCCATCGGAGCGGTTCAGAACCGGACCAGGGCCGAGCCCCAGGTGAACCCGCCGCCGAAAGCCTCGAGAAGGAGCAGATCGCCGCGGTCGATCCGCCCGTCGCGGACCGCTTCGTCGAGGGCGAGCGGCACCGATCCGGCCGAGGTGTTGCCGTGGCGATCCACCGTGACCACCACGCGCTCCATCGGCATCCGCAACCGGCGGGCGGTCGCCTCGATGATCCGGTAGTTGGCCTGATGCGGAACGAGCCAGTCGATGTCCCCGCGCGCGAGTCCGTTCGCCTCGAGGGTCTGGTCCACGATCCCCCCCAGCGCCCTCACCGCCCGCTTGAACACCTCGTTGCCCTGCATCCGGGTTCGGGCCGCGCTCTGGATGGGGTTGTCGTAGCCGTCCTCGACGCTCCCCTCCACGTAGAGGAGCCGCTCACCCGTCCCGTCCGCGTGGAGATGGGTCGTCATCACCCCCGGCTCCGGCGCGCTCTCGAGCACGATCGCTCCCGCACCGTCCCCGAACAGGATGCAGGTGCCGCGGTCGCTCCAGTCGAGAAGGCGCGAATGCACGTCCGCGCCGACCACGAGCGCGCGGGCCGCGCTGCCGGTACGGACGAATTTCTCCGCGACTCCGAGTGCGTAGATGAAACCGGTGCATACCGCCTGCACGTCGAACGCGGGGCCTCCCTCGGCCCCGAGGCGGGCCTGCAGCCTGCACGCGGTGGACGGGTAGACCCGGTCCGGGGTGGTGGTCCCGACCACGATGAGGTCGAGATCGGCCCCCTCGAGGCCCGCCGCCTCGAGGGCCCGCCGCGACGCCCGTTCCGCGAGGTCGCAGGTCGTCTCCCCGGGGGCCGCGATGCGCCGTTCCCGGATGCCGGTCCGCTCCCGGATCCAATCGTCGGTGGTGTCGACGGTCGCGGCGAGCTCGTCGTTGGTGAGCACCCGCTCCGGAAGGTAGCTGCCGGTGCCGGCGATGCGGGCGAAGGTCATGCGCTCTGTCCCAGCGAAAGAAGGCCGTCGAGGTGCTCGCCGATGCGGGCCGGAACGTTGTTCTCGACCTCCACGACCGCCTCCCGGATGGCGTTCGCGAACGAGTGCGCGTCCGCCCGTCCATGGCTCTTGACGACCGTACCCCGGAGCCCGACGAAGATCGCGCCATTGTAGGTGCGGGGGTCGATGCGGCGGGCGACCGAGCGAAGGACCGGCGCCGCGAGCAGCCCCGCGATGCGGTTGAAGCCGGTGCGCCGAAACTCGCCGCGGATCATGTCCCCGATCATCCGGGCCGCCCCTTCGCTCGACTTGAGGGCGATGTTGCCCGCGAATCCGTCGCAAACCACGACGTCCGCCTCGCCGCTGAAGATTCCGTCCCCCTCCACGTACCCGATGTAGTTGAGATCGCTCCGGGCGATGAGCTGGGCCGCCTCGCGAACCCGTTCGTGGCCCTTGATCTCTTCTTCTCCCACGTTGAGAAGGCCGATCCGGGGCTTCCGGTTATGGTGGATCGCGCTCACCAGGGTCGACCCCATGACGGCGAACTGGAAGAGGTGCTCCGGGGTCGGATCCACGTTCGCACCGAGGTCCAGCACGTGGGTATGCCCGCCGCGCGACGGCAGGGCGGAAATGATTGCGGGGCGGTCTATGCCCGGCAGGGTCTTCAGCACGAACCGCGAGATGGCGAGCAGGGCCCCCGTGTTCCCCGCGCTCACGCACGCATCGGCCTCGCCACCGGCCACGAGGTCGAGGGCGACCCGCATGGAGGAGTCCCGTTTCGTCCGCAGCGCCTGGGCCGGAGGCTCGTCCATCCCGACCTGCTCGCCGGCGTGGTGGACGCGCACCCGCTCCGGCCGCTTCCGGCCTCCGAGCGCGGCGTTGATGCGCTCCGAGTCCCCGACGAGGACGGCCTTGAGGCGGTCGATCCGCTCGACGGCGGCGAGGGCGGCGGGAACTACGACGGACGGGCCGTGATCACCGCCCATCGCGTCGAGCGCGATGGTGATCGGCTGCATCCGGGACGCTTCGTGCGCGACCTATTCGTCCTTGCCGGCAATCACCTTTCGGCCTCGGTAGTAGCCGTCGGGGCTGATGTGGTGGCGCCGGTGCGTTTCGCCGGTCTCCGGCTCGATGGAAAGACTCGGAGACCGCAACGCATCGTGGGCACGCCGCATCCCGCGCTTCGAACGCGTCTTGCGATTTTGCTGAACGGCCATGAATCGGGATCCTCAGGTGCGAGATTGTTGAAGCCGGGCGCGCAGACCGGAGAACGGCGACTCTTCCGGATCAGGGGTATCGGCCGCCCCCTCGGCGGTACACGGTCCGGTCTGATGCATGGGAAAGTCGGGCAGGGCAAGCAGTATTTCGTCCTCGACAATCGCGGTCAATCCGATCCGTCGGTCACACTCCATCGGTTCGTAGCCCGCCGCAAGCTCCGCTCTGTCCACCGCCTCGCTGCCGTCGGTGAATGCGACCCTGAGCTCGGGCGCCAGCTCGAGATCGAGTGGAGCCAGGCAGCGCTGGCACGTCAGGCGGGCGGTCATTCGAACCCGCCCCTCCGCCCTCGGCACTCCGGAGGCCGACATCCGGAAGCGCAGCGCAACCTCTACCATGCCCGAATCGTCACGCACGAGGGCGGCAATCCTCGTCATCGCGGCCACGGCAAAGACGCCGATAATGCGGGATTGCTGGCCGGCGAGCCGGAACGGGTCCACGAACTCGGGCAGCGGGCCAAGCATGGCGCGCGGATTCTATTTTGGGGCCCCGATCATGTCAAAGCGCATGTCAGGGCGCGCGCCACCTTGCGCAGGCCCCCGGTCGGGCCGAAGATTGCGGCCACGGGGCCGGACACCCGTTCGACGAACACAAGCTGAGGAGATCCCGGAGGCGATGGCGAGACGAAGGAAGGGCCCGAGCCCGAACGGCGGAAACGACCACCACCCGGAGGCCAGGACGTGCCACTGGCCCGGCTGCGAACGCCAGATCCCGCCGCACTACTGGGCCTGCGCCGAGCACTGGGCAGCGCTCCCGAAGCGGCTCCGCGACCGGGTGGCGCGCGCGTACCGGCCGGGACAGGAAATCGACAAGCAGCCCTCGCGCGAGTACATCCAGACCGCGCAGGAAGTCCATCACTGGATGGTCGAGCACGACATTCGCTGACCGCACCGAGGGCCGGCACCGCGTTGCCCGCGTCCCGCCTTTACCGGTCCGGAGAACCGGAAGTCATGACACGGGAGCGACCCCTCGTGCTGGGTTCGGGATCGCCCTACCGGCGCGCCCTCCTCCACCGGCTCGGACTTGCGTTCGAGGTGATCGTCCCCGGAATTCCGGAACGGCGCCGGGAAGGCGAGCCGCCGGCCGCCACCGCGCGACGGCTCGCCCTGGAGAAGGCCCGCGCGGTCGCCGGGGGTGCTCCGGCAAGCCTCGTGATCGGGTGCGACCAGGTCGCGGAGGCGGGAGGGCGCGACCTCGGAAAGCCACTCGACCGTCCCCGCCACCTCGAGCAGTTGACCCTGCTCTCCGGGCAGCGCGTGTCGTTCCGGACCGCGGTGTGCCTCCTCGACGCGGCAAGCGGCCGCGTGCAGTCGGAAGTGGTCGACACCATCGTGAAGTTCCGGCCCCTCGCGGCCGCCGAGATTGAGGCCTACGTGGAGCGCGAGCACGCCCTCGACTGCGCGGGGGGCTTCAAGTGCGAGGGACTCGGAATCGCCCTCGTCGAGTTCATCCGGGGAGACGATCCCACCGCCCTCGAGGGCCTGCCCCTCATCGCGCTCTCCCGGATGCTCCGCAACGAGGGTGTGAACCCGCTCGCGTAGCGCGCCCGGAACCGCCCCGCCGCGCGCCCCGCCGGCCGGCCGCTCACTTCGAGTCCGGGCCCGAGCGGCGGTAGCGGACAAGGGCGTCCTCGGGGATGCCCGCTCGCACGGCGATGGCGACGAGATCCGCGTCGAGGGCCGCCCGCACGGTCACTCCCGCGAGCTCCGCTCCGGCGATCCGGATGCTCGCCGCGTGCAGGAAGAGCCTCCTGAGGCCCGCGGACCGGAACCGCCGGTTGAGGGCCCGGTCGCCGTACTTCGGGTCGCCCGCCACCGGATGGCCAAGCGCCGCGCAGTGCACCCGGATCTGATGGGTGCGTCCAGTGCGGGGGAAGACCTCCGCGAGCGTCACCCCGGCGCCCGCCGCGATCGTCGCGAGCTCGGTCACCGATGCTCGCCCCGCTTCGGAGACCCGCACCACCCGCTCGCCCCCGGACCGACGATCGCGATCAAGAGGCAGGTCCACCCGGCGCCGCCCGCCGCCGCGAAGGCTCCCGCCGAGGAGCGCGACGTACCGCTTGTCGAGGGATCGCCGGCGCAATCCCTCATGCAGTGCCCGCAGGGCGCTACGGCGCTTGGCGACGACGAGGCACCCCGAAGTCTCCCGATCGAGCCGGTGCGCGAGCTCCAGATACCGGGAAGCCGGGCGGGCGGCTCGAAGCAGTTCGATCACCCCGTACGAGATCCCGCTCCCGCCGTGCACGGCGACGCCGGAGGGCTTGTTCAGCACGAGCAGCCGATCGTCCTCGAACACGATTGCGCCCTCGATCCGCCGGACCTGGACCGGTGGCGGTCTCCCGCCCGTCTTCGGCTCCCGGAAGGAGACGACGGGGGGGATCCGGACCGCTTCTCCGGACCGCAGGCGGCGTCCCGGCCGCGCCCGCGCGCCGTTCACCCGCACTTCGCCCCGCCGAAGGAGCCGATGCAGCCGGTCACGAGGGATGTCCGGCAGCTCGGAATGCAGGAAGTTGTCGATCCGGCGGCCGTCGTTCTCGCCGTCAACCGTCACGTACCGGGCCGGGCTTCGCTCGGGGGCCGCCGCCGGTACGGACGGTGAAGACGGTAACTGATTGGAATTGCGGGACCCGGCCAAGGCTGCTATATTCCGTGCACCACCGGGGTGCATCATCCCGGTGCCGCGGATCTGCCGCGATACTATCTCACATCGCCGGCCCCCGATCGGAGCAGCCGGCGATGCGTTGGAGAGGCTGCCGTAGCGAATCGGCGCCCGGTGAAGTCACTGCCGAATCGAGGATCGACCATCTCACCGGCCAGGCCACGAGCGCCGGCCGGGCAGTCCAGAGCCCGAGGCTCCCGCCGCTCGCCACGGGGAAGCGGTTTCCCCCGCGGAGGCAGGTTCCGGGTCGATTCCGAGTCCGGCGAACCGGCTCCTGATGGCCGGGCCGCGCCGCGACCACGTATGCGGACGAGGCGCGCCGCCATCCCGAGACCGGCGAGGGTCGATCGCAACGCCGCCGCCCGGTAGACCCGGACGGCGGAGAAGCGCGATGCGTCCGGCGACGAGGACGCGCGCGCCGTTTCGTGCGTCGTTTCGCGCACGCCTCTCGTTCAATGCTCCGACGACCGACGGCATTGAGTGAAGGCTTTCTCATGAAACGAATGTTGATCAACGCGAAGCAGTCGGAAGAGCTTCGTGTTGCGCTCGTCGACGGGCAGAACCTCCTCGACGTGGACATCGAGACGCCGTCTCGGGTCCAGAAGAAGTCCAACATCTACAAGGGCCGGATCGTCCGTATCGAGCCCAGCCTCGACGCCGCCTTCGTGGACTACGGCGCGGATCGCCACGGATTCCTCCCGTTCAAGGAGATCGCCCGCGAGTTTCTCCGCGACCAGGGAGACGGAGAGGATCGCCGCCTCGCGGTGCAGGAGGCGGTCTCCCCGGGCCAGGAGGTCATCGTCCAGATCGAGAAGGAGGAGCGCGGCAACAAGGGCGCGGCGCTCACCACCTTCATCAGCCTCGCGGGCCGCTACCTCGTGCTCATGGCGAACAACCCGGGAGCGGGCGGGATCTCGCGCCGGGTGGAGGGCGACGAGCGGGCGGAGCTTCGCGAAGCCCTGGGAGGACTCGACATCCCGGACGGAATCGGCCTCATCGTGCGCACGGCCGGGGTCGGCCGCACCACCGAAGAGCTTCAGGGGGACGTCGACTATCTCCTCCAGGTGTGGGAGGCGATCCAGCGCGCGGCCAAGGAGCGCCCCGCCCCCTTCCTCATCTACCAGGAGAGCAACATCGTCATCCGCGCCCTGCGGGACAACTTCCGCAAGGACACCCAGGAGATCCTCGTCGATACCCCGGAAGTGTACGAGCAGGCGCGCGAGTTCATGAGCCTGGTCATGCCGGCCAGCGTGAGCCGCCTGAAGCTCTATCAGGACCGAGTGCCGCTGTTCAGCCGGTACCAGATCGAGAGCCGCATCGAAGGAGCATTCGACCACAGCGTGCGCCTTCCTTCCGGCGGCTCCATCGTCATCGACCATACCGAAGCACTGGTGTCCGTCGACATCAACTCCGCACGGGCCACGCGAGGCTCGGACATCGAACAGACCGCGTTCCAGACCAACCTGGAGGCGGCCGACGAGATCGCCCGGCAACTCCGGCTCCGCGACATCGGCGGACTCATCGTGATCGACTTCATCGACATGACCCCGGTGCGCAACCAGCGTGAGGTGGAGCAGCGCCTGCGCGATGCCCTGCAGATGGATCGGGCCCGGATTCAGCTCGGAAAGATCTCGCGCTTCGGGCTGCTCGAAATGTCGCGGCAACGGCTGCGGCCCTCCCTCGGCGAGTCCAGCCACCAGGTCTGTCCGCGCTGCAACGGCCGCGGCCACATTCGCAACACCGAATCGCTCGCGGTGTCGGTGCTCCGGCTGCTCGCCGGCGAAGCGATGAAGGAGCACACCGGAAGGGTCGTCGCGGCGCTCCCGGTGGAGGTGGCGACGTACCTCCTCAACGAGAAGCGGGCCGCGCTTCGGGACATCGAACAAAAGAGCGGCGTGGAGCTGCTGGTCGTTCCCGATCCGGGCAAGGAGTCTCCCGACTACACAATCGAGCGGGTGCGGAACGATGACCGGGGCCACGCCTCGCACCACCGGACGAGCTACGACCTCGCGACCCCGCCCGCGCCCGTCGTTCCGGACACCGCGAAGCGGCGCCCGGCTCCGGCGGCCGAGCCGGCCGTCCGGCACCTTCCCCCGCCCGCCTCTGCCGCCACTCCCGAGCCGGTTCGGAACGGGCAGAAGACGGGCCTCCTGCGACGTCTCGTCGAATCGATTCGCGGAAAGCCGCGCGAGACGGAAACGGCCGCGACCGGCGAGCGTGCCGAGGACCGGGCGGCGCCGCGAGAGCCCGGACGCCGGGGGCGCCGGAAAGCCGCGGGGGCGAGACGCGAGCCCGCCGCGCGGGGCGAGAACGCCCGGCGCTCCGAGGAATCGCGGCGGCGCACGCGCTCGAACCGCCGCGCCGGGTCCGATTCCGGTGAATCGAAGCGGGCTGCGGGGTCCGAACGCGCGGCACGTCCCGCGCCGGGCGGGCGATCCGGGTCCGGGTCCAGAACGAGATCCGGATCGGGGTCCGGATCCGAATCGAGAACGGGGTCCCGGTCCGTACCCGGGCCTGCGTCCGGATCCGAATCCGAAAGTGGACCACGCACGGAGCTGGCGGGCGCCGGTCGCCGGCGCTCCCCTTCGGACCGCGCTCCCCGCTCGGAGACCCCCGCCGCCGCGGCCGATGGAAACGAGGCGCCCTCTCCCCCTCCCTCTACCCTTCCGCCACCGACGCCGGCGCCGGCCGTCGAAGCGACTCCGGATTCGCCGGCATCGCCGGACGAGGGCGGAACCGGACGACGCACCCGGACCCGCCGCGGCCGTCGAGGAGGCCGTCGCTACCGCCGGCCCGCTTCCGAGGCGGCCTCGGCCTGCACGTCGTCGGACGAGGCTTCGGCCGGAGGCGACGGGCCGAAGACATCCGTCTCGTCCCCCGGGACCTCCCCGGCGGATCCCCCGGACACGAAGGTCGAAACCGTCTCCGGGTAGCGGGCCTTCCCCCCAACGCCAGCCGTCACCGGAGCGAGGCGCGTGCCGCGTCCATCAGGCTCCGCATGTCGCGCACCGCGCGGTCGAGGCCCGAAAACACCGCCCGGGCAATGATCGCGTGTCCGATGTTGAGCTCCCGGATCGGCTCGATCCGGGCGATGTCGGAGACGTTGTGGAAGCCGAGTCCATGCCCGGCGTTGACGACGAGCCCGCGCTCCGCGCCCCGATTCGCGGCGGTCCGGATGCGGGCCAGCTCCTCGTCGCGGGCCCTCCCCCGCTCCTCCGCGAATCGCCCGGTGTGGATCTCGATGACCGGCGCGCCCGCTTCGGCCGCCGCATCGATCTGCACCGGATCGGGGTCAATGAAGAGCGAGGTCCGGATCCCCGCGGCAGCGAGCCGAGCGCAGGCATCCCGGATCCGGGCGGGCTGGCCGGCGACGTCGAGCCCGCCTTCGGTGGTGAGCTCCTCGCGGCGCTCCGGAACGAGGCAGACGTCCTCGGGGAGCAGCCGTTCGGCGAACCCCAGCATTTCCTCCGTCACCGCCATTTCCAGGTTCATCCGGGTATCGAGCGTGGACCGGAGGATCTCGACGTCGCGCTCCTGGATGTGGCGCCGGTCCTCGCGGAAATGGATGGTGATGAGGTCCGCGCCCGCCGCCTCGGCCACGAACGCCGCCTGGACCGGATCCGGATAGCGCGTCCCCCGTGCCTGTCGCAGGGTCGCGACGTGGTCCACGTTGACTCCGAGGAGAATGGGCCGGCTGGCCGATGTTTCAACGTTCACTCCGATTCCTCCGTGCTTTCCCGCGCAAGGGGCAGGACCCGGCTGAATAGCTGCCGGCTGCCGAGCGGGCGTGGACCGAGATGGGGGGCAAGGATGGCTCGCATGAGGTGCCTTGCTTCCGCCCGATTCCGGTCGTCGCCCCCGCACCCGAGACCTCCGTCGGCGAGGGCGAGCAGGGTTCGCCCCGATACTACCGGACCGTCGTCGCCGACCGCCCCCTCCCCCTCCACCGGTCCACGCTCCGGCACGTACCGATAGCGCTTGTCCGGGGAGACCGGGTTTCCGGTGTCGACCGCCCGATCGAGAGTGGGCCCGTATCCGAGGGCGTCCAGGAGACGCTTCTCGAAGGTGCGAAGGACCCCGTCGAGGACCGCGTCTCCGCCGAGGGCGTCGATCGCGCCCCGATACTCGTCGAAGAGCTCCGGATGGGCATCGCTGCGCGGAAGCAGCTTCAGCATGAGCTCGTTCAGGTAGAAGCCGCCGAACAGGGCCCGGCCTCGCAGGACTCCGACGGGGCCCTCGGAGTCCGCCCCGGTGAGGGTGGGAAGCTCTCCCCGCCCGCTCCACGACAGGAGCAGGAGCCGGAACGGAAGGAGCAGCCCGCGGAACCGGGAGCGGGCCCGGCGCACGCCGCGCGCCACCAGCCCCACCCGGCCGTGCTCGCGGGTGAACGCCTCCACGATGAGGCTCGTCTCGCGCCACGGGCGCGAGTGCAGCACGTAGCCCGGCGCGTTCTCGACGCGACGGGTCAACGCGGCTCACCCGTCATAGCCGAGGCTCCGGAGGACCTTCTCGTCGTTCGGCCAGCCCGCCCGCGCCTTGACCCAGATGTCGAGGTGCACGCGCGAACCGAACAGGGCCTCCATGTTGGCGCGCGCCTCCGCGCCCGCCGCCTTCAGCACTCGGCCGCCCTTCCCGATCACGATGCCCTTCTGGCTCGCGCGTTCCACCCAGACGACGGCCCCGATCCGCAGGATCCGCTTCTCGCGGCGGAACTCCTCGATCTCGACCGCGAGCCGATAGGGAAGCTCCTGGTCGAGCTTCCGGGTGAGCTTCTCGCGGACGAGCTCGCCGGCGAGGAAGCGCTCGCTCCGATCGGTGAGCGCGTCGGAAGGGAGCATTGCGGGGGCGACCGGCAGGCGCGCCCGCACCTCGCCCACGAGAGCTTCGAGGTTCTGCTGACGGCGCGCCGAGACGGGGATGATCTCCTCGAACCGGTCCTCGCCCCGAAACCGATCGAGCCAGGGCAGCAGCTCCTCCCGGCCGACCATTCGGTCGATCTTGTTCGGGACGAGGAGCACGGGCTTCCGGCTCTCCCGGAGCTCGCGGCGGACGTCCTCGTCCTCGTCCGTCCACCGCAGCGCTTCGACCATGAAGATCACCACGTCCACCCCATCCACCGCGCCCCGAGCGGTGCGGTTGAGGTACCGGCTCATCGCGGAGCGCCGGTCGCGGTGGATCCCCGGCGTGTCGACGAACACGATCTGGGCGTCGTCGCGGCTCAGCACGCCGCCGATCCGGTGCCGGGTCGTCTGCGGCTTGGACGCGGTGATGCTCACCTTCTGCCCCACCAGGCGGTTGAGAAGGGTGGACTTGCCGACGTTCGGGCGGCCGACGATGGTGGCCGTGCCGCACCGGAATTCATCCGCCCTCATTTCTCACCGATCTCCGCGAGAGCCTGTTCCGCGGCCCTCTGCTCGGCCTGGCGGCGGGAAGAGCCCTCCCCGCGCGCAGGATCCCCGATGCCCGCGTCGCATTCGACGACGAAGGTCGGACGGTGCGCGGACCCGTCCGACGCCACCACCCGGTAGCGGGGCAGGTCGAGCCCCCTCGACTGGAGCAGCTCCTGGAGCCTCGTCTTCGGGTCCTTGGCGGTGGCCCCCGGCGCCGCGCGAGCGAGACGCTCGGCGAAGACGCGCTCGACCGCGCGGCGCACGGCCCCGTAGCCGCCGTCGAGGTACATCGCACCGAACAGCGCCTCCATCGCGTTGGCGAGGATCGAGTCTCGGTCCCGCCCCCCGCTTCGCCGCTCCCCCGCGCCGAGCACGAGGCAAGCCCCCACATCGGCCTCGCGGGCGATCGCCGCGAGCGCCTCCCGGCGCACCAGTGAGGCGCGGGCCCGGGTGAGCTCCCCTTCGGTCGCATCCGGGTGGCGGGAGAACAGCAGGTCAGCCACCGCGAGGTTCAGCACCGAGTCGCCGAGGAATTCGAGCCGTTCGTTGTTGGCGCCGGACGCGCTGCGGTGGGTGAGCGCTCGCCGCACCGCCTCCGGATCGGAGAACGCGTAGCCGAGGGCGGAGCCCAGTTTCGCCGCCGCCTCCCGAAAGGTGTCGTCCACGTTCTCAGTCGATGCTGGTCCCGATCCGCCCGAAGTCCACGCCGTGGCCCCAGTCCCAGTTCATCCACACGATGGAGGCGGGACCGACGAGGTTCTCCTCCGGCACGTATCCCCAGAACCGGCTGTCGTGGCTCTTGTCCCGATTGTCGCCGAGCACGAAGTACTGCCCTTCCGGCACGACCCATTCGCCCTCCACGGTCGGCTGGCCGGGCCGGTAGAGCACCGCGTGGGTGTGCTCGCCGAGCGCCTCGATCCGCTGCCTCGAACCGGTCATGTGACTCCCCGAGCCGGTGCCCTCGTAGATCTCGGGGGCGCTCCGGCCGGTCTCCACTCCGTTGATGTGCAGCCTCTTCTCGCGGTCATAGCGGACACTGTCGCCCGGCAGTCCCACGATGCGCTTGATGAAGATGGTCTCTCCGTCGACCGGGTAGCGGAACACCACCACATCGCCCCGCTCCGGCTCCCCGACGTCGAGCACCTTGCGATTCGAGACGGGAAGCCGGATGCCGTAGGAGAACTTGTTGACCGCGATGAAGTCGCCGATGAGGAGGGTGGGCATCATCGAGCCCGAGGGGATCCGGAACGGCTCGATCACGAACGACCGGATGAGAAAGACGGCAAGGAAGACGGGAAAGAACGAGCGCGCGTACTCGACGACGGCGGGCTTCGGCGGGAGCTTGACCGCATCCTCCCCGCCGACCGCGCTGGCCGCTCCGGCGGGCCGCCGGCGAGGCGCGAGGACCCAGGAATCGACGGCCCAGATGGCGCCGCTCACCACGACGATGAGCGCCATGAAGGTCGAGAAGTCCAACCACTGGGTCACGGGCGCGGGTTCCCCGGCGAGACCTGACTCGGATCGGCCGAATTCCGCTTCCGCCCGGTCCGCGGAACCCTCGCCGGCGCCGCCGCCGCACCCGGCGTCCGGCCGTGGCAATACCCCGTGGCGGGCAGGCCCGGAACGCGAGGGTCGCTATTCGGCATCAATGGTCGAATCCTTCCCGGCGGGGACGGACAGTGTATCAGGATCGGCCCGCGCCCCGGCTCAGGCGATGGCGTCGGGAAAGGCGATCGCATCCTCGATGCGCTCGAGATCGAGGGCGAGCATGACCAGCCGATCGAGCCCCAGGGCGACGCCCGCGCACGCCGGCAGACCATGCGCGAGGGCGGAGATCAGCCGCTCGTCGATCTCCATCGCGGGGAGCCCGGCGTCCCGTCGGCGCGCCGCCTCCATCTCGAAGCGCCGCCGCTGTTCGGAGGCACAGGTCAGCTCGTGATAGCCGTTCGCAAGCTCGATTCCGTCCACGAAGAGCTCGAACCGCTCCGCGCGCTCTCCGTCCTCGGCGGCCCTCACCCGGGCCAGGGCGGCCTGGCTCGCCGGATAGTCGTGGACGAACACGGCGCGCGAACCGACGAGGTCCGACAGGCCCGGCTGCACACAATGGGTGAGCAACAGGTCGAGGCACGCGTCGCGATCGAGCTTCGCCGCGGTGCCGTCGCTCGCGCCCGCCCGCCTCGCCCGTTCCCGCAGCGCCTCGCCCGGCGCCCGGTCGACGTCCACCCCCGCGAGCTCCCGGAACGCCTGCGCGTACGCGACTCGCCGCGGCGTCTCGTACCCGAGCGCGGCGACGACCAGCTCGCCGACCTCGTCCATGAGCCGGTGGTGGTCGTAGCCCGGCCGATACCACTCGAGGAGCGTGAACTCGGGGTTGTGGCGCGGCCCCGCCTCGCCGGCCCGAAACGCGCGGGTGATCTGGAAAATCGGCCCGCTCCCGGCCGCGAGCAGGCGCTTCATCGCGTACTCCGGGGAGGTCTGGAGCCAGCGCACCCTTCCTCCTCGCCCCACCGCGGAGAAACTCTCGATGGCCGGATCCATGGCGCCCCGGGCGCCGAGGAGCGGGGTCTCCACCTCGAGCACCCCGCGCGCGGCGAAGAAGTCGCGGACTCCCGCGACCAGCCTCGCCCGCCGCTCCCATCGAGCGCGGTCACCCCGGGGGCGCCAGGCCGCCGCGGACGCGGGCGCGGTTGCGGCTGGCCCCTCCGTCACCGGACTACCCCTTGACGCGGGAGACGTATTCTCCGGTGCGGGTGTCGATGCGAAGGAGCTCGCCGTTGTCGACGAACAGGGGCACCCGCACCGTCGCCCCCGTCTCGACGACCGCGGGCTTGTTCGCGCCGCTCGCGGTATCCCCGCGCACCCCGGGTTCCGTGTCGGTGACCCGGAGCACCACGAAGTTGGGCGGGGTGACTCCGATCGCCTCGCCATTCCAGAGCAGCACCCTGCAGACGTCCTGCTCCTTGAGCCACTTCGCGGAATCGCCCAGCACCGCCTCGGTCACCGGGAGCTGCTCCCAGGTCTCCGGATGCATGAAGTGCCAGTGCTCATCGTCGCGGTACAGGTACTGCAGCTCGGTCTCGACCACGTCCGCTCCGGGGAGGGACTCTCCCGACTTGTAGGTCTTGTCGACGACCCGCCCGGTGAGCAGGTTGCGGAGCTTCACCCGATTGAATGCCTGGCCCTTTCCGGGCTTTACAAACTCGTTCTCGATGGTCGCGCAGGGTGAGTCGTCGACCATGAGCCGCAGTCCGGCGCGAAATTCGTTGGTGCTGAAGGTAGCCATCGCGGAGTATTCTTTCCCGGGGTTGCGAGACCCCGCATAGTCTATCGTCCGCCCGGCTTCGTACCCTACTTTCCGCCCGGTTCCGTACCGTCGGCGGCCTGCGGCCGGCCGGCCGCCATCGAGTCGACGCCGCGCAGGCCCCGCGGCAGCAGCCGCCCGCGATTGGTGCGGGCGCCGGAGTACGCCTCGAGGTCGCGGGCCCGCAGGGTGAGGTGCCGGCGCCCGGCGTGCACCGTCAGCCGTTCGCCGGCCGGCACCACCACGATCGCCCGAATCGTCTCGGCGCGGCTGCGGAGCTTCGCTGACGGAATGCTCATCAGCTTGACTCCCTTCCCCCGCCCGAGGAGGGGAAGCTCCGCGAGGGGATAGACGAGGAGATGACCCGCGGTCGAGACCACCGCGACCCGATCCGTGTCCGGCTCCGACACTTGAGCCGGTGTCAGCACCCGGTCGTCCTCGCCCGTCTGCATGACGAGCTTTCCGGTGCGGTTCTTCGACCACAGGCTCGACACCTTCGCCACGAATCCGTAGCCGCCGTCCGATGCGAGGACGACCCGATCGTCGCCCCCTCCCATGAGGACCGCCCTCCACTCCGCGCCGTCCGGCGCGTCGAGCCGGCCCGCGAGAGGCTCCCCCTGCCCGCGGGCGGAGGGCAGGACGTGGGCGGGCAGCGAGTACGCGCGCCCCGTCCCGTCGAGAAACACGGCCGTCTCGTTGCTCCGGCCGGGCGCAGCGGAGAGGAACTCGTCTCCCGCCCGGTAGTTGAGCGTCTCCGGATCGATCTGATGGCCCTTGGCCGCCCGCACCCAGCCGCGCCGCGAGAGCACCACGGTGACCGGCTCCGCGGACGCGAGCTCGTCGCGGTCGAGGGCCCGGGCCGGCGCCGCCTCCTCGACGAATCGCGAGCGGCGCTCGTCGCCGTGCGCCTTCGCGTCAGCAAGGATCTCGTCTCGCACCAGAGCGTCGAGGCGAGCCGCGGAGCCGAGGATCTCCGCGAGGGCATCGCGCTCGTCTTCGAGCTCCTTCCGCTCGCCGCGGATCCGCACCTCCTCGAGACGCGCCAGGTGCCGCAGCCTGAGCTCGAGGATCGCCTCCGCCTGCACGTCGGTCAGCCCGAA
>JAJDXW010000425.1 GCA_022823045.1 Gammaproteobacteria bacterium
CCCTTTCGCAGCGGATTTTCCCGTCCGCGGAGGAAGGGTGGGGCGCCGGCGCCGGCGACACATTCGCGGAACCGGCCCGCCGGTCCGAGGACGGTTCAGAGTCCGATGCGGGGGCAGAGATCGGCCACCCGGCACTCCTCGCAGCGCGGGTTGCGGGCGGTGCAGGTGTAGCGCCCGTGCAGGATGAGCCAGTGGTGGGCATGGCGCCGGTACTCGGCGGGGACGTTCGCGAGCAGCCCGTCCTCCACCTCCCGAACGTTGCGGCCGGGCGCGATCCCGGTCCGGTTCGAGACCCGGAAGATGTGGGTGTCGACCGCGATCGTCTCCTCCCCGAAGGCGGTGTTGAGCACGACGTTCGCGGTCTTGCGGCCGACGCCGGGCAGCGCCTCGAGAGCCTCGCGGGTCCGGGGGACCTCCCCGCCGTGGCGCTCCTCGAGCATCTCCGCGGCGCGGACAAGGTTGCGCGCCTTGCTGTTGAAGAGCCCGATGGTGCGGATGTGCTCGCGCACTCCCTCCACCCCGAGCCCGATCATCGCGCGCGGGGTCGGCGCCGCCGCGAAGAGGCCGGGGGTCGCCGCGTTGACGCTCCGGTCGGTGGCCTGGGCGGAGAGGATCACCGCCACGAGCAGCTCGAACGCGGTGGCGTACTCGAGCTCGGTGGACGGGGCGGGGTCCGCCTCCGCGAGCCGCCGGAAGAACGACCGGACCGACTCCGGCGACACCGCTAGCGCTCGCGGGACGCTTCCACCATGGCGTCGACGCGGCCCGGATCGACCCGCGTCAGCAACGGCTCGAAGCGGTTGAGCCGGTGCTCTCCGGCGGCGCAGAGGGGCGTCGCGAGCTCGCTCCACGCGAGCGGCGGGACCCCGAGGAACGCCTCGGCCTTCGCCACCGTCGCGGGCACGACCGGCTTCAGGAACCCGGCGAGGAGCCGGAACAGCTCGATCCCCGTCGAGCACACCGCGTGCGCCTCGGCCTTCCCGGCCGGCTCGCGCGCCGCCAGCCACGGCTTGTGCTCGTCGATGTAGCGGTTGGCGAGGTCCGCGAGGGCCATCACCTCGCGCATCGCGCGGCCGTACTCGCGCGTCTCGTAGAAGCCGGCGATGGTGTCGCGCGCCCCCGCGAACCGCTCGAAGAGCGCGGGGTCGTGGAGGCGGTCGGCGAGCCGTCCCTCCGAGATCCCCTGCAGCAGGCGCGCGCAGCGCGACGCGATGTTCACCACCTTGCCCACGAGATCCGAGTTGACCCGGGCGACGAAGTCGTCGAGGTTCAGATCCATGTCTTCGATCCCGTCCCCGAGCTTGCACGCGAAGTAGTAGCGCAGGTACTCGGAGTCGAGGTGGTCCGCGTAGGTGCGGGCCTGGACGAACGTCCCCCGGCGCTTCGACATCTTCTCCCCGTTCACGGTGAGGAAGCCGTGGCAGAAGACCGCGCTCGGCTTCCGGAACCCTCCGCCGTGGAGGCACGCGGGCCAGAACAGGGTGTGGAAGTAGGCGATGTCCTTGCCGATGAAGTGGTAGACCTCAGCCTCGCTGTCCACCGCCCAGAAGTCCTCGAAGCGCAGCTCGCCCCCCTCCGCCCGGACCCGGCCGCACAGGTTCAGGAAGCTCGCCATGTAGCCGATGGGGGCGTCCAGCCAGACGTAGAAGAACTTGCCCGGCCGATCCGGGATCTCGAAGCCGAAGTAGGGCGCGTTGCGCGAGATGTCCCAGTCCTCGAGGCCCGCCGAGAGCCACTCGTCGAGCTTGTTGGCGATCTCGGGCTGGACCCGCCGCCGCTCGGCCTCCCCGGGCGGGTGGAACGTCTCCCCGACCCAGGTCCGCAGCACTTCGTCGAAGTCCGCGAGCCGGACGAAGACCTGCTCGGAGTCACGGAGCTCGGGACGCCCCCCCGAGACCACGGAGACCGGGTTGCGGAGCTCGTCCGTCTCGTAGGTGGCCCCGCACACCTCGCAGGAGTCCCCGAGCTGGTCCGGCGCCCCGCACCGGGGGCACTCCCCCCGGACGTAGCGGTCCGGCAGGAACATCTCGCGCTCCGGGTCGTAGAGGCGCGGAATGGTGCGCTCGACCACGTGCCCCCCTTCGCGGAGGGCCCGGTAGATGCGCTCGGAGCACTCCCGGTTCTCGGGCGAATGGGTGGTGTGGTAGTTGTCGAAGCTGATGTCGAAGGCGGCGAAGTCCGCCTGGTGCTCGGCGCCGATCCGCTCGATGAGCTCCTCCGGGGTCACCCCCTCGCGCTCCGCGCTCAGCATGACGGGGGTGCCGTGGGCATCGTCGGCGCACACGAAGTGGATCTCCGCGCCGCGCATGCGCTGGAACCGGACCCACACGTCGGTCTGGATGTACTCGACGAGGTGGCCGATGTGGATGGGGCCGTTGGCGTAGGGGAGCGCGCTCGTGACGAGGATGCGCCGGCGCGTCGACTCTGCTTCGCTCATGCGGCCGGCAGTCTACATCGTAGCGCCCGGCCGGGGTACGGGGCCGGTGCCGGAGGCCTCGCGTGGCCTTGATGCCCGTACCCGCGTCATCGGGTCGAACACGATTGCCCGTACGAGACTCGCGAGGCTGCTACCGGTACCGTGCGCCAAAGGTTCGAGGGGAGTGCGGCAGCCACTTGCCGCTTCCGTCAATCCCGAGGGCAGCCTCGTCGGGGTGTAGAATCCGGGCGCCATGGCGACCACCGTGCAGGACATCGAGCGCGCCCTCTCCGGGTGGGTGGACCCCTATCTCGGCGCGCCGCTCGGGAAGGCGGTGAAGTCGGTCGGCCTCGAGGGGGGCCGGGCCCGCGCCCGCGTCGTGCTCGGCTTCCCGGCCGCGGGCTACGCCCGGGAGCTCGGCAACGCCCTCGAGGCGGAGCTCGCCGCGATGCCTGGCGTCGAGTCCGCGTCGATCGCCGTCGAGTGGCAGATCGTCGCCCACGCGGTGCAGAAGAACGTCCAGTTGCTGGACGGGATCAAGAACGTCATCGCGATCGCTTCCGGCAAGGGGGGGGTGGGCAAGTCGACGGTCGCGGTCAACCTCGCCCTCGCCCTCGCCGCCGAAGGGGCCGAGGTCGGGCTCCTCGACGCCGACATCTACGGCCCGAGCCAGCCCCGGATGCTCGGCATCTCCGAGCGGCCCGAGTCCCCGGACCAGCGCTCCATCGATCCGATGACCGGGCACGGGGTCCAGTCGATGTCCATCGGCTACCTCATCGAGGAGGACACCCCGATGATCTGGCGCGGGCCGATGGTCACCCAGGCCCTCGAGCAGCTCCTCCGGGACACCAACTGGCGGGCCGTCGACTACCTCATCGTCGACCTCCCGCCCGGCACCGGAGACATCCAGCTCACCCTCTCCCAGCGGGTTCCGGTGAGCGGCGCGGTCATCGTCACCACCCCCCAGGACGTGGCCCTCGCCGATGCGCGGAAGGGCCTTCGCATGTTCGAGCGGGTCGAGGTCCCGGTGCTCGGCGTCATCGAGAACATGAGCGTGTTCGTGTGCCCCGGCTGCGGGCGAGAGGAGCCCATCTTCGGGGCCGGCGGGGGCGAGCGGATGGCCGCCGAGCACGGCGCGACCCTCCTCGGCCAGCTTCCCCTCGCCCGCGAGATCCGCGCCGACGCGGACGAGGGCCGGCCCACCGTCGCGAGGGACCCGGAGGGTCCCGTCGCGCAACGCTTCCGGGACACCGCGCGCCGGGTTGCGGCCCGCCTCTCGCTCAACCCACGGAACTGGTCCCAGGCGTTCGGCGAGGTCCGGGTCGGCGCCGACTAGGCGCCCCGGGGCGCCCCATGCGCGAGCCGCTGACCACCGCCCTCGACGACCCCGCCGCGTGGCGCGGCGACCGGATGGCCGCGCGGGCGGACTGGGTCCTCTCCCTCGACGGCGCGATGGCGGCGGAGCTCGAGGCGGCGGTCGCCGCCGTCGCCGCGCGCGGGACGGACCTCTTCGCGATTACCCGCGACGACTTTCCCCTCGGGCGGATGCGCCGGCACTTCGAGACGATGCTGGGCGAGCTCGAAGGGGGGCGGGGATTCGTGCTCCTCAAGGGGCTCCCCGTCGCGCGCTGGAGCGAGGCGGAGACCCGCATCGCGCTCTGGGGGCTCGGCACCCACCTCGGCCGGCCGGTCGGCCAGGACGTCGCCGGGAGCCTCCTCCACGACGTACGCGACACCGGCCGCCCCTTCGGCTCCGACGAATCGATCCGGTACTTCCAGACGAACCACGCCATCCGGCTCCACACCGACGGAGGCGACATCTTCGTGCTCGGCTGCCTGCGCGGCGGGGCGCGGGGGGGCCGGACCCTCGTCGTGAGCGCGGTCGAGGTGTTCAACGAGATCGTGCGCAGCCGCCCCGATCTCGCGGCCGTGCTCCAGGAAGACTTCTGGGTGGACGCCCGCGGCCAGCGGGCGGACGGCGCCCGGTGCCAGGTGCTGCCGGTCTATACCTGGCACGCGGGACACTTGAGCATCCTCCTCAAGGCCGAGTACATCTACTCGGCGCAGCGTTTCGAGGACGTGCCGCGCCTCACCGGGCGCCAGGCCGAGGCGCTCGAGCTCTTCCATCGCATCACCGAGGAGCCGGGGATGGCGCTCGGGCTCGAGCTCCGCCCGGGGGACGTGCTGCTCGCGAGCAACCACACCATCGTGCACGGGAGGACCGCGTTCGAGGACGCTCCCGGCGCGGCGGACCGCCGCCACCTGCTGCGACTCTGGCTCACCATCCCCAACGGGCGCCCGCTGCCGCCCCACTACGCCGACACCCGCGAGTACGCGGAGACGTACCGCCAGCGAATGCCGGCCTGAAAATCGCGCCGAGATCCACCCCGAGCTCCACCGAGGTACCCGATGGCCGTCCTTCCCGACCACTGGATCCGACGCATGGCTCGCGAGCGCGGCCTCATCGAGCCGTTCGAGCCGGGGCAGGTCCGCGAGCTCGACGGGCGCGCGGTGATCTCCTGGGGCACCTCCAGCTACGGCTACGACGTGCGCTGCGCCCCCGAGTTCAAGGTGTTCACCAACATCAATGCCGCGGTGGTGGACCCGAAGGCGTTCACCGCGTCGAGCTTTGTCGACATCGAGTCGGACGTGTGCATCGTGCCGCCCAACTCGTTCGCCCTCGCCCGCACCGTCGAGTACTTTCGCATTCCCCGCGACGTGCTCACCATCTGCATGGGCAAGTCGACCTACGCACGGTGCGGGATCATCGTGAACGTGACCCCCTTGGAGCCCGAGTGGGAGGGCCACGTCACCCTCGAGTTCTCCAACACGACACCGCTCCCCGCGCGGGTCTACGCGAACGAAGGGGTGGCCCAGGTGGTGTTCCTCAAGGCCGACGAGGCTTGCGAGACCTCGTACCGGGACCGGGGCGGCAAGTACCAGGGGCAGCGCGGGGTCACCCTTCCCCGGGCCTGAGCCGACCCGCCTCGCCGTCTCTCCCGGTCCGAACCCGCTCCCGATGCCCGCCCCGTCCCCCGCGTCCGCCGAGCCTCCGGCGCCGCTCGAGCCCACCGATGCCCGCCGACCCCCCCGAGCCGGTTGAACCGGCCACACCGGCGGAGCCCGGCCTCGCCGCCGACTCTCCCGAGCCCGCCGGCCTCGCCCGACGTTTCGCGGCGATGTTCTACGACGCCCTGCTGATGGCGGCCGCCCTCTACGCCGCCGCGATTCCCGCGGTGTGGGTCCACGGGGAGGCGGTGCCGCCGGACGAGCCCTGGTTCCAGGCGTGGCTCGCCCTCGTCGCCTGGTTCTACCTCGCGGTGAGCTGGACCCGGGGCGGCCAGACCCTCGGGATGCGGGCCTGGCGATGCCGCCTCGTCACCGCCGAGGGCGGGCCGGTCGGCTGGGGCCGTACGGTGGCCCGCTTCGCGGCCGCCCTCGTCTCGTGGGCGCCACTCGGCCTCGGCTTCTGGTGGGCCCTCGCGGACCCCCAGCGCCGCTGCTGGCACGACAAATGGTCGAACACCCGGATCGTCGTCGTTCCGAGATAACTTGGGCGTTCGTCAATCAGGAATGGGAGGCGGTTCTTGCGACCAGCACACGGAGCATCTCCTCGATCGCAGTGAGCCGTTTGTCGAGCTGGATGGTCCGTTCGTCGATCCGCCCGACATCCTCTCGCACCTCCTGGATGTTCCGACCGAGCTCCCGCTGATGCTGGTAGAGGGCGCCCATGGCTCCAAGCAGGGCGACGAACGCAAGGCCGCAGACCCATTTGAGGACGCGGACCTCGCCTCGTGTCTCGCTCACGTCGCGTGCAAGGTCGCAGTGGTTGCGGGACTCGCCCGCGGGAAGGGAGCGTGACTCCGTCGTGGTGGAATCGTGACTCATTTCCACAAGTCCTCCGTCCGTGGTTGGTGGTCGCTCCCCGTCAGGAGGGGTCGGCAGACCTTGCCACGAGCACCCGGAGCAGGTCCTCCATGTTGCCGAGCCGGGCATCCATCTGCTCGTGCCGTCCGTCCATCCGATCGAGTCGGCCGTTGACCTGTTCGAGCCCCTCTTCGACCTTGTGTATCCGGCCGTCCATCCGGTCCAGGCGGCCATCCACCTGATCCAGGCGGGCATCGACCTGGTCCAGGCGGGCGTTGACCTCGACGACCCCCTTCTCGAGTTGTCGCACCTGGCCGTCCATCCGGTCGAGCCGCTCGTCCTGGAGGAAGAGATGCTCGCTCAGGAGCTCCGTCTGCTTGTGGATGGCCCCGAGGGTCTCGCGGAGGTCCTTCTGGCCTTCGTGGAACCTCTCGAGCGCAGTGTAGAAGAAGCCCATGGTGCCGACGATGGCGACGAAGGCGAGGGCCGAGGCCCACTTGAACGTTCGGAATTCGCCCCGAGTTTCGCTCACGTCGCGTTCGAGGTCCCGTTGTTCACGGGCTTCATCCGAAGGAAGGGATCGGGGCCGGGCTGCGGCGGAATCCTGATTCGTCATGTCGTTTCTCCGTCCGGGGTTGGAGGTGGTTCGCCGCAGATCACGAGCGTACACTCGGTGCCGGTTCGATCGCAATGGCGAATTCGTTCGGAGAATACGTTCGCACTATCCGATCGCCCGACGCGAACCGGAGGAACATCTTCCCGGGCGGCGGGGTCGGTCGCCGGGGAATCAGGCGGGGGGGCGGGGGGTTGAGGCAGGGAGGAAGCCGAGGCGGGCGAGGAGGTCGAGGGTCGGCCGGCTGACGAGGAGGCCGGGAAAGTCCTCGGGGCGGGCCCAGCGCGCTTCGAGGGCGTCGTCCTGCGCGCGCGGCTCGCCGGAGACGTAGTCGGCGAGGAGGTCCACGATGACGTAGTGGAAGGAGACCCGCCCCTCCTCGTCGCGGATCACCGAGTCGAAGGACCAGATCGGCTCCCCGGCCCGTACCGAAACCCCCGTCTCCTCGCGCACCTCGCGCTCGGCGGCCTCGGCGAGGGTCTCCCCGAGCTCGACCCGCCCGCCCGGGACCGCCCACACCCCCCGGGCCGGCGCGCGCCCCCGGCGCACCAGAAGCACCGCCCCGTCGTGCAGGACCACCGCGCCGACGGCGGGGACCGGAGCGGCAGGATAGCTCCGGGCGCTCACCCCGCCCCGGCCAGGCGCTCGACCTGGTCGCGGAGCCGGCCGACCGCCCGCCCGAGCTCCGCTGCCCGCTCCCGCTGCTTCTCGACCACCGGGGCGGGCGCCCTTGTCACGAACGCCTCGTTCGCGAGCTTCGCCTCGACCTGCCCGAGGTCCCGCACCCGCTTCTCGATCTCGCGCTCGAGGCGCGCCCGCTCCGCCGCGAGGTCCACCATTCCCTCGAACGGGAGCAGGATCTTGAGCGACCCCGCGAACGCGGCCGCCCCCGGCGGCGGCGGCGCGTCCGGGTCGAGCCAGTCGAGCCGGTCGAGGCGCGCGAGGCCGAGCAGGAGCTCCCGGTGCGCGTCGACCCGCCGCGCATCGAGCGGGTCGCCGCCCTGGAGGCGGACCGCGATCCGGCGCCCGGAGGCAAGGTCCATCTCGCCGCGCACGTGCCGCACCGCAAGCACGAAGGTCTTGATCCACTCGACCTCGGCCTCCGCCTCCGGGTCCGCCTCCCCCGGCTCCGGCCACGGCTGGAGCATGACCGTCTCCCCCTCGACCCCGGCCACCGGGGCGACCCGGCGCCAGAGGTCCTCGGTGACGAACGGCATGACCGGGTGCAGGAACCGGAGCAGGGTCTCGAAGACCTCCACCAGGGTGCGGCGGGTGGCGGCGCGCACCGCCGCCGGCACGTCCGCACCGGACAGCACCGGCTTGGTCAGCTCGAGGTACCAGTCGCAGAACTCGTTCCAGGTGAAGTCGTAGAGGCTCGCCGCGACGTAGTCGAAGCGGTAGCCCTCGTAGCCGTCGCGCACCTGCTCGGCGAGGGTGACGAGCCGCGACCGGATCCACCTGTCGGCAACGGAGGGCACGGCGCCTGCCCCGTCGCCTCGCGGCTCGGAGAGATCGTGCCCGTCTGCAACGGAGGGCACCGCCCCCGGCGCCGGCGCCGGCCCGCCGTCCGGCCGGCCCGCGAGACCGCCGGAGCCGTCCCCATCGCCGCCATCGCCGCCCGCGGCGGAAACGTCGGCGCCGTTCCCCGCGCCGTCCGGCACCGCGCTTCGCAGCACGTAGCGGGCCGCGTTCCACAGCTTGTTGCAGAAGTTCCGGTTGCCCTCGATGCGGCCGAGGTCGAAGCGGATGTTGCGCCCGTTGGTCGCGAGCGAGCAGAACGTGAAGCGCAGCGCGTCCGTCCCGTACGCGGGGATCCCGTCCGGAAACTGGCGGCGGGTCGCCTCGGCGATGCGGGGCGCGTCCTCGGGCTTCATGAGACCGGTGGTGCGCTTGACGACCAGCGACTCGAGGTCGATGCCGTCGATGAGGTCCAGGGGGTCGAGGATGTTCCCCCGCGACTTCGACATCTTCTCCCCGTCCGCGTCGAGCACGAGGCCGTGGATGTACACTTCGTCGAACGGCACCTCCTCCATGAACTCGACGCCCATCATGATCATCCGGGCGACCCAGAAGAAGATGATGTCGAAGCCGGTGACGAGGACGCTGGTCGGGTAGTACCTCGCAAGCCGCTCCGTCTCGCGCGGCCATCCGATGGTCGAGAACGGCCAGAGGGCCGACGAGAACCAGGTGTCGAGCACGTCCGGATCGCGCTCGAGGGGGACCTCCGGTCCGAGGCCGTGGCGCTCCCGGACCTCCGCTTCGCTCCTTCCGACGTAGATGCCGCCGTCCGGGCCGTACCAGGCCGGTATGCGGTGGCCCCACCAGATCTGGCGGCTGATGCACCAGTCCTCGATGTCGTGCATCCACTGGAAGTAGACCTTGGCCCAGTTCTCGGGCACGAAGCGCACGGCCCCCGTCTCGACGGCGCGGATGGCCGGCTCCGCGAGCGGGGCGGCCCGCACGAACCACTGCGCGGTGAGGCGCGGCTCGACCACCGTGCCGGTGCGCTCGCCGCGCGGGATCTGGTGCCGGCAGGCCTCCACCCGGTCGAGCAGACCCGCCTCGCGGAGGTCCTCCACGATCCGATCGCGGGCCTCGAAGCGATCGAGACCGCGGTAGGCGGAGGGCGCGTTCTCGTTGAGGGAGGCGGTGTCGGTGAAGATGTCGATCGACGGAAGCCCGTGCCGCTCGCCCACCGCGTAGTCGTTGAAATCATGGGCGGGGGTGATCTTGAGGCAGCCGGTTCCGAACTCCCGCACCACGTAGTCGTCCGCGATGACCGGAATGCGGCGGTCGCAGAGGGGGAGCTCGACCTCGCGCCCGACCAGGTCCGCGAAGCGCGGGTCGTCCGGGTGGACGGCCACCGCCACGTCCCCGAGCATGGTCTCCGGCCGGGTGGTCGCCACCGTGACGCGCTCGGGCCCGCCCGGCGGCGGGTCGCAGAGGGGGTAGTGGATGTGCCAGAGGTGGCCGTCCTCCTCCTCCGACTTCACCTCGAGGTCCGACACCGCGGTGCGCAGCACCGGGTCCCAGTTCACGAGCCGCCGGCCGCGGTAGACGAGCCCCTTGTCGTACAGGCGCACGAAGGTCTCCAGCACCGCTTCGGAGAGCCCTTCGTCCAGGGTGAACCGCTCCGTCTCCCAGTCGACGGAGGCGCCGAGCCGGCGAAGCTGACGCCGGATGGTCCCGCCCGACTCGCGGGTCCAGTCCCACACCCGTTCGACGAACGCCTCGCGGCCGAGCGCGCGCCGGTCGGTCCCCTCGGCCTCGAGCTGGCGCTCGACCACCACCTGGGTCGCGATGCCGGCGTGGTCCGTCCCCATCTGCCACAGGGTGTCGCGGCCCCGCATGCGGTGGTAGCGGACGAGGGTGTCCATGATCGTGTCCTGGAACGCATGCCCCATGTGCAGGGTTCCGGTCACGTTCGGCGGCGGGATCATGATGCAGTACGGGCGGCCGTCGCCGCGCGGTGCGAACCAGCCGCCCTCTTCCCAGGCGGCGTATACGCCGCTCTCGATGCGGCGGGGATCGTAGGTCGTTTCCATGTGGCAGGTGCTCGAGAACCGAAAGGCGGGTGAGGGGGACGGTGAGGGTGAGGGTGAAGGACGGGACGGGACGAGACGGGACGGAGGCGCTCAGTCGGGCTCCCGGCCCGACATCCGGACCAGCTCCTCGATGACCTCCGGGAGGATGATTGCGACGTGCTCGCGGACCCGGGCGGCGATCTCCGCCGCGGCCCGCTCCATCGCCTCCTCGGTCCCGGTCTGGATGATGACGTCGATCTCGTTCGCGAGCCGATCGATGAGGTGGCGGTAGACCTCGGGGTCCAGCGCCGGC
Organism: Gammaproteobacteria bacterium; assembly: GCA_022823045.1. GTDB lineage: Bacteria > Pseudomonadota > Gammaproteobacteria > HK1 > HK1 > JAJDXW01. The sequence goes on from JAJDXW010000425.1 coordinate 10,734, forward strand.
GGCGCCGCGTCGCCGTATCGCTCGCCTCCCGGGCCGCCGTCCGGGGGGCCGAGGTCGAGATCGCCGATCCGCGGAAGGGGGTCGTCCGGAATGAACTCGAAGCCGAGCGGGAGGGGTTCGCGCGGAAGAGGCGCCGCCGATCCCTCTGCCCCGGACACGGCGTCCAGCGCGGGCGCGGCCTCCGGCCCGGGCGCGGCGGCGGGACCGAGCACCGCGGCCGGACCGAGCACGGCGTCCAGCCCGGGGCCGCCGATCACATCCTCCACACGGCCGTTGGCGGCCGGCGCCACCACGTCCTCGAGAAGAGGGAGGGCCCCCGGGTCCCCGGGGTCCGAGGCGGGAGTCTCCCGGGCGGCGGGGACGGGCGCGTCGGGCGGCGGCGGAACCCCGTGCCCGTCGAGCATCTCCTCGAGGGTCGCGAGCACGTCGTCGAGCCGGCCGATCGGGTCGGGGAGCGGCTCCGACGCGGCCGGCCCGCGGCGCTCCGCCGGCCGGTGCCTGCTCCGCTCGCGGGCCATCGGGCTCAGAGCCGGTGGGTCCGGAGCTCGCAGCCGTGCGCGCGGTAGCGGCGGAACCGTTCGCGGCCCGCGTTCCGGTCCGGCTCCGATCCGCCCACGAACTCCGCGATCCGGGCGAAGCGCTCGAAGCCGTCCGGCACGCGCGCGTCCAGGTTGAGGAGGACGTCGGCGGCGGAATCGGGGACCTGCCCCCAGCCGATCGTGACCGGGAGGCCGCCGTCCGCGTCCGCCGGCCCGTCCGCGCCGCACACCGCGTGGGGGACGAAGCTCTCGTCGCGCCACGTCCAGAGCAGATCGTCCAGCCGCCGGGCCGACTCCGGCGAGTCGACGTGCAGGTGCACCCGGTGACCGTGGAGCCACGCCTTCTCCGCGATCCGGCACGCGGTGACGTCGCAGGCGACACCCGCCGCCTCCTCGAGAAGATAGAAGTCGATGCGCGGCGCGTCCAACGGCCCGGACACCCGACCCGGTCACCCGGCCCGGTCGATGAGGTACTGGACGAGAAGCGGCACCGGCCGGCCGGTCGCTCCCTTGCTCTTTCCACTCTCCCACGCGGTGCCCGCGACATCGAGGTGCGCCCAGCTCCGCTTGCGCGCGAACCGGGAGAGGAACATCGCCGCGGTGACCGAACCCGCCGCCCGCCCGCCCACGTTGGCGACGTCCGCGAAGTTGCTCTTGAGCGCCTCCTCGTACTCCGGCCATACCGGAAGCTCCCAGCAACTGTCGCCGGAGGCCGCGGAGGCGGCGAGCAGGGCGTCGCCGAGCTCGCGCGAGTTGGTGAAGAGCCCGCTCGCGACGTGGCCGAGGGCAATCACGCATGCCCCGGTGAGGGTGGCGACGTCGATGACCGTATCGGGCTCGAAACGCTCCGCGTAGCCGATGGCGTCGCAGAGGATGAGCCGCCCCTCGGCGTCGGTGTTGAGAATCTCGATGGTCTGGCCGGAGAGGGAGGTCACGATGTCGCCCGGCTTGCAGGCCAGGCCGTCGGGCAGGTTCTCGACGGCCGGAACGACCGCCGTCACGTTGAGGGGGAGACCGAGCTCCGCCGCCGCCCGCACCGCCCCGAGCACGCTCGCCGCCCCGCACATGTCGAACTTCATCTCGTCCATGGTCGCGGCCGGCTTGATGGAAATGCCGCCGGAGTCGAAGGTCACCCCCTTGCCGACCAGCACGACGGGCGCTTCGCCCCGCTCCCCCCCGGCGTACTCGACGACGATGAGCTTCGGCGGCTGCCGGCTCCCGCCGGCCACCGCGAGCAGGGCGCCCATGCCGAGCTCGCGCATCCGCTCCTCCTCGAGGACCTCCGCGGAGAGTGAATCGAACTCCCCGGCGAGGGCGACCGCGGATTCGGCGAGATGGGTCGGCGTGCAGATGTTTCCGGGCCGGTTGCCGAGGTCGCGGGCGAGACGCTTGCCTCCGGTGATCGCGGCCGCCTCGGCGAGGGCGCGGCGCGCGGCGGCGCGGCCGCCCGGACCGCCGCCGGACGAATGGACCGCCACCCGCCGGAGCCGTGGGCCGGAGGACTCCTCCTTCTCCGACTTGCACTCGTCGAAGCGGTAGACGGCGTCGC
>JAJDXW010000001.1 GCA_022823045.1 Gammaproteobacteria bacterium
TCCTCCACGACCCTCCCGGAGGGAAGGCCCGGATGCCGGGCGGGAGCTCGCGGCGCACGGGCCTGGCGCCCGTCACTCCGCGAGAACGTCCCGATAAAGCGGAGGCCGCGCGACCATCCTCACCGGCGCGGAAGGCAGGTGGTGGTCCGGGTCTCATCGCCGATCGGGGTGGAGCGGTCGATCCCGTGTTTCATTGCGGCGAGTATATTCGAGGATCGAAACCGATCGCCGGGGTGTGAGCCCCGAAGCCGGGCCCTGCCGGGGCCCCATCCAGCCGGGAGGAACCATGATGGTGAAGATTGCGAGCATCGAGGCGAGCGCCCACTCGCGACCGTTCGAGGGGGACGTGCTCCGAAACGCGCTCGGCGCCAACGTCAAGCGCGACTTCGTGCTCGTCAAGGTGACCGCGGACGACGGCACGGTCGGCTACGGAGAGTCGCACCACGGCCAGAACCCGACGGCCATGGCCGAGATCATCCAGGGCGGGATCGGGACCCTCGTCACCGGCTCCGACCCCTTCGACACCGAGGGGATCTGGGAGCGGGTGCGTCACCAGCAGGTCCAGACCCACGGACTCGGCGCGGGGAGCCTCATCGCGCTTTCCGGCATCGACATCGCCCTCTGGGACCTCAAGGGGAAGCTTCTCGGGCAGCCCGTCTACCGCCTCCTCGGCGGCACGGCCAAGCGCCTTCGCGCCTACGTGGGCGGCCTCACCCTCGGATTCCAGCCGCCGGATTCGCTCGCGGCGGAGGTCGGGACATTCGTCGACCGCGGCTATACCGCCGTCAAGCTCCGGGTCGGTGACACTCCAAAGCGCGACGCGGAGCGGGTCGCCCGGGTGCGGCGCGACTTCGGGGACGGGCTCGACATCGCGGTGGACGCCCAGACCCGCTACACCGCGCAGGACCTCGTGGAGGTCGTCGCGTACTGCGAGGACCACGGGGTGTACTGGCTGGAAGAGCCGTTCCCTCCGGACGCGGTCGGGGCCTACCGGGACCTCGCCGAGCGGACCCTCGTCCCCCTTGCGGCGGGCGAGAACCACTACGGCCGGCAGGAGGTGCGGGGGCTGCTCGAAGCGCGCGCGATCGCCGTCGTGCAGGCCGACTGCACCAAGGCGGGCGGGATCTCGGAGGTCAAGAAGATCTCCGACATGGCCGCCGCGTGGCACGTCCGCTCCGCCCCCCACACGAGCCACTCGATGCTGAGCGCCGCGGCGAACGTCCACCTCCTGTGCGCCCTCGGCAACGGCCTCGTCTACGAGGCGGACGAAGCCCCCGTCAATCCCTTTCGGACCGACCTCGCCCGCAACCCCCTCGAGGTCCGCGACGGGCACATCGAGCCCCACGACGCCCCCGGCCTCGGACTCGACATCGACGAGGCGATGCTCGCCGACTACCCCGCGGTGCCGGGACCCTGTTACCTTCCCGGACGATAGCGCGGGAAACTCACCGACTTTCGCCGCAGGAGCGATCCCCCCCGCCGTCCGCCCACGACCATCGGCCGCGCGAAGGTCCGGCCGACCGACGAGGAGATATCCGACATGAAGCTCGGCATGTTCATGCACCCGATCCACGATTTTCGCCGCGGGTACCACACCCTCCTCAACGAGGACATGGACGTCATCCGCTGCGCCGACGCGGTCGGATTCGACGAGGTGTGGCTCGGGGAGCACTTCGCCCTCCCCTCCGAGCCGATCCAGTCGCCGCTCATGCTGATGGCCGCCCTCATCCCGGAGACCGAGCGGATCAAGCTCTGCACCGGGGTCATCTGCCTCCCGTACCAGCACCCCGCGATCGTCGCCGGGCAGGTCGCCCAGTTCGACCACATGTCGAAGGGACGCTTCATGTTCGGCATCGGCCCGGGGGCGACCCCGCCCGACTTCGAGATGTTCAAGCTCCTCGACGAGGACCGGATGGCGATGATCGAGGAGTCGATCGACATGATCCTCGGCATCTGGTCCTCCGACCCGCCTTACGAATTCCACGGAAAGTACTGGGACTTCGTCATCCGGGACCAGGTCATCCCGGACATCGGGGTCGGCGCGATGGGCAAGCCCTACCAGAGCCCGCACCCGCCCATCATGCTGCCCGCGATGAGCCGCGGCTCGTCCAGCATCCGGCTGGCGGCGCGGCGCGACTGGCACTCGATCTCCGCGAACTTCGTTCCCCCGGAAGTCCTCACGGAGCACTGGGGACACTGGTGCGACGAAAAGCGCAAGCACGGCCTCCCCCTCGCGGAGGACAAGTGGCGGGCCGGCCGCACCCTGTTCGTCGCGGAGACGGACGCGGAGGCCGAGGCCTACCTCCGGCACCCCGAGTGCGCGATGCGCTGGTATTTCCACTACATCATCAAGCTGACCACCGCCGGGGGCTTCGTGCACATGCTGAAGACCGATCCCGACATGCCCGACGAGGACGTGACCATCGACTACTGCCTCGACAACATCGTCATCGCGGGGAGCCCCCGAACGGTGGCGGACCGGCTCGCCGCGTTCCGGGACGAGACGGGGCCGTTCGAGACCCTCGTCACCTCGCACCACGACTGGGTGCATCGGGACGTCTGGACCCGCCACATGGAGCTGATGACGTCGGAGATGATGCCGCGCCTGCGGGCCAACGTCGGCTGGCGCGACGAGGCGGCGGACTGACCGCCTGCCGACCCGCGTTCTCCCGGCAGGATCAGGAAGATGACGTACACGGTGATCGGAGTCTCTCCGGAGGACGGGCGGCTCGGCATCGGCATCGCCACCTACTCTCTCGGGGTCGGCGGCTACTGCCCGTTCATCGAGCGCGGGGTCGCGGCCCTCTCCACCCAGGCGTTCGCGAACCCCGCTCTCGGCCCCCCCGCGGCGGCCGCGCTTCGCGAGGGAAAGGACCCGGAGGCGGTCCTCGCCCGGCTCGCGGCCGAGGACCCGGGGTTCGCCTTTCGCCAGGTCGTGATCGCGACCGCCGGGGGCCGCGTCGCCGCCCACACCGGCCCGCGTACCCGGCCGTGGTCGGGACACGTCACCGGCGACGGGTTCGCGGCGTTCGGCAACGTCCTCGCCGGGGAGCGCACGGTGGACGCGATGGCGGACGCATGGAAGGACCGCGCGGGCGACGACCTCCCCGAGCGGCTCCTTGCGACCCTCGAGGCGGGACGCGACGCGGGTGGCCAGGCGAACGCGGACGGCACCCATCTCACCGAACGTTCGGCGGCCCTCGTCGTGCGGGGCGCGGACATCGTCGAGGACCTCGACCTTCGGGTGGACCTCCACGAGGCGGCCGTGGACGAGCTCCGCCGCCTCCACGACATCTACCGGGTGTACCTCCCCTACTACGCGCTCCGCGCCCGCTTGCCGGCCGAAACGCCCCCGCAGGACGCCTGGGCGCGCGAGAACGACCCCGCCGCCAACTGAACCGCCCGGCCCGGCCCCGCTCCAGGCCGGCCGCACCGGCCCCGCCGAGAGTTCAGAGCCCTTCGAGGGGCACGCGGAACGCCGTCGCCGCGCCGACGATGCCGCCCGGCCGGCGGGCGGTGGCGGGGGAGCCGTTGCGTTCGTAGAAGACGGGCGGCACCGGCCGCCCGTCGTGGGTGAGGAGCCAGATGCGAAGCAGGTGACGCCTGCGCTCCGGCTCGGGGAAGTCGGAGAAGGCCTGGCGCGAGTGCATCACGGTGTGGTTGTGGAGGAACTGCATGTCGCCCGCCTCGAACGCGATGTCGATGTGCAGCTCCTCGGCGATCTCGTCGAGGAGCGCGAGCCCCTCGAGCTGGGCGGGCGAGTTGGGGTTCCTGTCGAAGAACCGGGTCACCGAGTCGATGTAGGAGGGCTCGTTGGTGATCGAGAGGTGTCCGTCGAAGAAGTTGAACACCGGCATCGCGTACCACGGCTCGCGTCCCGGGGGCACCTCGTCGCGGCGATCACGGTACAGGGGCTGCATCAGGGCCTCGACGAGATCGGGGCGCCGGCACAGCATCTCGTTGTAGACCGCCCCACCGCTCGCGAGCGTGCTCTCCCCGCCCCGCTTCGCGGGCTGAAGGCAGAGCAGCCCCACGACGTCGCAGGCGTCGGTGTGGTACTCGATGCGTTCGCGGGTATAGGGCCCCCGGCTCGCGGGGTCGCGGAAGGTCTGGCCGAAGTCTTTCACGTGGTCCAGGAGATTGCCGCGCCCGTTCTGCGACACGACCTCGTCGCCGAGGTGGCGCGCGATGCCCCAGAACACGGTGGCCGCCTTGCGCCGCCCGAAGCGGGCGACGGGGAGGCCCCGGATCTGGACGAAGCCGACCCCGTCGATGATCTGCCTGCGGAGACCGGCGAGCACCGCCCCGAATCGAGGCAGTTCGAACCGGCCGGGATCGAGCGCACGGAGATCGGTGCCGGACGCGACGACCGCGTCCGCCGCGGCCGAGAGCTCGGCAATCTCGTCGGGGCGCAGAACGTACAGCCACCCGCCCCGCTCCTCGATCTCGGTGGCCGACCAGACCGCCGCCCCGGCCACCGGTCGCATCGGAACGTCCGCCCCCCCGTTTCCGCCCGCGCCTGCAACTCCCGTCACTTCTCCCTTGCTCCCCTCTTCATCTGCCGTGTTCCGGCGGACAGTCAGCGAATGGAGGCGACGATCCGGCCGAGGCGTTCGATGCTCTCGAGCACTCGCTTCTGCTCGAGCCCCGGCCATTGCATCCGCATGATGAAGTGCCGCACTCCGAGGGCGTCGCGGTAGCGCTCGATCTCGTCCTTCACCCACGCCTCGTCGCCGATGAGGAAGCGATCGGGGCGGAATTCGTCGAAGGGCTGATCGAAGCGGTCGGCGGAGTCGAGGATGTCGTCCTGCCCCCACGAGGCGTAGGCCGCGTACTTGTAGCCGAGCGGCCCGCGCGCCGCGTCCAGGGCGCCCGCCATCGTCGCACCCACGTGGCATTCGCGGCAGAGCGGATAGTCGACGGCGGCCGGCAACCCGGCCGCGGCCCGCACTTCGCGGTAGCGCGCGAGCTGCGTCTCGAGGGTCTTCACGGTCGGATAGAAGGTGATGAGCCACTCGTCGCCGAGGGTCGCGGCCCGTTCGATGGCCTTCTCGACCACCGCCGCGATCCAGACCGGCGGCCCGTCCTGCTGCTTCGGCTTGAGCGCGAGCCCCGCGTCCTCGACCGTGAAGTGCTTCCCGCGATGGGTCACCCGCTCTCCCGCCCACAGCCGGCGCATGAGTCCCACCCCTTCCTCGAGCCGCGCCGCCCGGTGGCGGAGCGACACCCCGAAGGCGGTGTACTCCTCGTCGCGATAGCCGAGCCCGAGGCCGAGCACGAAGCGCCCGTCCGAGAGCCAGTCCATCGTCGCCGCCTCCTCGGCCACGTGCACCGGGTTGAGGGCGGGGAAGACGAGGATGTTCGGCCCGATCTGCATCCCCTCCGCCTCCGGGACGAGCCGCGCGAGAAGGGGCATCGTCTGGAGCATCTGCACCGGGGCGGTCAGAAAGTGCTGTGCCGCCCAGAGCGACGAGAAGCCGTTCGCTCGCGCCGCCCGGACCTGCTCGACGAGATTTGCGGGCTGTGGCCCGAGAGGCGTATCCGGGGTGAACTGGGTCGCGAGGTAGAGCCCCACCTTCATTGCGTGCACTCCATGGTGATGGTCCTATGCAGGTCCTCGTAACTCATTGATCTATCAGATCGTCTGTCGCCTGCAAGCGGGCTGCGGGCTCCCGAAGCTCCGGTTTGGATCGGATCGCCGGGTTTGGCCGACAGAGATCAATGGCTTATAAGGGCCTGCACATGTGGTGACGGTCTCGACGCGCATCAGGGCCGCACGAGCGCGGCGTAGGCGTCCGGCCGCCGGTCCCGGTAGAACGGCCACACCGAACGGACCTCCTCGAGTCGCGCCGGAGCGAGGTCGGCGACGAGCACCTCCTCCCCATCGCCGGCCTGGGCGATGATCTCGCCGATGGGGTCGATGAACACGCTCGCGCCGTAGTACGTGCTCTCGAGCTCGACCCCGACCCGGTTCACCCCCGCGACGTAGAACCCGTTCGCGATCGCGTGCGCGCGGAGCTCGGTCTCCCATACGCTCCGGGAGTACCCGCGGGTGGTCGTCGCGGTCGGCACGAAGACGTACTCCGCGCCGCCGAGGCCGAGGGCCCGGGCGGACTCCGGGAAGTGGCGGTCGTAGCAGATCATGATCCCGATCCGGCCGTGCGGCGTGTCGAAGACCGGGAAGCCCGTGTTGCCGGGGCGAAAATAGAACTTCTCGTTGAAGTGCGAGCTCATCGGGAGGTGGTGCTTGCGGTACGAACCCACGATCTCGCCCCCGTCGTCGACAAGGAGGGCGGTGTTGTAGAGCTCGCCCGCCATCGCGCGCTCGTAGAACGGCACGACGAGAAAGAGCCCGAGGCGCCTTGCGGCCGCGCGCATGCGGGTGACGGACTGGCCGTCGACGGGCTCGGCGAGCCCTTGCGCCCGCGCATCGATCCGCTGGGCGAAGAACCAGGTGTTGAAGCACTCCTGGAGGCAGACCACGTCGGCACGCTCGCGCTTCGCCGCCTCGAGGAGGGCCTCCGTCCGGGCAAGGTTCCCGGCGACGTCTTCCCCGGCGCTCATCTGTACGAGGGCGGCTCGCATGGGTGATCTCCTCGGCTCTCGCGGGGCGCGGCGGGGGTCCGCCGCCCGGAGCTGCGATCATACCCCCGCCTCCCGGCGACGTTTCCGGGGAACGGGGGCGGCCCGCCGGGGGCCCGGTTTGCCGTGCGGCCGGACCGCGACTAACATCGTCGCCGGACGTGGGTTCCCCCATCGGTCGTCGTCGATGCGGCCGCCCGAGGGCGGTTGCAGGGGCTTTCGTCGGGGTCGGCGCCACGCCAAACCGCAATCCAGAAGAGGTATCGAACATGAGAAGGCGCTACCAAGTCGCAGCGATCACCGCGGCCCTTGCCTTCGGCACCGGCCTTGCCGCCGGCACCGCGTCGGCCGACGGGCACACCCAGGGCATCACCGACACCGAGGTCCGGATCGGAGCGTTCGGACCGTTCGGCGGCCCCGTGTATCTCTACGGCAAGCTCGTGATGAACGGCGTCGAGGCGGTCTTCGACAAGGTCAACGCCGAGGGCGGGGTCCACGGACGCAACGTCGTGCTCGTGCGCGAAGACGACAACTGCAAGCCCGAGGGGGCCATCGCGGCGGTCAAGAAGCTCGCGTACGACCAGAAGGTGTTCGCGATCATCGGCGGCGCCTGCTCGAACGCGACCCTCGCCTCGGTACCGGAGCTCGAGAAGTCCGGGATCCCGATGGTCGTCAACTCCGCGGTGGCGGACGGCATCACCGACCCGCCGAAGACGAACATCTACACCACCCAGCTCACCTCCGGGGTCGAGAGCCGGGCCCAGATCGACTTCGCTCTCGCCCGGGGTGCCAAGAAGATGGCGGTGGTGCGGATGACCGACGCGTGGGCGATGGCCCGCTACAACCCCCTCATCGCGTACGCCGAGGAGAAGGGCATCGAGTTCGTCGAGAACCTCGAGCTCGGGGTCGACGCCAACGACGCCACCCCCCAGGCGCTCAAGCTCAAGGGCGCGGGCGTCGACGCGGTCATCATGATCCTCTACCCGAAGCCGGGCGCGGTCCTCATCCGCGATTCGCTCAAGATTGGCTCGAACCCCCTCTGGGTCGGGCAGACCGCGATCAACGACTTCGTCGCCTTCGAGAAGCAGGTGGGGGTGCCGGACGCGCTCACGAACTTCGTCACCATCACCGCGACCGCCTATCAGCCGGGCGATCCGGAGGTGAAGGACTGGACCGACCGGGTCAAGAGCCTGTTCCCGAACGACGAGCTGTCCGTGTTCAACATGAACGGCATCGGAAGCGCGCAGGTGCTCGTCGAGGCGCTCCGCAAGGCCGGCCGCGACCTCACCCGGGACGGGTTCCTCGCCGCGATGGGGGACATGGACATGGAAGTGGACGTCTACGCGGGGCCCATCAAGTGCCAGGCGGGGGTCAGCCACCAGTGCAACCAGCACCCGGGCTGGCTTGCCCTCGAGGACGGCAAAGTCGTCAAGCTGCAGTAGTAGCGGGCGACGCGAGGCGCGGCGCGCGCGGGGAGGCGGAGGAGACGGCCGGGTGGAGTATCTGAGCTATCTCATTGCGACCGGGATCTCGACGGGGGCGCTCTACGCCCTCGTCGCCCTCGGCATCGTCGTCATCTACAAGGCGACGCAGGTCGTGAACTTCGCCCACGGCGAGATGTTCATGCTGGGCGGGTTCTTCGCGTTCACGTTCCACGTGATGCTCGGCTGGCCCTACCTCCCCTCCTTCGCCCTCGCCGTCGCCCTCGCCTTCGCGGTCGGGATCGCGGTCGACCGGATCGCGTTCCGGCCCCTCATGCAGCGCCAGACCCTCGTCAGCGTCCTCCTCGTGATGATCGGCCTCTCCTTCGTCCTCAAGGGGGTCGCGCGGTGGCTGTGGGGCGGCAAGGGCGACTACCTCACCTTCCCGCCCCTCATCTCGCCCGAGCCCTTGAGCTTCGCCGGGATCATGGTGATGTCGCAGCAGCTCGTCGTGCTCGGGGCGGCGTGCGCGGTGATGCTCGTCTTTGCGCTGTTCTTCAAGCTCACCCGGGCCGGGCGCTTCATGCAGGCGACGGCGGACAATCAGAAGGCCGCGAAGCTCGTCGGGCTTCGCACCGACCGCGTGTACATGTACACCTTCGGGGTCGGCTCGGCGGTGGCCGCGGCGGCCGCGGTGCTCATGGCCCCCCTCACCCTCCTCTACCCCGACATCGGGTTCATGCTCTTCATCAAGGCGTTCGCGGCGGCCGTCCTCGGCGGCCTCACGAGCATTCCGGGGGCGGTGGTCGGGGGGTTCCTCATCGGCATCATCGAGCAGCTCGCGGCCGGCTACCTCCATACCGCGATGCAGGAGGTGGCGGCGTTCATCGTCATCATGATCGTGATGATCTTCATTCCGACCGGCCTGTTCGGGCTCGGCCGGATCCGCAAGGTCTGACGGAACGGTACCGGCGCCGCGATGCGAGTCCTCGTCGGGAAGCGGGCGTTCCTCATCGCCCTCTTCACCATGCTCTTCGTGATTCCCTTCGTCGCGAACGAGTACCAGACCTTCGTCGCGAACCTCATCCTGCTCTACGTCATCCTCTCCCTGGGGCTCAACCTCCTCATCGGGTTCGCGGGCCAGCTCGCCCTCGCGAACGCCGCGATGTACGGCATCGGCGCGTACGGCACGGGCCTTCTCATGAAGCACTTCGGCCTCCCGTACTGGATCTCCGCTCCGGGGGGGGTGGCCATCGCGGTCATCTCGGGAACCCTCCTCGCCCTCCCCGCGCTTCGCCTGTCCGGCATCTACCTCGCCCTCGCGACCCTCGCGTTCGCCCAGTTCACGTTCTGGCTGATGACCCACTGGACCCCGGTCACCTTCGGGGCGGGGGGCTTCATCCCACCCCCCATCGACTTCTCGCCGCTCCCCGTCACCCAGGAGACCGGGATCTACTACCTGAGCTGGATGGCCGCGCTCGTGCTCTACGTGTTCGCCAAGCACGCGATGGAGTCGCCCATCGGGCGCGCGTTCGTCGCGATCCGGGACGGCGAGGTCGCGGCCCAGGCCCTCGGGATCGACCTCCTCAAGTACAAGTCCCTCGCATTCGCCCTGTCGGGGTTCTACGCGGGGGTCGCGGGGGCCCTGTACAGCGGCATGCTCGGCTTCGTCGGCCCGGAGAGCTTCGACCTCCTCCAGATGGTGCTCCACAAGGCGGCGGTGGTACTCGGGGGGATGGGCTCGGTGGTGGGCTCGCTCATCGGCGGCGTCCTCCTCACCGTGCTCGTCGAGATCACCAAGGAGTTCAAGTTCTCCATCGAGGTCGCGTTCGGGGGCCTGCTGATCGTGTTCGTGCTCTTCCAGCCGCACGGGGTCATCGTGTTCGTGCGAAGGCTCCTCCCCGGTTGGAACGAGCGCCTCCACTACGTGCCGCCGGGAAAGGAGACGGAGGAGGACTTCGGAGCGGTTCCCGAGACGGACGCCGAGATGGACCCTGGGGCCGCGCCCGAGCCTGGCGATTCGCCCGCCGTTCCGGCCGGCCCGCCGCGCGGGGGCGGCCCCGTATGACGGAGGCCGCCCTCAGGGTCCGCGGCGTCTCGATCGCGTTCGGGGGGGTGAGCGCCCTCGACTCGGTGGACGTGGACTTCCCGGAGGGCGAGATCACCGGGATCATCGGGCCGAACGGGGCCGGCAAGACGACGCTCCTCAACGTGGTCTGCGGCATGAACCCGCCCGACGCGGGCGACGTCCTCCTCGAGGACCGGTCGATCACCGGCCTCAAGCCGAACCGGATCGCGGCCCTGGGGCTTCGCCGCACCTTCCAGTCCTCCCAGCTCTTCGCCGGCATGACGGTGCTCGAGAACATGATGGCGGGGCTCCACCTCATGAGCACCACCGGGCTCGTCGGCGCGGTGCTCCGATCGAAGCGGATGCGCGAAGAGGAGGAGGAGATGCGCGAGCGGGCCCTCACCGCCCTCGACTTCGTCGGGTTCCGCCACTTCGCGAACCGGGCCGGCGACGCGCTCTCGTTCGGCCAGCAGCGGATCATCGAGATCGCCCGCACCCTCATCCACGAGCCCAAGGTGGTGCTCCTCGACGAGCCCGCGGTCGGGCTCTCCGTCAACCGGGTGGCGGAGCTCGACGCCCTCCTTCGCCGCATCCGCGACGAACGCGGGGTCACCCTGGTCATGATCGAGCACGTCATCCGGCTCGTGATGGGGGTCTCCGACCGCGTCGTCGTGCTCAACTCGGGGCGCAAGATCGCGGAGGGGCTCCCGGAGACGGTTCGCTCCGACCCGGCCGTCGCGGAAGCGTACCTCGGGCACCAGGCGGAGGGGTGAGGGCGGGCGAACCGATGCTCGAGGTCCGTCATCTCAAGGTCTGGTACGGGGTGACCGAGGTCCTCCGGGACGTCTCGTTCGAGGTCCCGGAGGGACGGATCGTCGCCCTCCTTGGCGGAAACGGCTCGGGCAAGACCACGATCATCAACACCCTCTCCGGCCTCCTCCGGCCCCGCGCGGGGGACATCGTCTTCGACGGCGCCGACGTGGCCGGCCGGCCCTCGGACCACATGGTGAAGGTCGGCATCGTCCAGGTGCCGCAAGGCCGCGAGGTGTTCGCTTCCATGACGGTGCACGAGAACCTCGAGCTCGGGGCCGCGACGCGCCGCGACCGCGCCGGGATCCGGGCCGACGTGGAGCGGATGTACGAGCTCTTCCCCCACATCGCGAACCGCCGCGGGCAGCGGGCGGGTTCCTTGAGCGGCGGCGAGCAGCAGCAGGTCGCGATCGGGCGCGCGCTCATGGCCCGGCCGAAGCTGCTGCTGATGGACGAGCCCTCGGTGGGCCTCTCCCCGATCATCGTGGACATGGTCGTCGAGACGGTAAGAGAGCTCCACGCGCGCGGACTCACCATCCTCATCGTCGAGCAGAACGTCGGCGTCGCGGCGGCGGTCGCGCAGGATGCATTCGTGCTCAAGGACGGCGCGATCGCGTTCACCGGCGACGCCCCGGGGCTCATCGACAACCCCGAGGTGCTGTCGTCGTACCTCGGGCGCTGAACGCAATCGAAATGCCGGGAATCGAAGCGAAGCACCTCGACTTCACCGGGCGGCGGGTCCTGGTGACCGGTGCGGCAGGCGGTCTCGGGAGCCGCATGGCCCGGGCCTTCCACGCGCACGGCGGCACCGTCGTGCTCGCCGACCGCGACCTCGAACGACTCGCCGCGCTCGCCGCAGAGCTCGGAGGCGCCGAGTCCCACGTCTTCGATCAGGCCGATCCCGCCTCCGTCGAGGCGCTCGCCGAGGCGGCGGGACCGGTCGACATCCTGCTCAACAACGCCGGGATCGTCCTCGGCGGCCCGTTTCTCGAGATGACTCCGGACGCGATCGAGCGGCTCATCGCGACGGACCTCACAGGTCCGATCCTCCTTGCCCACGCATTGGCGCGCGGGATGGTCGAGCGCGGCTTCGGGGTCATCGTCAACACTGCGTCCCAGATCGCCTTCACCGGCGGACCGGAGCGCGTTATCTACGGCACCGCGAAGGCGGGGCTCGTCCAGTTCACCCGGGCGGCCGCCGTCGAGCTTGCCCCCCACGGGGTGCGCGTGGTCGCGCTCGCTCCGGGACGCACCCTTACCCCGCTCACCGAGGAGCAGCTCACCGATCCGGACTATCTCGCGGCGAGCCTCGCCCGCATTCCCGCAGGACGGATCGGCGACGCGGAAGAGATGGCCCGACTCGCCCTCTTCCTCGCCTCTCCGCTCGCCGACTACGTGGTGGGCGAGACCCTCATCGCGGACGGCGGGTACATCTTGTTCTGAACCGAAGGGAGAAGCCGACGATGGATCTCGGACTGAAAGGCAAGAGCGTGCTGATCACCGGAGCCTCCAAGGGCATCGGACGCGCCACCGCCGAGGCGTTCGCCCGCGAGGGGGCGGGCGAGATCCACATCACCGCGCGCTCGGGCGACGCGCTCGACGAGGCGGCGCGCTCGATCGAGGGGGCGCACGGCTGCCGGGTCCGCGCCCATGCGCTCGACCTCACCGACCGGGCGGCGCGCGACGGACTCATCGAGCAGACGCTCGACGTCGACATCCTCGTCAACAACGCCGGCGCGATCCCCTCGGGCTCCATGGACGCGGTGGACGACGATGCATGGCGCGCCGGCTGGGAGCTCAAGGTCTTCGGCTACATCGCGATGTGCCGGGCGTACTTCGCCCGCATGCGCGAGCGCGGCCACGGGGTCATCGTGAACGACGTCGGGAACTCGGGCGAGAACCCGGACTTCGACTACATCGCGGGCTCGTGCGGCAACTCGAGCCTGATGACCCTCACCCGCGCCCTCGGCGGCCGGAGCCTCGACCACGGGATCCGGGTGGTCGCGGTGAACCCGGGCCCCGTCGACACCGGCCGCATGGAGACGATGCTCCGCCAGCGCGCCGGGGTGGTGCTCGGCGACGAGGAACGGTGGGGGGAACTCCTCGCCCGGTTCCCGGGCGGGCGGGCCGCGACCGCCGACGAGGTGGCGGACCTCATCGTGTTCTGCGCCTCCGCGCGCGCGGGCTACCTCTCGGGCTGCGTCGTGACCCTGGACGGCGGAATCACCTCGCGCCGCTCGGTCGTGTGAGACTCC
Source organism: Gammaproteobacteria bacterium (assembly GCA_022823045.1). Classification (GTDB taxonomy): domain Bacteria; phylum Pseudomonadota; class Gammaproteobacteria; order HK1; family HK1; genus JAJDXW01. The sequence continues at coordinate 13,137 of JAJDXW010000001.1, forward strand.
CGCGGCGACCGCTTCCGTCGGAGCACCCGGCGGGTTCTCAGTCGACGGCGGACTCGATGCGGTAGACGCGGGCCGCGGTGTCGTGGAAGAGGGCCGAGCGCTCGCTCGCCGACCAGCCCGCGGTGAGACGCTTGAACGAGTTCCACAGCACCCGGTAGCTGCAGCTCAGCTTGTCCACCGGGAAGTTCGACTCGAACATGCAGCGCTCGACCCCGAAGATCTCGATGGTGTGCTCGTAGTACCGGCGGGTCGCCTCCATCAGCTCCTCGCTCGTCGGCGGGTCCGGCCGTTCGTGCCACCCGAACCCGTTGATGTCCATCGCGATGCCGCCGAGCTTGGCGTGCACGTTGGGGCACTCGGCGAGCGGCCCCACCGCGCGCCGCCAGGCGGCGAACACCTCGTCCCCCCGGCCCGCGTAGGGACCGATCCCGAGGGGTCCGCCGAAGTGATCGAGGATGATGGTGGTGTCGGGAAACGCCCGCGCGAGGTCCGTCAGGGTCGGGATCTGCGGGTGGTAGCACCAGCCCTCGAAGGAGAGGCCCCGTGGAGCGAGGTGCCGGAACCCCTCGCGGAACCGGGAATCGAGGAACAGCTCCGGCCCGGGCTCGGTGCGGCCGTTGCGCACCTCCGGGCTCGCGTCCCAGGAAGCGCCTTCCCGGATGCCGCGAAAGCGCCCGCCGCCCGCCGCGACCTGGCGATCGAGCACTTCCGCCACGCGGGCCCCCAGCCGCAGGTGCGCGGTGCCGACGATGCCCGCGGCGATTCGCGTCGGACCATAGCGCCCCGATTCGCTCATCGCGGCGATGCCGGCGACGAACTCCGTCTCCCCGACGGGACGGAACTCCTCCGGTCCGCCGGCCCGGAACATCGCGCCGCACTCGATGAACACCGTCGACACGACGTTGTGGCCGCTCGAGACGTCCTCGAGGACCTCGTCGAGGAGATAGCGCGGCGCCACCGCGGCCGGAGCCATGACCCTCTCCTCGCGAAACTCCCACAGGTGATGGTGCGGATCGCAGATTGGAAGGTCCGGCTCGAGCACCGGCTCGTCGGTACGGGCCAGCCAGTCGTCGTTCTTCGCCATCGTGGGGCTCCTCGTCATTCGTCGCCCGGCCGCCAATCCGTTCCGGGCTTCCTGGAGAACATCGCGGAGGATGATTCGAAGTCTCTGCCGAGGGGGTCCCGCCGGGCGCGCGAATCCCGAGCCCCCTCCTACCCCGAGCCCCGGATCGCGTCCACCTCGATCTCGACCTTCGCGCCGGGGACCGCGAGGGGGGCGCAGACCGTCGTGTTGGCGGGACGGGCCGCCCCGCAGCGCGCCTTGAGCACCCCGGAGACGGCGACGACGTCCCCCGAATCCGGCACGTACACCCGCACCCTCACCACGTCGTCGAGACCGGACCCCGCTTCGGCGAGCGCCCGCTCGATGGTGTCGAGAGCCTGGTCCGCCTGACCCTCGGCCGTCTCGGGCATCGTTCCGGTCGTGAAATCGACCCCGATGGTGCCGGAGACGAAGATGCGGTCCCCCACCACCACCGCCCGCGCGTAGCCGGCGAGCTCCTCGTACCGAGACCCGGAGAGCACGTGGGTACGCTTCGGGCCGCTCACGGGACCTCCGAGGGCGCAGCGGGAGCGCCCGGCGAGAACACGCGCGGCGACGTGAACGGGGGCGCCCGCCGGCGCCCCCGTTCACCTTTTCGACCCGGGACGCCCACGCTCAGTTGTCGAGCTTCATGATGAGCTCGGCCACATCCCCGGTGGAGTAGTAGTCCATCTCCACGTTCCTGTCGCCCTCGAACCGCCACGTGAGCTTCGGGGCCTGGACGTCGCCGTTCTCGTCGAACTGGAGGGGTCCGGTCGCCCCCACGTAGCGGATGGCCTTGCCGGCCGCGAGCAGCTCCCTCGCCTTCGCGATGCCCTCGGGCCCCGGGTGAACCGGCTCGCCGCCGGACGCGGTGACCTTCCGGATGTTGTCGCGGATCGACGTGCCGTTGATCTCCTCGGCCGACTCCATGGCGAGGAGGGTGACGGTCACCGCGTCGAACATGGAGTGCAGGCCGGGCCCGTCCGGCGGTCCGTTGAAGCGGGCTTCGAACATGGCGTTGAACGTCGCCACGGAATCGGTTCGCGGCTGGGCGCTGTCGTAGCCCACCAGATCCGCCAGGTGCTTGGAGCCCACCGCCTCGAGGTAGTCCGCGGAGCGCAGCGAGTTGTTCACGACGAGGTTGGGGGTTCCGCCGAGAGAGAGCCATTCCCGGGTGATCGTGGCCCCGTCCACCGGGAACGCGACCAGGAACAGCGAATCGGGATCACCCTCGAGCGCCGAGGTCACTTCGGCGCGGTAGCTCTGCTGCTCCTCGTTGTAGGCCACCATCTTCGTGATCGTGCCCCCGAGCTTGGGAAGGTCCTGCTCGAACTGCTTGGCGAGACCCACCCCGAAGTCGGTGTTGACGTAGATCACCGCGGTCTTCCGGTAGCCCTTGTTCGCGGTGAGGAGCGCCCCCATCGCGGACTGGCTGCGGTTCGTCGCGTAGGTGCGGAACCAGTACCCCTCGGTCTTGCCCTCTTCGGCGAGAGCGGTGAAGCTCGTGGATGACGAGCAGCACGAGATCTGGGTGATCTTCGAGGGAACCGCGACGGAGGTCAGGATGGGGAGGCTCACCCCGCTCGAGACCGCCCCGACGAGCACCGGAACCCCCTCGATGTCGACCAGGCTCTTGGCCGCGTCGACGCCCACCGTCGACTGGCCCTGGGTGTCGCGAAGCATGTACTCGACCTTGCAGCCCTTGACCCCGCCCGCATCGTTGAAGACGTCCACCGCGAACTGTCCGGTGTCCGCGATGCGCTCGCCGACGAGACCCATGGGGCCGCTCACCGGCAGCACCACGCCGAGCTTGATCGTGCAGTCCGCGGCCGCGGCCGGACCGGTGCCGGCGAGGGCGAACGCGGCCGCCGCGGCGGCAAGGACGAGACCGTTTCGGGGGATGTTCATGCTGTCGCTCCTCGTTCGCAGGTTTCGGGAATCCGTGCATCGTATCGTGCCGGAGGCCGGCACGGAACCTCGCCCGTCGTGCGGACGGGCTTCAGGGCCGGACGTGCCGCGAGACATGCTCCTCCTCGCCGATGAGGCCCCGCGGCCGGAAGAGCAGCAT
>JAJDXW010000056.1 GCA_022823045.1 Gammaproteobacteria bacterium
AACCAGGGTGGGAACATTGTGCTCCTTCGACGAACCGACGCCATTCCAACCATGGTTCCTGAGGTCGTAGACGATCAGCTCGTGGTCTTCGGCAAACAATGACCAGAGCGGATAGTAGAGATCGGCCGCGAGGCCGTTGCCGTGGCTAACGACCAGCCGCGGGCCCGACGCGTTGCCATGCTGCCGCACGGTGGTGACCGTGTGATCGTCAAGGCGGACGTCGCATACCGACAGGGGCTCGGGAATCTCCCATACCGCTTCTGTCGTCATCGCAAGGACGCCGCTTCCCCTCGGCCCATTCTTCGGGCCGGGAACCGATATCGGCGGCATCGAACCCCGTGTCGCACCGGGACCCGGGCCGCCTCCGGGTCCGAAGGCGGCCGGTCCCGCTCACTCGGAGTCAGGGGATATCGCTCGAGTGCTCGTGGCCGGCGCGGCGCGGTCAGGCCGCGCGGGCGTCGATGAACGTCGCGATCTCTCGCAGGGTCTTGAACTGCAAGCAGTCTTCGGGTGCGAGTCCGAGGTCGAACGTCTGGTTGACCTCCTTGAAGAACGCCACCGCGTCCACCGAGGACACACCCGAGTCACCCAACTGGGCATCGAAGTCCGGGTCCCGACCAAGGTCCAGGTGCTCGTCGATGATCTGCTTGAGCCGTTTTTCAGTTGCCGTCATTGCTGTCATCTCCTTCGATGGTGGGTCCGCGACCCGGAGTGGGAAGCCGCGGCGACGGCCCGGATCGTAAGTGAGGGCAGGGAACGGCGCAACAGAAGACCCGCCCGGTGAGACGCGGGTGTGAGGGGGTGGGTGGATCCAATGCAACGTGAGCCTGGTGGCGGTCGTGGGGCCGGGGCATCATCGGGTGACGAGCGTGACGCTCGACACTCACCGACTTCGGGCCGTCGAGCGGGCCGCGGTCTCCGTCGGGTCGTGATGGCCGCATGGATCCCAATAATCCCTACAATTCAGTGCGATTCTCGTCGCTGAAGGGAGACCGCCCGCGATGGACTTCAGGGACCCCGGGAGACCGGCACCGTCTCTTGTTTGCGACCGGACACGCCGCGTCCGCCGCGCATCGGTTGCCGCGTGAGCACCGGCGGTTCGGCCGCGGGCGCGGGAATCCGCTACGAGCCCGACGAACGGCCCCCGGCCGCGCTGGCCCTCGGCCTTGGCCTGCAGCTTGCGGTCCTGAACGTGGCCATTCCGATACTGATCCCGACGGTCGTGATGCGGGCCGCCGGCGCGACGGAAGGCTACTTCGCGTGGGCGGTGTTCGCGTCGGTTGCGGTCTGCGGAGCCGCCACCGTGCTGCAGGCGGTCCGATTCGGCCGCTTCGGCTCGGGTCATGTGCTCGTCATGGCGAGCTCCAGCGCATTCATCGGGATCTGCATCACCGCGATCGTCGAAGGCGGTCCGGCGATGCTCGCCACTCTGGTCGTCATCGCGGCGCTCTTTCAGCTCCTCGTCTCGGCGCGGCTCGCGCTGTTCCGGCGCGTCCTGACTCCGACCGTTTCGGGCACCGTCATCATGCTGGTTCCGGTCACCGTGATGCCGGTGGTGTTCGGCATGCTGACGGATACGCCGGGTGGCGCCTCCGCGCTCGCCGCGCCCGCGAGCGCCCTCGCGACGATGCTCGTCATCATCGCCATCGCGCTCAAGGCGACGGGGGCGATGCGACTCTGGGCGCCGGTCGCCGGGGTCGTCGCCGGCTCGGTGGTGGGGTGGTTCCTTGGCCTTTACGACGTGGAGCGCGTGGCCGCCGCGTCGTGGATCGGCATTCCGAAGGGCGAGTGGCCGGGGTTCGATCTCGACTTCGGACCGGTCTTCTGGGCGCTTCTTCCCGCGTTCCTCCTGGTGGCCCTCATCGGCGCCATCCGGGCCATCAGCAGCTCCGTCGCAATCCAGCGGGTGTCCTGGCGCCGGGGCCGGGCCGTCGACTTCCGCGCGGTCCAGGGCACGGTGACGGTGGAGGGGGTGAGCAACCTCCTCTGCGGGCTCGCGGGGACCGTGCCGAACACGACCCTCTCCACGAGCTCGTCGCTCGCCGAGCTGACCGGCGTCGCGGCCCGGCGCGTCGGGGTGGCGACCGGGGCAATCTTCATTCTCCTCGCGTTCTTTCCGAAGGCTCTGGCGGTGGTCCTCGCGATTCCGGGCCCGGTCGTCACCGCCTACCTCGTCATCCTCATGGCGATGCTCTTCCTGGTCGGGGTGAACGTCGCCATGCAGGGGGGAATGGACTATCGCAAGGGTCTGATCGTCGGGGTCTCCTTCTGGGTGGGGGTCGGGTTCCAGAACGACATGGTGTTTCCCGAGCAGGTCGCGGAATTCGCGGGTGGCCTGTTTCGCAACGGGATGACGACCGGTGGCCTGACGGCCATCCTCATGACCCTGTTCGTGGAGTGGACAAGGCCCCGCCGAAGCCGGATCGAGATCGAGTTCGCTCTCTCGGCGCTGCCGAAGGTGAGATACTTCCTCGGCTCGTTCGCGACGCGCAACGGTTGGGATTTCGAGATGTTGGACCGTCTCGACGCGGTGGGGGAGGAGATGCTGCTGACCCTCCTCCAGCCGGACGCGTCCGGAGCGATCGGAGAGGGGTCCGGACGGGGCCGGCGCCTGCATCTGTCCGCCCGGCGGGAGGCCGATGGTGCGATCCTCGAGGTCGTCGCCGCTCCCGGGGGGGAGAACCTCGAGGATCGGATGGCGTTCCTGGGCGTCGAGACGGACGAGGCGGCAATCGAGCGAGAGGTCTCCCTCCGCCTGCTGCGCCACCTCGCCACCTCGGTTCGCCACCAGCAGTACCATGACACGGACGTCCTCACCGTCCACGTGAAGGCCCCCGCGTCAGGGTGATGCCGCAAGCCGCGGGCGGCGGTCCGGGCGGCTCCCCGAGGGTTGCACCGAGCCGCTCCTGTCCATCGGGCGCGCAGCGATTCTCATTTTGGCGCCCGGACGGGGCTCGGGCAGGGGCCACCGCTGGAAATCGCCCGCAATCCGTTCACCCCGCGCCGTGTCGCGACCCTCGGAAGCCAAAATGAGAATCGCTGTCGGGCGCGCGGCGATGTTGCGGGGCGCAGGGCGATTCCGTAGCATCCCTCGTTTGCCCCGTCGGACCATCCGGCCGGCGCGGATGCATTCAACCCGGTTGAACCTTGCCCATGGCCAGGAAGAGAACACCCGCGCCGTCGCGCGCCCCCGAGCTCGACACGTTCCCGAAGCTGCTCCTCGACAACGCGGAGCGCTTCGCGGGGCGTCCCGCTATCCGCGAGAAGGAGTTCGGGATCTGGCAGTCGTGGGACTGGAACGAGGTCCTCGGCGAGGTCGAGGCCCTCGCGGGCGGCCTCGCCGCCCTCGGCTTCCGGCGGGGCGACAAGCTCGCGGTCATCGGGGAGAACCGGCCGCGGCTCTACTGGTCGATGTGCGCCGCCCAGGCCCTCGGCGGCGTCCCCGTGCCCATGTACCAGGACTCGGTCGCGGACGAGCTCGCCTACGTGGTCGAGCACAGCGGGGCGCGCTTCGCGGTGGTCCAGGACCAGGAGCAGGTCGACAAGCTCCTCGAGGTCCGCGAGCAGGTCCCCGGCATCGAGGCCATCGTGTACCTCTGGCCGAAGGGCCTTCGCCACTACGATCCGGACCTCGTCCGCGACTTCCGCGACGTCCAGGCCGACGGCCAGCGGCACAACGAGGCCAATCCCAACTTCTTCCGCTCCGAAGTCGCGAAGGGAACGGGAGCGGATACCGGCGTCATCCTCTATACCTCGGGCACCACCGGCCGGCCCAAGGGGGTGGTGCTGACCAACGACAACGTGCTCCGGCAGGCGTGGGCGGGGGCCGAGTTCGAGGGCCTCGGTCCGGACGAGGACATCCTCGCCTACCTGCCGATGGCCTGGGTCGGCGACAACATCTTCTCCTACGGGCAGTCCTACCTCACCGGCTTCTGCGTCAACTGCCCCGAGAGCGCGGCCACGGTGATGACCGACCTCGGGGAGATCGGCCCCACCTTCTACTTCGCACCGCCCCGCGTCTACGAGAACCTGCTGACGAACGTCATGATCCGGATGGAGGACGCGAGCCGGCTCAAGCAACGGATGTTCCACCACTTCATGGGCGTCGCGGGCCGCGTCGGGAAACGGCTCCTCGACGGCGAGGCGGTGCCCTTCGGCGACCGCTTCCGCTACTGGCTCGGCAACCTCTTCGTCTACGGCCCGCTCCGCAATACCCTCGGCTTCTCGCGCGTGCACCTCGCCTACACCGCGGGCGAGGCGATCGGCCCCGACATCTTCGACTTCTACCGGTCGATCGGCATCAACATCAAGCAGCTCTACGGTCAGACGGAGGCTTCCGTCTTCGTCACCATCCAGCCCGACGGCGAGGTGGACCCGGAGACGGTGGGGCGGCCCCTCTCGAACGTCGAGCTCAAGCTCACCGACGAGGGCGAGGTGCTTTACCGCAGCCCCGGGGTGTTCCACGAGTACTACAAGAACCCGGAGGCGACGGCCGACACCAAGACCGAGGACGGGTGGGTGCGCACCGGCGATGCCGGCATCCTCGACGCGAGCGGACACCTTCGCATCATCGACCGCGCGAAGGACGTCGGGAAGCTCCGGGACGGCTCCCTCTTCGCTCCCAAGTACCTTGAGAACAAGCTCAAGTTCTTCCCCTACATCAAGGAGGCGGTCTGCTTCGGGGACGGCCGCGACCGGGTGACCGCGTTCATCAACATCGACCTCGACGCGGTCGGCAACTGGGCGGAACGCCGGAATCTCACCTACTCGAGCTACCAGGAGCTCGCGGGGCACGCCGAGGTCTACGACCTCGTCGGCGAGTGCATCGAGCAGGTGAACCGGGACCTCGCGTCGGACCCGCAGCTCGCGGGCTCGGTCATCCGCCGCTTCCTCATTCTCCACAAGGAGCTCGATGCGGATGACGGGGAGCTCACCCGCACCCAGAAGGTGCGCCGGCGCATCATTGCCGACCGCTACGACGTCCTCATCGATGCCCTCTACGGGGATGCGGAGCGTTGCTACATCAGCACCGAGGTCACCTTCGAGGACGGGCGCAAGGGCTCGATCAGCGCCGACCTCCTCATCCGTGACGCGAGCGCCGGCGCGGCGGAGCCGATGCGCGCGGCGGCCGACTAGGCCGGGCGCGGACGCACGCTTCGCGAGAGCGGTCGCCGACGGCGCCCCCCGGAAACCAGGAATTCGGATCGCAGGCGATGGCTGAGGCGGCGCAAGCGCACGCGGAGAACGGAGCCGGGATGGCGGCGGCGGCCGGCGAGGTGATCCTCGACGTCCACGACATCAGCCTCTCGTTCGGCGGGGTGCGCGCGATCGACGGGGTGAGCTGCGACATCCGCGAGGGCGAGGTCCGCGCCATCATCGGCCCGAACGGGGCCGGCAAGAGCTCCCTGCTCAACGTCATCAACGGGTTCTACCACCCCCAGGAAGGCACAATCACCTACCGCGGGGTGCCCCGCTCCCGGATGCGCCCCCACGAGGCGGCCGCGTCCGGGATCGCCCGCACCTTCCAGAACATCGCTCTGTTCAAGGGCATGACGGTGCTCGACAACCTCATGACCGGGCGCAACCTCAAGATGCGCCGCAACTTCCTGTGGCAGGCGCTCTACCTCGGGCCCGCGCGGCGCGAGGAGATGGAGCACCGCGATGTGGTCGAGCGGGTCATCGACTTCCTCGAGATCCAGGCGATCCGGAAGACTCCCGTCAACCGCCTGCCCTACGGGCTCCAGAAGCGGGTGGAGCTCGGACGGGCCCTCGCCGCGGAGCCCGATCTGCTCCTCCTCGACGAGCCGATGGCGGGGATGAACACCGAAGAGAAGGAGGACATGTGCCGGTTCGTTCTCGACACCAACGACCAGTTCGGGACCACCATCGTCCTCATCGAGCATGACATGGGGGTGGTCATGGACATCTCGGACCGGGTGGTGGTCCTCGACTACGGACGGAAGATCGCGGACGGGACGCCCGACGAGGTGCGGGCGAACCAGCGGGTCATCGACGCCTACCTCGGCGTCGCGCACGACGAAGACGA
>JAJDXW010000129.1 GCA_022823045.1 Gammaproteobacteria bacterium
CGGCCGCCCCCCACCGCCGCCCCGACCCCCGCCCCCGGCATGACGAGCACCTCGGGGGCGCCGAGCCGCCGCCCGAGGGCCGCGGCGTGCACCGGGCCCGCCCCGCCGAAGGCGACGATCCGGAGCCTTCGCGGGTCCTGCCCTTGAGCCACCGCGTGAAGACGCGCGGCGCGCGCCATCTGCTCGACGACGATGTCGTGGATCGCCATCGCCGCATCCTCGACCGAGCGCCCGAGGGGCGTCGCGATCTCGCGCTCGATGGCCTCCCAGGCGAGAGCCGGGTCGAGCCGCAGGTCGCTCCCGCCCGCATCCCCGCCGGCCCCGAGGTAGCCGAGCACGAGGTCCGCGTCGGCCACCGTCGGCCGCCGCCCGCCCCGCCCGTAGCACGCCGGCCCCGGATCGCTCCCCGCGCTCTGCGGCCCGACCGTCACGAGCCCGAGCGCGTCAACGGCCGCGATGCTGCCGCCCCCCGCCCCGATCTCGATGAGGTCCACCGCGCTCGCGGTCACCGGGAGACCGCTCCCCGCCATGAACCGCGCGAGCCGCGCCACCTCGTAGCTTCGCGCGAGGCGGGGCCGGCCGTCCCGGACGATCGCGGCCTTTGCCGTCGTCCCCCCCATGTCGAAGGAGAGGGCCCGCGGCCAGCCGACCTGCTTCGCGGTCGCGGCCGCCGTCAGCACCCCCGCCGCCGCCCCGCACTCGAGCATCTCGACCGGGCGGCGCTCCGCCGCGGCCGGGGTGAGCCGCCCGCCGTAGGACGAGAAGAGGCTGAGCGAGCCGCCGATCCCCTCCTCGCGGAGCCGCCGCTCGAAGGTGCGGAGGTAGGCCGCGATCCGGGGGTAGACGTAGGCGTTGGCGACGGTGGTGGCGGCGCGCTCGTACTCGCGGATCTCGGGGCAGACGTCGCTCGAGAGGACCACCGGCCCCTCGAACCCGCCCGCGCGGAGCGAATCGCGGACCGCGCGCTCGTTGACCGGGTTCCGGTAGGCGTGGAGGAGACAGACCGCGACCGCCTCCACCCCCTCCGCCACGAGGCGGCGCGCGAGCCCGCGGACGGACCCCGGGTCCGGCGCGCGCTCGACCCGGCCGTCCGCGGCGAGGCGCTCGTCGACCTCGAGGCGAAGGGGCCGTGGCACGAGGGGCGCGGGAAGCTCGATGAAGAGGTCGTAGACGTCGTAGCGGGACTCCCGGCCGAGCTCGAGGATGTCGCGGAAGCCGGCCGTCGTGACGAGGGCGGTGCGCGCGCCGGTCCGCTCGATGACGGTGTTCGAGGTCTGGGTGGTCGCGTGGACCACCTCGCCGACCGCGGCCGGGTCGACCCCGCTGGCACGCAGGAGCCTCCGGACCCCCTCGATGGCCCCCGACGAGAGATCCCCGCTCGTCGTCGGGACCTTCTCCGAGGCGAGCGCCGCCCCCACCCCGTTCATAAGGACGACGTCGGTGAACGTCCCCCCGATGTCCACGCAGACGGAGAGCGGGCCCGAGCCCTCGACCCGCTCCATCCCGCCGCGCCGGCCGTCCGCCACGCGCGCGCCGACGTTCGGGTCAGAGCTCATCGAGGGCGCGCTCCGCGGCACGGAGGGTCTCTTCGATCTCGCTCTCGCGGTGGGCGGTCGAGAAGTAGCTCCGCCCCCCCGCGCGCACCATGACCCCGTGCCGGATGAGGCCGAGGTGGAAGCGCATGAGCCGCTCCGCATCGGCCCGCGCGGCGCTTCGCTGGTCGAAGATGGCCTCGCGCGAGAAGGCGATGTCCCAGAGCGGACCGAAGCCGACGACCCGAGCCTCGAGCCCGCGCCGCCGGATGCGGTCCCGGAGCCCCTCCTTCAGGGCCTCGGCGCTCGCGTGCATCGCCTCGAGCACGCCGGGACGGGCGATCTCGCCGAGGGTGGCGAGGGCCGCCGCCGCCGCGAGGGGGTTCCCGGCCTGGGAGGTCGTGACGTAGGCGTAGCCGGAGGCCGCGCCGCCGCGCCGCGGGTCGGCGTGGTCCATGACCTCCGCCCGTCCGGCGACGGCCGAGATGGGCACCCCGCCCCCGAGCGCCTTGCCGAAGGCGCCGAGGTCGGGATCGACGTCGAAGACCTCCGCCGCGCCCCCGAGCGCGTGGCGAAAGCCCGTCACCACCTCGTCGAAGACGAGCGCGACGCCGTGGGCGGTGCAGAGCTCGCGGAGGCCGGCGAGGAACTCGGGGTGGGCGGCATAGCTCCGTTGCACGGGCTCGACGATGGCCGCGGCGAGCGAGCGCCACTCCGCCTCGACGATGCGATGCGCCGCCTCGAGGTCGTTGTAGGGGGCGACGAGGACGAGGTCCTCGATCGCCCGCGGGATCCCGGCCGAACCCGGAACCGCGGCCGCGGAGCTCGACCCGGGTCCGTCCGCCCCGTCCGCCGCGGGCCCCGCGTTCCAGAGGCCGTAGTCGCAGTTCCCGTGGTAGGCGCCGTCGAACTTGAGCACCTTCTCCCGCCCGGTGAAGGCGCGCGCGAGGCGCAGCGCGAACATCACCGCCTCCGCCCCCGAGAGGGCGAAACGGACCCGATCCGCCCACCGGACCATGCCGGTGAAGCGCTCCGCGAGCCGGATCGCGAGGGGATTGCGGATGCTCACGAACTGCATCGAGCGGGCCGCCTGGGTCTGCACCGCCTCGACGACCGCGGGGTGGCCGTAGCCGAGGATGAGGGAGCCGCCGCCGCAGGAGTAGTCGATGAAGCTCCGGCCCCGGCTGTCGACAATGCGCGCCCCGCTCCCCTCGACCGGAACGTGGTCCGTCTCCGCCGGGTAGCGGTGCCGCCCGAGCACCCCGCCCGGCATGCACCGCTCCGCGACGCGAAGCAACGCCTCGGTCTCGTCGCACGGCGCGCCCGAAGCCGCCCGTTCCGCCATTTCAGTCTCCATGATCTTCACGAATGAGGTCCGCGGCCCGCTCGCCGATCATCATCGCGACCGCGTTCGGGTTGGGGGACACGAGGTGGGGCATGACCGACGCGTCCGCGACGCGCAGCCCCGCCACCCCCCGCAACCGGAGCCGCGGGTCGACGACCGCCATCTCGTCCGAACCCGTGCCCATGCGGCAGGTCCCGGCCGGATGCCAGCTCGTCTCCGCGGTCGCACGAATGTACTCGACCAGCGCCTCGTCGTCGCGCACCCCGCGCCCCGGGCGAAGCTCCTCCGCGATGAGCGCCGGCATCGGATCCGCGGCCGCGATCCGCCGGAGCCACCTCGCTCCCCGCAGCGCAACCTGCACGTCCTCGGGGTCGCTCAGGTAGTTCGCGCGGATCTCGGGGGGCTCGTCGGCGTCCCGGGAGCGGGCGTGCACCGATCCGCGCGAGCGCGGGTGGAGCGGCGTCGAGCCCAGCATGAAGCCGGACACGGTGTCGATGCCGTGCTCGCCGGTCATCGCGTAGCGGGTCCGGCCGCTCAGGTGCGTCACCTGGAGCTTGAGATCGACCCGCTCCGCCTCCGGACGGCTCCTGACGAGGGCGTGCACGGACACCCCGGGGGTCGCCATGAGGCCCCGGCGGGTGAGGAGGTAGCGGAGCATCATCGCCGCCCCCCGCCACCGGTCCCGGAGCGCGTCGTTGACCGTGATGGGCCGCGTGCAGCGGTAGGCGAAGCGGGTGTTGATGTGGTCCTGGAGGTTCTCTCCCACCCCGGGGAGGTGGTGGACGACGTCGATCCCGAGCCGGGCGAGCCGCTCCCCGTCCCCGATCCCGGAAAGCTCGAGAAGGCGCGGGGTGTTCATCGCCCCGGCCGAAAGCACCACTTCGCGCGCCGCCCGCACCCGCCGCGCCGAGCCGTCCTGGAGCCGGCAGGCGACGCCGGCCGCCCTGCCCCCCTCGAACACCACCGACGTGGTCCGGCAGTTGACGGCCACCTCGAGGTTCCGGCGCGAGCGCGCCGGACGCAAGTACCCGGCCGCCGCGCTCGATCGGCGTCCCCGGTACGAAGAGAGCTGGAGGTAAGCCACCCCCTCGTATCGCGCCCCGTTGTAGTCGGAGGTCTCGGGGATCTGGAGGGAGGTGCACGCGCGGCGGAACCCCTCGGTCAGCGCGTCGCGGTGGGGCATGTCGGAGACCCCGATGGGGCCGCCCCGCCCGCGGTGGACGGGATCGCCGCCCGGGCAGTGCTCGAGCCTCCGGAAGTACGGCGCGACCTCCTCCCATCCCCACCCGGGGCAGCCCGCGTCGCGCCACCGGTCGTACTCCTCGGCCGGTCCCCGCACGAAGAGGAGCCCGTTGATGCTGCTCGACCCTCCGAGCACCCGACCGGAGGGCAGGTACATGCGCCGGCCGTCGAGGGCGGGCTCGGGCTCGGTCGAGTACGGCCAGTGGAGGCGCCGGTCGTTGTAGAGCTTTCCGACCCCGAGGGGGATCGGGATCCAGAACGCGTCGTCCTTGCCCCCCGCCTCGACGAGCAGCACCGAGCGGCGCCGGTCCTCGCTCAAGCGCGCGGCGACGGCGCTCCCCGCCGAACCCGCGCCGACGACGACGTAGTCGTAGCGGTCCCCCTGCATCCGACGACCCGCCCCGCTCCCGCCTTCTCGCTTTCCCTTCCGGCCCGCTCGCGGCCTTCATCGCGGCCGCCCCCGGTCCCTTCCCCGGACTCAGCAGCGAAGCGGCGCGGACGCGGGGAGGGACGGAGGGGCGGAACGCGGCCCCTCGCCCGGCAGGTGGCCGACCCGGAAGTCGTTGCGACCGGTCCGGTCCGCCCCGCGCGCGAGCCAGATCGGGCGCTTCGCAAAGTCCGAGACCCCGATGTCCGAGCTCTGCCCCACGTCCATCTCCCGGTCGTAGAAGGTGGTGCCCGGGAGGTAGCGCATGACGTAGCCGGCGCGCCGGCGCCCCGACCGGTTGGGGTTGGAGCCGTGGATGAGATAGACGTCGTGGATGGAGACCTCGCCGGCGCGGAGGGCATCGTCCCGCGCGGACGCGAGGTCGAACTCCGAGGGCGCGACCCGCCGGTTGAGGACGAGGTCGCCGCCCGCGGCGTGCTCGTGGGCGTAGAGGCGCCGCGCCGCGTGCGAGCCGGGGATGTAGCGCATGCAGCCGTTGTCGGGGAGCGAGTCGTCGATCGCGACCCACACCGAGCAGGTCGCAAGGGGGCGAAGGGGCCAGTACTGCCCGTCCTGGTGCCACGGCACCTCGCGCCCGACACCAGCGGGCTTGCAGAACACCCCGCTGCTCCACAGGACGATGTCCGGCCCGATCACGGACTCCACGAGGTCCAGGACCGCGGGGTCGAGGCACAGATCGAGGAACTCCCGATGCAGGCCCGGATCACGGTCGTCGGGCCGCGCGATGTGGGGGCCGATGAGGTACTCGGGGGGAACGTCCGGATTCGCGGCGACAAGGCGTTCGACGGCCGCCTCGAGCCGCGCGAGCTTCGCCTCGCCGAGGAGGAACGACGGCACCACCAGCCCGTCCCGGCGGTAGGTCTCGATCTCGCTCGCCGTCAACCCGGCCATGGCATCCCCGGCTCCGTTCGCGGCCTGCCGCGCGCGACTCGTCCTCGCGCCCGATTGTACAATGTTGACAATCGACCACGGACCGGGCCGCCGCCCCCATGGAGACGCCGATGGACCTCTCGCGCTGCTTCGACTTCTCGGGGCGATCGGTGCTCGTCGTCGGGGCGAGCCTCGGCGGGATCGGCTCCGCGATCGCGGCCGGGTTCCAGGCCAGTGGGGCGGCGGTCACCATCACCGGGCTCGAGGACGAGCCGATCGCGTCCGAGCGCGGCCGCCACGCCTACGAACGGCTCGACGTCACCGACACCGCGGCGGTCGAGGCCCTCGCCGCCCGCACCGAACGGCTCGACGTCCTCGTCAACTGCGCGGGCGGGTCGGAACGCGGCCAGCCGCCCGGGGTCGCGCCCTTCGAACGCTTCGTCGACTTGAACCTCACCGGCACCTATCGCCTGTGCTTCGCCCTCCTTCCGCACTTGAAGGCGAGCCGTGGATGCATCATCAACATCGGCTCGATGTACGGACACGTCGGGAGCCCGAAGGTGCCCGCCTACGGGGCAGCCAAGGCCGGCGTCCACCAGCTCACCAAGTCCCTCGCGATCGCCTGGGCCGAGCACGGCGTGCGGGTCAACGCCATCGCCCCCGGGTTCGTCGCCACCGCCGGCACCGAGGTCGGGCGAAGCGACCCCGAGCACTTCGCGGCCGTCGTCGCCCGCACCCCGATGGGTCGCTGGGGCGAGCCCGCGGACCTCGCGGGGCCGGCCCTCTTCCTCGCCTCCCCCGCGGCCGCGTTCGTGACCGGCGTCACCCTCAACGTGGACGGCGGCTACGCCGCGGGCTGACCCCGGCCGCGCCCGGGCGCCGGACGCACTCGCAACCGACGGAGACCCACATGCAGCTCGTTCCCGACTCGCTTGCCGCCAACCTCGTCGACGGCCAATGGGTGGAGCCCTCCTCCAACCGCGCGATCGAGGTCGCCAACCCCGCGAACCTGGAGGTCATCGGCCGGGTCCCCGATCGGGACCCGTCCGAGGCCGCGCTCGCGGCCGACGCGGCGGGGCGGGCCGCCCCCGGATGGGCGGCGACGCCGGCCGTCGAGCGCGAGGCGGTCCTCCTCCGGGCCGCAGACCTCATGGTGGAGCACCGCGAGGCGCTCGCGCACCTCATTACCCTGGAGCAGGGGAAGCCCCTCGAGGAGTCCCGCGGCGAGATCGACTACGGGGTGAGCTTCGTCCGCTGGTACGCGGCGGAGGCGCGCCGCCTCTATGGAGAGATCGTGCCCGCACAAGATCCGGCCAAGTATCAGCTCGTCTTCCGCGAGCCGGCGGGGCCGACCCTGCTCGTCAGCTCCGGCAACGACCCCTTCGCGATGATCACCCGCAAGGGCGCGCCGGCCCTCGCCGCCGGCTGCCCCCTCGTCGTCAAGCCGCACCGCGAGACCCCGTTCAGCGCCCTCGCCGCGGCGCGGCTCTTCGAGGCGGCGGGCCTTCCACCGGGGGTGATGAACGTCATCACCACGACCCGCTCGAACGAGAGCTGCCGGACCCTCCTCGAACACCCCGCGATGCGGCACGTCACCTTCACCGGCTCGTCGGCCGTCGGCCGGCATCTCGGCGGGCAGGCGGGCGCGCTCATGAAGGGGATGACCATGGAGCTCGGCGGGCACGCGCCCTTCGTGGTCCACGACGACGCGGACCTCGACCTCGCGGCGGGCGATCTGCTCGCGCGCAAGTTCACCAACGCGGGCCAGACCTGCTCGTGCCCGGCACGGATGTTCCTCCACGAGTCGATCGCGGAGCCGTTCCTCGAGCGCTTCCTTGCCGGCATGGAGGGGATCGTCGTCGGGGACGGGATGGACCCCGCGACCACCATGGGGCCGCTCCAGAACGAAGGCGCGATTGCGAAGACCGAGCGCCACATCGGCGACGCCCTCGACAAGGGCGCCCGGCTCCTCGGCGGCGGCGACGGCAGCGGCGGCCCGGGCGGCGGGCGCCTCACGGACCGGAGGGGGCACTATCACGTCCCGACCGCCCTCGTCGACGCCACCCCCGACATGCTCGTCATGCACGAGGAGACCTTCGGCCCGCTCGCCGCGTTCGTCCGCTTCCGCACCGAGGACGAGCTCTTCCGGGACGTCAACCACGCGACCTACGGCCTCACCGCCTACTGCTACACCCGCGACCTCGCCCGCGCGTTCCGGACCGCGGCGGTCTTCCGCTGCGGCTTCGTGGGAGTGAACGACCGGCGCCCGCAAGGCGCCGAGGTGCCCATGGGGGGCGTCGGCGAGAGCGGGCTCGGACGCGAGGGCGGCCACTGGGGCATCGAGGAGTTCACCACCATCAAGTACGTCTCGATACGCGTCTAGGGAGAGGCGGATCGACTCGATTTCGGATGGAACGGTTGTAGAGACAGGGCTCGTTTTTTGTCCGCCCGGCGAGCGGCGTGAGGTGATCGCGCGGCTGGTCATTTCGTTCTCGATGTGGCAGTGTGCCGTCCATGGCGACGCT
>JAJDXW010000034.1 GCA_022823045.1 Gammaproteobacteria bacterium
GTCCGGCCGGACACTGAGGTCTAGCTCGCCGAAGCATCGGCTGAAGGCGGCGTACTCCTCCTCGGACAGCGCCTGACGGCGGAACACGAGCACCCCGTGTCGGGACCACGCGTTGCGGAGCACCTCGACCGTGGGGGCGGGGAGCTCGCGCCAGAGTTCGACCCCCGACACCTCGCGGGCGAAGCTGTCGCCGATGGGCCGGATGTCCATCGTCACCTCCTCGCGTTCGAGATCCCCCGCCGCTTCTCCGCGCCGCTCCTCAGGCCACTCGCGCCGCGGCGGCGCGCGGGAAGGCGGGCGCGTAGCCGTGGGCGCGTTCGAGCTGCGAGCGGACGGCGGCGCCATCGGCGGCCGGGAGGGACCGGAACGGGGGACGCACCGCCGCCCATCCGGGATCGTCCCGGTAGTGGGCGACGAGGTGCTTCAGGGTCGGGATGACCGGCTTCGCCTGGATGCACGCACGCATCGCGGAGATCTCCGCCTGGAGCTCGCCGGTATCCTCGGCGCCCGCCTGCCAGGCATCGTGGACCGCGCGGATGCGGCGGGCGTTGACGTTCCCGGTCGCGGTGATGCAGCCGCCGCCCCCGTGGCGGAGATTGTCGAGGAGGAACGTCTCGGAGCCGGAAAGCACCCGGAAGCCGGGATAGGCGGCGAGGAGGGCCTCGGAGTACGACCAGTCGCCGGAGCTGTCCTTGAGCCCCACCACGACGCCCGGAAATGCGTCGATGAGGCGTCCGACGAGATCGACCGGGAACCCGATCACCGCCTGGGGGGGGATGTGGTAGAGGTAGACGCGAAGGCGCGCGTCCGCGATCCGGTCGATGACCTCGCGGAAGTGCTCGAACACCCCTTCGTCGCTCGCCCCCTTGAAGTAGAACGGCGGCAGGACCATGACCCCGCCGCAGCCCGCCTCGACCGCGTGGCGGCAGAGCTCCACCGTGTCCGGAATGGAGCAGAGCCCCGTCCCCGGCATGAGGCGGGCCGGGTCGATACCCGCTTCGAGGAGCGCGTCGAGGAGGCGGCGCCGCTCGGTGAGCCCGAGGGAGAGCGCCTCTCCGGTGGTCCCGAAGGGGGCGAGCCCGGTGCACCCGTCCTCGAGCAGCCACGCCGCGTGGTCCGCGAACCGCACCGGATCCGGATCGAGGTTCGCGTCGTAGGGGGTGAGCACCGGCGCGATCACGCCGGAGAAGAGGCTGTCGTCACCCATGGTGTTCATTCTCCTTCCGCGCCGGGGATCTCGGTCTCCGGCGTCTTCTCTGCCTGGGTAGCCAGCCACTGTAGCGCCCGCTCGCACCCGCGTCGAGACCGACCGTGGCAGCCCCGCCCCGCCCCGGCGCGCGCGAGCCGAACCCGTCCCGCATTCGCGCCGCGAACGGCCCGTTTAGAATGCGCCGGCCCCCTGGGCGCCGGCCCGCCGCCACGCGCGGCACCGCGGCGCCGGAACCCCCTCCACCGAACCCGGGAGCCGAGATGACCGTCAACTTCGCCATGATCGCCACCGGCCGGATCGCCGACAACCAGCTCGCCCCCGCCGTCACCGAGGCGGAAGGGGCCCGACTCTGGAGCGTCTTCTCGCGCGACCGCGGGCGGGCCGCGGAGTTCTCCGCCCGGCACGGCGCCGCATCCCCCGCGCCCGCCCACGACGACCTCGACGAGCTGCTCGCGGACCCCGAGCTCGACGCGGTCATCATCGCCTCCCCCGACAAGATCCACGCCGCGCAGGGGCTTGCGGCCGCCCGCGCCGGCAAGCACGTCTTCGCGGAGAAGCCGATGGTGACGGACCGAGCCGACGGCCGCGCCCTGGTGGACACCTGCGGCGGCGCGGGGGTGAAGCTCGGGGTCGCGTTCCACATGCGCTGGCACGCCGGGCATCGGGCCCTTGCGGAGGCGGCCCACGCCGGGCGTTTCGGCACCCTCCGCCACATGCGCGTCAACTGGACCCAGCGCCAGCCGGATGCCTCGAACTGGCGCGCCTCCCCCGAGGTCGGGCGTTGGTGGAGCCTGGGCGGAGTGGGGCCCCACTGCATCGACCAGGTCTGCTGGTTCATGCAGCCCGAAGCGGGTGAGGTGAAGACGCTTCGGAGCGTCATCGACAACTCGGTCTGGAACAGCCCCCACGACGAGACCGCGGTCCTCGTCATGCACTTCGAGAACGGGGCGACGGCGGAGATCTGCACCTCGATGCAGTTCGTCTCCCCGAAGCGGATGGAGGTCTACGGAGAGGAGGGCTGGGCGATCTGCGAGGAGACGTTTGGCTACGACGGGGACGGACGGATCTGGACCGACCGGGGCGAGCTCGACTTCCCGGTGCACAACCCCTACGTCGGCGAGGTGCGGGACTTCGTGCTCGCCGTCGAGGAGGACCGCAAGCCGGAGGTCGACGGCGAGGAGGGACTGCAAAACGTCGACCTCCTCCTCCGCGCCGTCGGCGCCTGAGGAGTTCGACGAGCAGGCCGCCTCGATCCCCGAAGCTCCGGATTCACGCTTCCAGGCGCTCGGCAATCCACAGCTTGATGAGCGATTGCCTTGTAACCCCCAGACGTTTCGCCTGCCGATCGAGTCCTTCGACCACCCATGCCGGGAAATCCACGTTCACTCGTTTCGCCCGGGTGTTCGGCCGCGTGACCCTGGACCAGTCGACATCAGCGTCCACGTCTTCGCCATCGTCGAACTTCCGGTCGAAGTCAGTCGCCTTCATGGCGTTCAATCTCCTTCCTGCGCGCGCGGCTGCTACGCTCGGGCGGGGGATCAGGGCTCGTTGATGCGGTCGAGGGGGTAGATGGGCCGGCGGACGTTGCGGAAGTCGAGCATGTCGTAGTCGGAGGTGCACACTCCGGTGCCGGCGCACTCGATGATGTCGCGGGCGACGTCGGAGAAGCCGGCGCGGTAGTGGATGCGGCTCTTCAGCATGAGGAAGCGCCGCGCCCGCGGGTCGATCCCGAGGCTCAAGAAGCAGTTGAGGTCGTTCGGCTCGTGATGGCGGGAGATGACCACGATCTCGACGCGTCCGGTGTCGAGCACCACCGTCGGCCCCATGTTCATCTCGATCCCGGTTCCGGCGGGCCCGAGGTTCCGGAACCGCCCCTCCGAGATGAGCTTGACCCGGCCCGTGACCTCGAGCGGCTCTCCGGCCATGTTGATGGCCGGCATGTCGATCTTGCCGCCGAGCATCACCGTCGCCTCCGTCCCGATGCCGGTCGCGATGAGGTCCTGCACGGCGCCCGGATCGTGGATCGCGAACACCGCCACGTCCTCGAGCTCCGCCTCGAGGATCGCCCGAAGCACCGTCATTGAATCCATCGTCCCGCCGGAGGCCGCGTTGTCGTAGTGGTCGAGCAGGACCACCGGCCCGTCCCCGCAGGCGGCGGGATGGCGCGCGGGCGGGGCGACGCCGTCGCCGGCCGCCCCCCGGGCGCGGGCGATCGAGTCCGCGAGCGGCTCGATCCGGTAGACGAACGCCTCGCGATTGGTCCACGCGAAGTCGAGGAGCTCGTCACGCATCCGTTCCGCCGCCGCCCGGTCGCCGTCCGTCACCACCACGCAGCTCAGGCCCGCGTTGGAGATGTCGGCATGCGGGAAGCCGGTGAAGAGACTGACCGCGAGGGCGCCCTCCGCCTCCATCTCGCGCGCCCGCGCCTGGAGCTCGCGGTTGGGGAAGTCGCCGCTTCCCTGGCGCATGACGTGGGGCAGCATCGGCCGGTTCCCCCACGCGGTGACCGCCCGCGCCTCTCCCCGAAGCATGGCGAAGATCGGCCGCGCGGCCCGCACCCCCGTCTCGTGGTAGTCGATGTGGGGGTAGGTCTGGTAGCCGGCGATGACGTCCGCGTTGTCCGTCATCGCGGGGTAGAGGTTCGCGTGCATGTCGAGGGTCACCCCGATCGGGACGTCCGGGGCGATCTCCCGGATGCGCGCGAGCAGCTCCCCTTCCCCGTCCTCGTGCCGCTCGGTGACCATCGCTCCGTGGAGGTCGAGCAGGATTGCGTCGCACCCGCCCGCCACCGATTCGAGGATCGCGTTGCAGATGTACTCGTAGGCGGCCGTGTGCACCGGCCCGCTCGGGGGCGCGTTCGCGGCGATGGACGGCACGATCTCCGCCCCCGCCGCCTCCGCCTCGTCGATGAAACCGGCCGTGCACGACCCCGTGCCCCGGTAGGCGGCGAGGATCTCGGCCCCCGCGAGCGGGCGTTCCGCCCCCTTCGAGAACCGGGCGAGATCGGTCGGGACCGGCGAGAACGTGTTCGTCTCGTGCTTCATCATCGCGAGGACCACGCGGGTCATGTCGCTACCTCCGTTTTCAGTCGGACAAATCCGAACCGCGGCATACGCTCGCGGCATCGAAGACGCGTGGCGTAAACGGGGCAAACCGCGGGCGCGCGGGGCGCTCCCCCGCGTCCTGCAATGCCCGCGCCGCCGTCATCCCGCCCCGTGCGCCGGGTCGCCCGTTGCGGAGACCCGCCACGGGACGCCTGGTGGAAGACGCGTCGCCGGCGCGCGGCGACGTCAGTGCTTGAGGGAGGGTAAGTCGAACGCCTCCCCGAAACGCCGCCCCGCCTCCAGGAAGTCGCCGTACTTGCGATGCCCCGCGGTGTGGTGGGCGCATGCGATGAGCACCCGTTCCGGGTCGGCGGTCCGCCCGCGCACGCAGTCCTCCAGCATGACCTGCGCGATCTCCTGGTTGTGCGGGTCGTTCCCGGTGCGGCAGGCGGCGAGCGCGAGCCGCTCGACGAGCGGGGCGCGGTCCGCGCCGCTCTCGAGGTACGCCTTCGTCCACGCCTCGCTCGCCTCGATGTCGAGGGCGACGTTGGCTGCCTCCAGGCGGTCGAGGATCGCGGCGGAGCCGAGCCGGTCCGCGCCGGCCGGCGCCTCGATCTCGATGGGCTGCCCGTCGCCGGTGTGGGCCTGGTGGTGGGCGGTCCGCTCGAGGAACGCGGCGGCGAGGAAGATGAGCTTCACCTGGTGGCGGTGGGTGAAGTTCTCCATGAACCAGCCGTGGGTGCTGACGTACTGGTAGCAGTGCTGGGACATCGAGAAGTTGTTCGGGTTCCGGGTCTCGATCACGGCCTGGGCGGCCCCGCTCCGGATCGCGTCGAGGAGGTCGGGGAGCCGCTTGCCGGCCCGGAGAAGCTCGGCGATGCGCTCGGTCCCGGCCGGCTCGGGCTCCCGAATGAGCCGGTGAACGAGATCGCTCGTCTCGGCCGGCGTGAGCGGCACCTCGTTGGCGACGAGGGCTCGCTCGCGCTCCGTCGTGCCGGAATACGGGATGGCGGAGATCCGGTCCTCCTCGATGTAGACGGTGATCGCGTTGCACGCCATCTCGTAGGTCGAGTACCAGCGCGGGCCGACCGCCATGTCGAGGGCTCCCGCGTAGAGGACGGGGTGCGCCCGGTCCCAGCCGATCGCGTCGCCGAGCTCGACGGTGGAGCGCGCCCGATAGGCCTTGTGGCCGGTGGTGTACGAGCGGTTGTGGAGCATCCGGTCCTGCACGTCGATGAGGCCCGCGAAGACGAGCTCGGCGAGCACCTCGCGCCGGTGCTCGGGCTCCTCCATGAGTCCGAGGAACACCCGGTACGCCTCCAGGACCTGCCCCCGCTGCACGAGGGTGAGCCAGTGGCCGAGCCGCTCCTGGAGCGGCCCCTCCAGGCGCTCCGGCTCCTGGTCGGGCCAGTGGACCACGGGCGCGGGCGGCGGGCCGGGGGGGAGCTTCCCGCCCCGCGCGTAGTGCCCCGGGGCCTTCAGGATCTTCTGGTTCCAGATGTCGAGCCCGGTCGGGATGTACCAGATGGTCTGAGCCATCGGGAGACCGGCCGTCTCGGGCGGCAGCATGTTCACCAGGTTGAGGGTGGCCCGGGCGCTCAGGAGGCAGTGATCGTTGTTGACGAAGTTGACGAACCCGTCATCGATCCGCTCGTGGTACGGCACATGGGTGTAGGGGCCGTGGATGCGGACCGCCTCGAGCAGCATCTCCTCGAGGGGACGGCCCTCGCGGAGGAGGTCGTAGCAGACCTCGCTCGCGCCGACCTGATCGCGTTCGAGGATCCGCTCCTCAAGCGCGGCATATCCGTCGGACACGGATGCGGGTCGATTGGCGGCCGTCGCTTCGCTCATGCTCCTCCTCCTGCTTCGGGCCCGGTACGGGTCCGGCCATTCGCTTCAGTTTGCCATCAAACCGCGCCCGATTGCCCCCGAGCGCCGGGCGAACGCGCGCGCCGCCCTACCGCCGCCGCCTCCGTTCCGGGATCGGCGGCATCACCGCCTCGAGCCCGCTCATCCTCTCGCCGTCCGATTCACCCTCGGCGCACGGTCATGCGCGGCTCGAAGATCGATGCCCCGTCAGCCTTCCCGCGCGGCCACCACCTGCTTCCCCACGGTGACCGGCTGATGGTCGGACCGGCGGGACCGATCGGTCGTTCGGGCGATGGCCTCCGCGATCAGGGCGTCGCGCGGCTGATGCCGGCGGAACAGGTCGTCGTTCGGGTCCAGGCCAGTTCCCGAAAGCAACCGATCCATCGCGTCGGCGTGCGGCTCGAGCCCGCCATCGGCGTGAATGTGCGCGACATCCATTCCTCGCTCGTGGAGAGCCTGCCCGACGAGGAGCGTCCGATGGCAGTCGAGGGGCTCCTTCTCCGCGCACATGACGGCCATGCGATGTTCCACGGCGCCGCGCACCACCCGGTCTACACCTTCGCGGAACCACTCCGTCCGCGCGATCCGGTCGTAGCGAATTCGCCCCTCTTCGTAGCACGCGGGATCGTCGGGGCGTCCCCCGAGCTCACGTCCCAGGTAGAGGTACTCGATTCCCCGCACCGCGAGCGCGCCAGCGAGCAATTTCCGGTTGAAGTGGGGGTTGAAACGGCTCCAGGGCGTCGAGCGAACATCGGCGAGAGCCCTGACCCGATGACGCTCCAGCAACCCCAGGAACGTCTCCTGCGGATGGTTGGAGTGCCCGATCGTGAGCACGACGCGGTCCATGTTCGGGTTCATTCTGCGGTGAGGCGCTGGCGGACGGAGTCCGCAAAGTGAAGCAGGTCGTCGAGTCGATGCTCCACGACGTCCCGCACGATCGCCAAGTCCACCGTATCGTAGCCGTGCACGAGGATGTTGCGGAATCCGGCCATGTTCCGGAGCGACTCGGCGAGCGGCGCGTCAACCCAGCCCGCTTCCTCGAGTCGGTCGAACAGCTCGCGATTGGTGCCTGGCTCACCGAGGCGCTCGTCCGACACGATGTGCGAAGCGGCATCAAGCGCGGCCTGGAGGGCGAGCTGCAGCGTATGCTCGACGAATCGGGCCTCGCGCACGTCCGTCGCGATGGCCTCCGGCCGCGCGAGCTCCCGCAGCTCACGAACGCAGGTCTCGATGACGGAGAGCCGCTTGGCGAGAAGCTCCGGGTCGGTCACTCCGCCGGCCTCTTCTCCAGTCGCCGGTACTCGCGCAGGATCGGCTGGAGGTCGAACCACTCGTTGCGGGTCCGCACCTCGAACCGTATGCGGAGCGACGGGTCGCGATCGACGAGCAGCAACCCGTCGCGAAGGACCCGGGCACGAAGGTCGGCGGGAGCACTGTTCATCGCGACCACCTGCGTCGTGCGCCGAAGGAGGCGTTCGATTTCCCCTTCGAGCCGGAGGGGCGGGGCGTCGAGGGTCGCGGCGGGCGTCCGGCGGAAGAGGACCGCCACATCGACGTCGCTGTCGGCACGCGCGTCCCCCCGCGCGAAGCTGCCGAAAAGCCACGCGGCGACGACGTCGGCGGCGGGGGCCGGGGACTCGGCGAAGAATCCGCTCAGGCGTTCGATGGTGCCGGTGCGGTCCATGTCCGATTATAGGCACCGGGACGCTCATGCGGCGGCTCCTCCGGCTTCCGGCTCCCGGTATCGGGCCGGGAGACCCCGGTCGCGGGAGTCGGTGCCGATGACGGCACTCCGGCTTCCCGTCCCGTTCTACCAGGAAGCGTCTGCGCGCTCCTGCATCCGGGCAAAGGCACGCCGGTATGCGCTCGGGGTGGTGCCCACCACGCGCCGGAAGTGGTGGCGCAGGGTCTCGACCGCGCCGAAGCCCGAGCGGGTCGCCACCTCCTCGACGGTGAGGTCGGTGGTCTCGGCGAGGTGACGGGCGCGGGCGACGCGCTGCCGGACCAGCCATTCGCCGGGCGCGAGACCCGTCGCCTCCTGGAAGCGCCGGTGGAAGGTCCGAAGGCTCATGCCCGCGCGCCGCGCGAGGTCGCCGACGCTCAGCGCTTCGTCCAGGTGAGCGGGCAGCCAGTCGAGCAGCGCGGCCAGTCGTCCGGGCTCGGCCCGCCCGGCAACCGGGGTCGCGACGAACTGGCGCTGCCCCCCCTCCCGATGGGGGGCCAGCACGAGCCGGCGGGCGACCGAGTTGGCGACCGCGGTGCCGTGGTCGCGGCGGACGATGTGAAGGCAGAGGTCGAGGCCGGCGGCGCTCCCCGCTGACGTAAGGACCGGACCCTCGTCGACATAGAGCACGTCGGGATCGACCCGGATGCGCGGGTAGCGCCGGGCCAGCTCGTCGGCGTAGCGCCAGTGGGTGGTGGCGCGCCGGCCGTCGAGCACCCCGGCCGCCGCGAGCACGAAGACGCCGGAGCAGATCGAGGCGAGGCGTCCGCCCCGTCCCGCCACCCGGGCCAGCGCCTCCAGGAGGGGCGGGGGAGGAGCCGCGGACGTGCCCCGCCACCCTGGGATGACCACGGTGTCCGCTCGCTCGATCCGGCCGAGGTCGCAGGGGGCGTCGACGACCAGCCCCCCGGCCCCCCGGATTGGGCCGGGCTCCGCTGCGCAGACCTCGAACCGATACCAGGGGCGGTCCAGCTCCGGGCGGGGAAGGCCGAAGATCTCGTAGGTGCAGCCGAACTCGAAGGTGCAAAGACCATCGTAGACCACCGAGACGACCGTGGAATGCGGAGGGTGACCGGCCATGTTGGCACGATCTTACGCTCATTCGGCAAACATGCCACTCGACCCTGCCAAACCACCCCCTATCCTGCGCGCTGCCAAGCCACCGGGAGAGATCCTCAATGCTCCGTCTCTACGACAACCACCTGTCCGGAAACGGCTACAAGCCGCGCCTGCTCCTCGCCCACTTGGGGAGAACCTACGAACGCATCGAGGTCGACAGCCTGAAGGGAGAGACGCGGACCCCGGAGTTCCTCGCCCGGAACCCCAACGGCCGCATCCCGGTGCTGGAGCTCGACGACAGCACCTGCCTCGCCGAGTCGAACGCGATCCTCTTCTATCTCGCGGAGGGGTCTCCCTTCCTCCCGGCCGACAGGCTGGGCCGCGCCCTCACCCTGCAGTGGATGTTCTTCGAGCAGTACAGCCACGAGCCCAATATCGCGGTCGCGCGTCACTGGATCCAGCACCTCGAGATGACGGAGTCGCAACGTGCCCAGCTCCCGGACCGGCAGGAGGGCGGCCGGGCCGCGCTCGCGGTCATGGAGCGCCATCTCGGGGAGTCGGACTGGTTCGGCGGGGATGCGATGAGCATCGCCGACTTCGCGCTCTACGCCTACACCCACGTCGCGGACGAGGGCGGTTTCGACCTCGGGGACTACCCGGCGGTTGGGGCGTGGCTCGCCCGGGTGGCGGAGCAGCCGGGGCACGTCCCGATGAACCCCGCGCCGGAGGGCATCGTCAACCCGGTCGGCGGCTGACCGACGGGCCGGTCGCCGGCAGCACCTCGACGAGGGCGGCCGCGACGATGAGGGCCGACCCGACGACCTGGACCACGCCGAACGGCTCCCCGGCGAAGGCGGCGGCCGACGCGAGGCCGGTCACCACCTCCATCATCATGAGGAGCCCCGCCCGGCCCGGGCTCACGAGCCGCACCCCCCACAGGATGCCGAGCGCGCTCGCGACGCTCAGCGCCGCGACTCCGAGGACGATTGCGACGGGAACGGCCGTGAAGACCGGCACCGGGCCCGCGTCCACGAACGGCAGCAAGGAGACGAGCAAGGTGGCCGCAGTGCCGCCGACGAAGAGGGACGTGACGTGGGCGACCGGGGGGATGGCGGTGTCCTGGTGCACGCGGATCGTCCCGAGAGCCCAGGCGGCTCCGGCGGCGAGGGCGAACCAGTCGCCGAGGTTGCGCGGGAGGGGCACGCCGGTCTCTCCGCCGAGCACCACCCACAGCCCCCCAAGCCCGAGGACGAGGGCGGCGACCCGGGCGCCGGTGAAGCGCTCTCCGAGCACGAAGCGCCCGAGCACTGTCGCCCACACCGGGCTGAGATAGAACAGCAGGATCGCGTTCAGCACCTCGGTGAGCGCGATCGAGATTGAGTAGAGGATGAACGCTCCGCCGGTGAGGAAGCCCGTCGCGAGCATCCGCGGCGTGAACGCGGCGCGCGCGCCCGGCCACCGGACGAGGACCGGAACGAGGAGCGCCAGACCCGCGACGAACACCCCGAGGGTGAGCCACACCGCACCGACGCCGCGCGCTTCGAGGTACCGCACCGGGATCCAGTAGAGCCCCCAGAGGGCGCCCGAGACCGCGATCGCGACCTCGGGACCGGTGAGCCGAACGGGCATCACGCGGCGAGCGCGGCGAGCCGGACGCGGCGGGGCCGGCGGTTCCCGGCCGCGTCAGGCGAGTCCGCGGCGGGCAAGTCGGCGGCGGTCAGCGCACCGCCCGGCGGCACGACCCCATCGTCTCAGGTGTTCAGGAAGTTGAGCGGCAGGCCGGGCCGCGGCCAGTCCATCGCGACGAGACGACCTTCCCACGAAAGCGTCACGTACGCGGTACTGAGGTCGGCCCCCCCGAAGCAGATGTTGGTGGTGTAGGGGTCGTCGAGCTCGACGAACTCGAGGGTCCCGCCCTCCGGCTTCGCCACCGTGATCCCCCCCGTCATGAGGGTCGCGACGCACACGTTGCCCGAGGCTTCGAGGGCGAGCGAGTCGAAGCGCCGCCAGCCGCCGTCGCAGGTGACGAGCCGGCCGCCGTTCAGCGACGGCGGAAACGGCTCCATCGCGACCTCCCCTTCGCCGGTGATCGGATAGGCCCAGAGCCGGGCGCCCTCCGTCTCCGCCACGTAGAGGGTCTTCTCGTCCGGCGAGAGGCCGATGCCGTTCGCGGTCAGGAAGGGATGGACCGCCTCCCGAATGAGGCTCCCGTCGGAGCGCGCGTAGTAGATTCCGCCCCGGTCGATCTCGCGCTCCCGGACCTTGCCGAGGTCGGTGAACCAGAAACCGCCCCGGCGGTCGAACACGATGTCGTTCGGGCCCTTGAGCGGGCGGCCGTCGCACGAATCGTACAGCACCTCGACCGCGCCGGTATCGAGGTCGACCCGCTCGATCCGGCCGCTCACGTAGTCGTCCGACTGCCCGATCGAGCGCCGGTTGCCATTCGGCTCCACGTGCCACTTGAAGCCGCCGTTGTTGCAGACGTAGCACTTGCCGTCCGGGCCGATGGCCGCCCCGTTGGGTCCGCCGCCGGTCTCGGCCACGATCTCCTTGCGGCCGTCGGGGAACACCCGCGTGAGGGTTCCCCGGCCGATCTCGACCACGAGCACGATGCCGTCCGGCATCGCGATCGGGCCTTCGGGAAAGAGAAGGCCATCGGTAATCGTGCGGTACTGCGGCATCGGGGGCTCCTGTGGCGGGGGTTTCGCGGTGGTCCTCCCCCGCCGCCGCGATGGCTGGTCGGGGACGAGGCTTTCGTGCTCCAATTGGTACGCGAAGGGGCGCGAGGGCGCAACAGGATACCGGCCCCGGACCGGGAGCTGGACCGGGAGCGTGGCGGGAACGGGCGCCACACCGCGCGTTCGCGGCACGAGCGGAGACGGGAGATGAACGTCAAGCTTCTCTACGGGCGCGGCGAGCTCGAGGTGCGGCTGCCCGAGGGGTGCGAGCCGACGGTGATCGAGAAGCCGGCCATGCCGGTCCTCGAGGATCCGGCGGCCTCGGTCGCCGCCGCCCTCGACGGCGGCGGGCTCGAGACCGCGGCGGCCGGCGCGCGCTCGGCCTGCCTCCTCATCTGCGACATCACCCGCCCGGTGCCGAACCGGCTGTTCCTGCGACCGCTCGTCGAGCGCCTGGAACACGCCGGGGTCCCCCGCGCCGCCATCACCGTGCTCGTCGCCACCGGCCTGCACCGGCCCAACCTGGGCGACGAGCTCGCGGAGGTGGTGGGGGATCCGTGGGTGCTCCAGCACGTCCCGGTGGTCAACCACTACGCGCGCAACGACGAAGACCACGTCGACCTCGGGCGAACCCGCCACGGAACCCCGATCCGACTCGACCGGCGGTTCGTCGAGGCGGACGTCCGCATCGCGACCGGACTCGTGGAGCCTCACTTCATGGCCGGCTACTCCGGGGGCCGCAAGGTCATCGCCCCCGGCATCGCGCACGCGGAGACGATCACGACCTTCCACAACCATCGCTTCATGTCCGACCCGTGCGCGGAGAACTGCGTGCTGGACGGCAACCCCCTGCACCGCGAGCAGCTCGAGATCCTCGAGCGTATCGGGGGCGCCCTCGCCCTCAACACGGTGCTCGACGACCGGCGCCGGCTCGCCTTCGTGAACTTCGGCGACTGCCGCGAAAGCCACCTCGACGCCGTCGCCTTCGTCCGCCGGTACGCGGAGGTGACCCTCCCCCGCCGGTTCCCGACGGTGGTGACGAGCGCGGCCGGCTACCCCCTCGACAAGACCTACTACCAGACCGTCAAGGGAATGGTGGGTGCGCTCGGAGCGCTCGAGGACGGCGGCGACCTCATCGTCGCGTCGGAGTGCTCGGAGGGGCTCGGGTCGGCCGAGTACCGGGACGCCCAGCGCCGCCTCGTCGCGGCGGGGCCGGACGCGTTCCTGGCCGGGATCTCCGGCAAGCCGCACGCCGACATCGACGAGTGGCAGACGCAGATGCAGACCCGTTCGCTCGCGCGCGGGCGGATCTCGCTCTTCGCCGGGGGACTCTCCTCCTCCGACCGGACGCTCACCGGCGTGAGGTCCGCTGCCTCGGTCGAGCGCGCGGTCGCCGAGAGCATGGAGCGCCACCGCGACCCCCGGATCGCGGTGATCCCGGAAGGCCCCTACGTCATCCCCCGCGCCACTTGATTCACGGGAGCAGAAGATGGACTTCGGCTATTTCGGACTGATGGGGTACCGCGAGCGCGGCACTCCCCCACAACGCGTCTTCCACGAGCATCTCGAGCAGGTGAAGCATGCGGACGAGCTCGGATTCGGAATCGCCTGGTTTGCCGAGCATCACTTCTCGAACTACTGCATCTGCCCCTCCCCCCTCGTCATGGCGGCGCGGTGCGCCGGCGAAACGACGCGGATCAGGCTCGCGCCCGCCGTCATCGTCGCCCCGCTCTACGATCCGGCGCGGGTGCTCGCCGAGATCGGGATGGTGGACTGCCTGAGCGACGGGCGCCTCGTGCTGGGTCTCGGCAGCGGCTACCAGACCTACGAGTTCGAGCGCTTCGGGAGGGACCTCGCCCACGCGAAGGAGATGCTCGAGGAGTTCCTCGACATGCTGAACCTCGCGTTCACGCAGGAGACGTTCTCGTACGAGGGGAGGCACTACCGGATGCCGAGCACGCACATCAGCGCCCGGCCCGTCGACGGCATTCCCGAGATCTGGATTGCGGGGGACAACGAGGCGGGCCATCGGCTGTGCGCCCGGCGCGGACACGTCCCGATGTACACCGGACGCTGGCTGGGGCCGGACTACCTGAAGACGATGCGCGAGCGGGTGGCCACGAGCTACGCGGCCGAGGGCCGCGACCCCGATTCGTTTCCCCTCGGGATCCAACGCTTTCTCTGCGTCACGGAGTCGCACGCCGAGACGCTCGCCTACGTCGAGAACGCCCGGCACCAGATGCGGCTCGCGTCCGCCCTTCGCCGCCGCGCCGAGGTGATGGACGGGGCGATGATGACCGAGGTCCCGATGCCGAACGAGCCCTCGCTCGAGGAGATCGCCGGGAACCTCCTGGTCGGCGACTGCGAGACGATCGCCGAGCGCCTCGTCGCCGAGATCCGGACGGCCCGGCCCTCGCACATCATGTTCCACTTCCAGGTCGGCGGTTCGTCCCATGCGGCGGCGATGACCAGCATGGAGCGCCTGATGACGGAGGTCCGGCCGATGGTCGAGCGCGAGCTCGGGCCGCTCGCGGCCCTCGGTACCCCCGCTCCGGCCCAGGCGGCCGACTAGGCTCCCTTTCCGCTGCCCGGCCGGCGGCCACTCAGTCGAGGTCGACGGCGATCGGGCAGTGGTCGGAGGGGAGCCCGCGCCGCGGGTCGGCGTCCGCCGTGGTCCAGACGAGCTGCCGGAAGGACGCGGGGTCCACCCGCCGCCACGCCCGCGCCCCGAACACGAAGAAGTCGATCGGGTGGCGGCGGTAGCG
This sequence comes from Gammaproteobacteria bacterium, assembly GCA_022823045.1. Taxonomy (GTDB): domain Bacteria; phylum Pseudomonadota; class Gammaproteobacteria; order HK1; family HK1; genus JAJDXW01. The sequence continues at coordinate 14,349 of JAJDXW010000034.1, forward strand.
CGAAGTACCGCGCCAGCAGGCCGGCTTCCGGCCGGCGGGGAGGCGGTGGAGCTTCAGTCCCGGAGGGTCGCCATCGTCGA
>JAJDXW010000193.1 GCA_022823045.1 Gammaproteobacteria bacterium
CCACTACCACAAGCATCTTGGCGCCCTCGCGACGAACATCGGTGATATATGCGCGCTAGCGCGGCTCACGGACGTCCGCGAACGCCTGGAGGTGGTCCCGGCCCCGCACCGCCTCCCGCACCAGGGCGAGCTCCTGGGCGAGCTCCGCGTCGTCGAGCCGCCCCCGGAGCCGGTCGAAGCGAAGGTGGATGAGCCAGATGAGGAGCGCGTCCGCCTCGCAGTAGTCACGGATTGCGCCGATCTCCCCGGCAAAGTACCGTCCTTCCACGTCCTCGCCCCGCATCCCCTGCTTGCCGGGCAGCCCGAGGAAGCGCGAGAGCTCCTCGAGCGGGGCGGCGGCCCGGAGCTGATGGCTCGCGAATACGTCCATGAGGTCGGTATGGCGCTCGTGGAATCGGTTGAGGTAGTTGTTGAAGCGGAAGTCCGGGTCGCGGGTCTCGAAGTAACGGCCCGCGCTCACCCCGAGGTGGAGCGCCCGGTACACGAGGACCGGCAGGTCGAACCCGCCCCCGTTCCAGGTGACGAGGGTCGGCGCCCGGAGGTCCACGAGCCGGAAGAAGGCTTCGACGAGGTCCCTCTCGCTCGACTCCGGCGCACCGAGCGACCAGATCCGGATGTCCGCGCTCTCCCCGGGCCTCGCCCGCCGCCGGAGCACGCCCGACACCGCCACCACCCGATGCAGGTACAGGCGCACGAAGCTCTGTCCGCTCTCCTGCATCCGGAGTTGGCGCATGGCCTTGGCGACGCTCGGGTCGTCGAGCCCTTCGAGCCCGTGGAGCCGCCGCCCGGCCTCGACGTCGGGAACCGTCTCGATGTCGAACGCGAAGAAGTACTCCCCTTCGTGACCCTGGTTCATCGGTCCGCCACCGCCTGGCCCTCGAGACGCAACGACAGCGCGTACACCCGCGCATCCTCCCGCCCCCCGCACGCGGCCGGATAGTAGCCGCGCCGGGTCCCGACGTGGACGAAGCCGTGGCCCTCGTAGAGGCGAACCGCGGCCCGGTTCGAGGGCCGCACCTCGAGGAACATCCTCTCCGCGCGCCGCACCCGGGCGATCCCGAACAGGTGCCGCAGGAGCCAGCCGCCCCAACCGCGGCCCTGCTCGGCGGGGTCGATGCACAGGTTCAGCAGATGAGCCTCGACCGCGGCCAGGGACAGGATCCCGTACCCGCGCACGCGGTCCCCTTCCGCTGCCACGCGGCACGCGTAGCCGGCCCGGAGACACGTTCGGAACACCTGCTCCGACCACGGAAAGAGGTAGGCGGACGCCTCGATGTCCGAGACCGCCGGCAGATCGGCGGGGGTCATCGGGCGGGCCGTCGCCCCCTCTACGGCGACCGGCCCACGATCGAGCGTGCGAGACAAAGGTCCTCCCAGGCGGCCCGCTTGGCGCTCGGGGTCCGCAGCAGGTAGGCGGGATGGTACGTCGCGACGACGGGGACCCGCCGGTCGCCCCTCGGGTACGCGTGCTCGCGCCCCCGCAGGCGGGCGAGCGGGGCGTTGGTATCGAGGATGGCCTGCGCCGCGACCCGTCCCACCGCGAGGATGACGCGTGGGGCAAGCAGGTCGATCTGCCGATCGAGGAAGGGGCCGCACCGCTCGGTCTCCTCGGGCTCGGGGTCGCGGTTTCCGGGGGGGCGGCACTTGACCGTATTGGTGATGAAGACCTGCTCGCGGGCGAGCCCGAGGGCGAAGAGCATGGCGTTGAGGAGCCTCCCCGCCCGGCCCACGAAGGGCTCGCCCTGGCGGTCCTCGTTGGCGCCCGGCCCTTCGCCGATCACCATCCAGTCGGCATCGCGGGCGCCCGCCCCGAACACCGTGCTGCGGCGCGAACGATGCAGCGCGCAACCCACGCAGCTCGCGACCGCCCTCTCGAGCTCCGGCCACGGGAGCGCGGAGACCGGAACCGCGCTCCTCGCGGCGGGAGCCGTCATCGGTCCCCCCGGGCCGGCCACGGGGGATTCCCCGCCCGCGGGGGCCCGTGCGATGGGGGATGACACCGGGTCCGACGCGGGGCCCGGCGCCGGGACGGCCTCCGGGTGCGGTGCCTCCGGCGCGCCGCGGGGCACGTAGACGGTGACCCCCATCCGGGTGAGGAGGCGGCCCCGCTCCACGTCCGTGATCACCGGTCCGGACGGCGGACCCTCTCGCCGGAGGCCATCCTCCGGCGCTGGCGGGCCCGGCGCACCTGAATCAGGGTCTCGACCGGTCCGGACAGGGCGTAGAGACCGAATCCCGCAAACAGGAGCAGCGCGGGATCGGTCGCGAGCAGGGCGAACACGAGCACGACCACGAGAACGGTGACGAAGTGGACCCGCTCGCGGATGTCGACTTCCTTGAAGCTCCGGAACCGGATCTTGCTCACCATCAGCAGGCTCGTCAGGATGACCACCGCGAAGGTCTCCGGGACGAGGCTCGCGCCCGCGAGCTCCCGGTCCACTCCGACCCACACGAGACCGGCCACCACCGCGGCGGCGGCCGGACACGGCAGCCCCTGGAAGTAGCGCTTGTCGGCTACCCCGACCTGGGTGTTGAACCGGGCGAGGCGAAGGGCGGTCGCGGCCGTGAAGCAGAACCCGGCGAGCCACCCCGCCTTGCCGAACGAATCGAGCGACCAGGCGGCCGCAAGCACGACCGGCGCGATCCCGAACGCGACCATGTCGGACAGGCTGTCGTACTCCGCCCCGAACGCGCTCTCGGTCCCCGTGACACGCGCGATGCGGCCGTCCGCCCAGTCGAACACCATCGCCGCGAAGATCGCCATCGCCCCCGCCTCGAACCGCCCCTGGAAGGCGAAGTAGATGGCGTAGAACCCGCTCAGCAGCGCCGCCGTCGTCAGCAGGTTCGGCAGCAGGTAGATGCCCCTGCGCTTCTTCTGGTCCGGGTTCATGCCTGATCGGTCCGGGGGGCTCCCGCAGGGACGTGGAGGGAGCCCAGCATAGCCTGATCCATCCGCCGTTTCACGGGCGCTCGACCTCGGTCAGTTCCTGCTCTCGTCGACCAGCCGGTCCTCCCGGATCCAGGGCATCATCGCCCGCGGGCGCGCCCATCAGGCGCGAAGACTCCGGTCTCCGCGGCCGACGCCCATCGCTCCCGAGCGCACGACCTCCAGGATGCACCGCTCGTCGAGGGCCTCGACGAAGGCGTCGAGCTTCTGCCGGGAGCCCGTCAGCTCGATGACGAAGCTCGCCCCCGCCACGTCGAGGATCCGCCCCCGGAATATGTCCGCGAGGTGCCGCACCTCGTCCCGCCACGGCTCGCTCGCCCGCACCTTGATGAGCATCAGCTCGCGTTCGACGTAGCGCCCCTCGGTGAGGTCGACCAGCTTGATGACGTCGATGAGCTTGTGGAGCTGCTTGGTGATCTGCTCGATGACGGCGTCGTCGCCGTTCGTCGCGAGGGTGAGGCGCGACATCGTCGGATCCTCGGTCGGCGCGACGCTCAGCGACTCGATGTTGTAGCCCCGCGCGGAGAACAGCCCGGCGACCCGGGCGAGGGCGCCCGGCTCGTTCTCGAGCAGGATCGAGATGAGGCGCTGCATCGCTCAGGCGAGCTCGCGCAGGACCATGTCGGTCTGGCCCTTGCCCGCCATCATCATCGGATACACGTTCTCCGACTGGTCGGTGATGAAGTCCATGAACACGAGCCGGTCCTTGAGCGCGAACGCCTCGCGGAGCGCCCCCTCGACGTCGCCCGGGCGCTCGACGAGCATGCCGACGTGGCCGAAGCTCTCCGCGAGCTTGACGAAGTCGGGGAGCGAATCGAGGTAGGACTCGGACTCGCGGTTCTCGTACATGAACTCCTGCCACTGGCGCACCATGCCGAGGTAGCGGTTGTTGAGGTTCACGACCTTGACCGGCAGCCGGTACTGCTTCGCGCACGAGAGCTCCTGGATGCACATCACGATGCTCCCCTCGCCCGTGATGCACGCGACCTGGGCGTCGGGGTACGCGAACTGCACCCCCATCGCGGCCGGGAGGCCGAACCCCATGGTGCCGAGCCCTCCGGAGTTCACCCAGCGGCGGGGCTTGGCGAACGGGTAGAACTGCGCCGCCCACATCTGGTGCTGGCCGACGTCCGAAGTCACGAACGCCTCCCCGCCGGTGACCTCGTAAAGCTTCTCGATGACGTACTGGGGCTTGATGAGGTCGCTGTCGCGTTCGTAGCGAAGGCAGTCGTTGGCGCGCCACCCCTCGATCCGCTTCCACCAGGCCGCGAGGGCCGCCTCGTCGGGACGCCGGTTGCTCTCGCGCAGCGCGGCGACGAGGTCCTCGAGGATCCCCCGCACCGGTCCGACGATGGGGACGTCGACCTGGATCGTCTTCGAGATGGAGGACGGGTCGATGTCGACGTGGACGATCCGGGCGTGGGGGCAGAACTGTTTCGGATCGCCCACCACCCGGTCGTCGAAGCGGGCCCCGATCGCGATGAGCACGTCGCACTCGTGCATGGCCATGTTGGCCTCGTAGGTGCCGTGCATGCCGAGCATGCCGACGAACTGCGGGTCCGTCCCGGGAAACGCGCCGAGCCCCATCAGCGTGTTCGTGATCGGGTACCCGAGGAATCGGGTGAGGTCGACGAGCGCCTCGGACGCGTCCCCGAGCACCACCCCGCCACCGGTGTAGACCATCGGCCGCCGGGCGGAGAGGATGAGGTCCGCGGCCTGGCGGATCTGGCCCGGGTGTCCGCGCGTCACCGGGTTGTAGGAGCGCATCGCGACCTCGTCCGGGTACTCGTACCACGCGCTGTCCGCGGTCACGTCCTTCGGAATGTCCACCACCACCGGACCCGGCCGCCCGCTCTCGGCCACGTAGAACGCCTCCCGGAGGGTGCGCGCGAGCGAGCCCGCGTCCTTCACCAGGTAGTTGTGCTTGACGCAGGGGCGGGTGATGCCGACGCAGTCGACTTCCTGGAAGGCGTCGCTCCCGATCGCGTGGCGCGGCACCTGCCCGGTGATCACCACCATCGGGGCGGAGTCCATGTGGGCGGTCGCGATCCCCGTCACCGCGTTGGTCGCGCCGGGACCCGAGGTGACGAGGACCACCCCGGCCTGGCCGGTCACTCGCGCGTAGCCGTCCGCCATGTGGGTCGCGCCCTGCTCGTGACGCACGAGGATGTGCTCCACGTCGTTCTGCTTGTAGAGGGCGTCGTAGATGTGCAGCACCGCCCCGCCCGGATACCCGAAGATGTAACGAACCCCGTGGTCCTTGAGGAACCGGACCACGATCTCCGCGCCTGTCAACTCCACCTCGACACCTCTCGAATGCGGCCCGCCGGATGGGGCCTTCGTCCGCCGTCGCGGCGCGGCCGGAAAGCCGGCCCGCGGCGCTCGCGAGTGGCGCGGCAAGGTAGCCGCAACGCGTGCGCCCGTCAACTGCCCGCCCGGCGCGGGGCGCACGTCTCATTTGTGGGATTTTGAAAATGGGTTGGGATATGGCAGAGTTTCTGTCTGCATAAGATACAGGCAGACAGGAGAGAGCATCATGCCCACCCCGGATGAGCACCAAGCATTGAGCCGGCGCCGAGACGA